>NZ_JXDF01000031.1 GCF_001308195.1 Apilactobacillus kunkeei | reverse complement strand
GAATCATTTCCTCCCGTTAAAAATCTTTAGTAATTTTACCATTAAAAAAAAAAGTTTTCCACAAGCACATTTACTTGTGTATAATTGTTTCACACCCTGTTAATTTTATTTTCCACAACCTGTTGATAACTTGATTAAAATCATCTCATTTTTTAGTTTTCCACAGAAAAATGTTAATAATCCACAGGTAAGTATAACTGATATATCAATAAAAACAAAAAGTTATGCACAACTTGTGAATAATTCTAATAACAGGTTGTTTACTTGTGGAAAACTTGTGGAAAAGACTGTTAATTGCAAAATTTTAATCAACAGGAAAAATCTAAAAATGTGTATGAAACAAATTGAAATGTGGATAAAAAATGGATCCCTTTAGGGAAAGAATTTGATTTTTATGTTTCATCATTAATTTTTTTATGGTATTATGTTTAGGAAATGTATTTGACATAGAAAAGAAACACACAAAATATATAAGGGAGGGTTAGTAATGAAGAGAACTTACCAACCAAAGAAACGTAAGCACGCACGTACTCACGGTTTCCGTAGTCGTATGAGCACTAGCAACGGTCGTAAAGTTTTAGCTCGCCGTCGTAAAAAAGGTAGAAAGTCATTGACTGTATAGACCACTGACCATTCAGTGGTCTTTTTCATTATATTGAACAAAATTTAATGGAGATGGATTATGCGTAAGTCATATCGCGTCAAAAAAGAAGCAGAATTCCAAAATGTTTTTGAAAAACATAATTCAGTTGCTAATCGGACTTTTGTCATTTATCAAATGGAAAAGCCTGATCAACCCCATTTTAGAGTTGGTATCTCAGTTGGTAAGAAGATTGGGAATGCTGTTCACAGAAACTGGGTTAAAAGACGAGTTAGACAAAGTTTGACTGAATTAAAGCCATATCTAAGACAAGACGTTGATTTCTTGGTTATTGCTCGTCCAAGAGCCGACCAACTATCAATGGAAGAAGTTAAGAAGAATATGGTGCATGTTTTAAAATTAGCAAACTTGCTTGATTCTGATTATGTTGAGGGAGAAGACTAATGAAAAAATTTAAAAAGTATCTTTCACTTACTTCAATTTTAGGATTGGTATTTTTCTTGACTGCATGTAGTAATAAACCAATTACTTCACGCAGTACCGGTCTATGGGATGGAGTTATCGTACTTAATTTCTCAAGAGCCATCATTTGGTTAGCTAAATTCTTTGGTTCAAATTACGGAATGGGTATCGTTGCTTTTACCATCATCGTTCGTATCATTATCTTGCCTTTGATGATTTATCAAACCAAGAGTATGAAGAAGACGCAAGAAATACAACCTAAGTTAAAGGAACTTCAAAAGAAGTATTCATCAAAGGATACTGAAACAGTTAAGTTACTTCGTGAAGAACAACAAAAGCTTTATGCTGAAGCAGGAGTTAATCCTGTTGCTGGTTGTTTACCACTACTAGTTCAATTGCCAATCTTGTGGGCCTTATACCAAGCTATCTGGCGTACAGATGTTTTGAAGTCAGGTCATTTCCTATGGTTACAATTAGGACACAAAGACCCATACTTTATTATGCCGGTTCTAGCCGCCGTATTTACTTTCATTAGTTCATGGCTAGCAATGAAGTCACAACCTGAGCAAAATGGGATGACAAAAGGAATGATGTTCGGAATGCCCGTTATCATTTTCTTCATGGCATTAAATATTCCTGCTGCGATCTCAATTTATTGGGTAGTAACAAATGCCTTCCAAGCTGTACAAACATTGTTTATTCAAAATCCTTGGAAGATTCAAAGAGAACGAGAAGAAAAGCTTCGTGCTGAAAAGCAACACAAGCGTAATGTTGAAAAAGCAATTCGCAAAGCTAAAAAATCTCGTCGTAAATAATAAAAAAGCGTCTGATTTTATAATCAGACGCTTTTTTTGTGTATCATTGAACCGCTATTTTGTGATATTATTAATAACATAGTTTATTTTTAAAAGGAGTCCCAACATGTCAACATTTACTGCTAAAACAGTCAGTGAAGCGATCGAGAAAGGACTAAAGTCACTAAACGTTGATAAGAGCAATGCTGAAATCAACATTGTTCAAACAAACCGTAAAGGCTTTTTTGGAATCGGAAAACGTGATGCAATCGTCGAAATCGACGTTAAAAACAATGAAAATGCATCAAACACTCAAGAAATCGCAGCAACACCAACAAAAAACATTAAGATTAACAACCAATCAGAAGAAACAACAGAAACTAAGAAACGTTATCATTCAAATGAACAAGCCATGGAAGATTTAGTGGCTTATTTGAAGCCAATTGTTGAAGAATTGGGCGTTTCAGCCGAATTACAACCTAAGATTATTAACCGTAAGTTCGCTCGTATTAATTTCAAGACTGAACAAGAAGGTCTACTAATTGGTAAACATGGACTAACCATCAATGCTTTACAAAACTTGGCACAAATCTACTTGAACCACATCGGATACAGCCGTTTATCAATTCAACTAGATACAGCCGATTACCGTCACCGCCGTACTGAAATTTTAAAGAAATTAGCTGAAAAAACAGCCAGAGAAGCTGTCGCAACAGGACAACCGGTATACCTAGATCCAATGCCTTCCTTCGAAAGAAAGGTTATTCATAACCAACTAGAAGACAGTCTATACGTCAACACATTCTCATCAGGTCGCGAACCTTACCGTGCTGTCGTTGTAGAACCACAAGGATAGTCATATAAATTGACAAAACCGGATAAAGTTTTTATTATATAAGGTATCATTCTTATCAGAGATAGATGAAGTAGTCAAAGTGCTTTATCCATGCTGAGTTTTTTTGGCGTGGAGTGGGCACTTTTTTTGTGCGCTAGGCCACAAAACGGATTTTGATAATTAAGAAAGGAAGAGGAACATGGCAACGACCACAGATTTTGATACAATCGCAGCGATTTCAACACCACCTGGTGAAGGGGGGATCTCCATCGTTAGAATCAGTGGGGATGACGCTTTAAAGGTGATTAGTAAAATTTATCGAGGCAAGGACTTAAACAAGGTTGCCTCACACACCATTAACTATGGTCATGTCTTTGATCCAGACACTAACGAAGACGTTGACGAAGTAATGGTATCAGTAATGAGAGCACCAAAGACTTACACATGTGAAGACGTGATTGAGGTTAACTGTCACGGTGGTATCTTGGCCACTAACACTATTCTTCAATTGATTTTAAGTTATGGTGCCCGTCTTGCTGAACCGGGTGAATTTACTAAACGTGCATTCTTGAATGGACGAATTGACCTTTCACAATCAGAAGCGGTCATGGATGTTATTGACGCCAAAACTACCCGCTCTATGAAGGCTGCTGAAAGCCAACTTGAAGGAAACCTTTCAAGACTAATTAGAATGCTTAGACAACAAATTTTGGACGTTTTAGCAAATGTCGAAGTTAACATCGATTATCCTGAATATGACGATGCCGAAGTAATGACTTCTAAGTTATTGAGGGAAAATGCGGTTGATTTAAAATCTAAGGTTGAAAAACTACTAGAAACTGCCAAGCAAGGACAAGTTCTAAGGGATGGACTTGCTACTTCTATCGTTGGTCGCCCAAATGTTGGTAAATCAAGTATCTTAAACCACTTGTTACACCAAGATAAGGCCATCGTTACAGATGTTCCAGGAACCACACGTGACGTGTTGGAAGAATACGTGAACGTTAAGGGTGTTCCTTTGAAATTAGTTGATACTGCCGGAATCCGTGAAACCGAAGATAAGGTGGAAAAAATTGGTGTGGAACGTTCAAGAAAGGCCATTGCAAGTTCAGATTTAGTGCTATTGGTATTGAACTATTCTGAAAAACTTTCTGACGAAGATCGTCAATTAATCGAATTAACCAACGATTCCAAACGAATCGTGATTTTGAACAAGACCGACTTACCTCAACAAATCGATGTTGAAGAGGTTAAGAACTTAGTCGGTGCAGAAAACATGATCACTACTTCTGCCATTCAAGACAATGGAACTGAACCACTTGAGGAAATGATTGCTAAGCTATTCTTTACCCAAGGAATTGAAAGCTCACAAAACGACGTTATGGTTACAAACGCCAGACACGTTAGTTTGTTACACAATGCAAAAGAATCATTAAATAGCGTAATTAACGGATTGGATGAAGGTCTACCGGTTGATTTAGTTCAAATGGACATGCACGCATGTTGGGAATCACTTGGTGAAATTACTGGTGATAGCTACAACGGTGAGCTATTAGATCAACTATTCAGCCAATTCTGTCTAGGAAAATAGTCAATTGTTTCATGTGAAACATTTTTAATGGAGGAAAACAAATGAGCCAAATCGTAAGCGAAGAAAATATCCAATACGATGCCGGTGAATACGACGTTATCGTCGTTGGTGCCGGTCATGCTGGTAGTGAAGCTGCGCTTGCTTCAGCCAGAATGGGAAACAAAACAATGTTAATAACAATTAATTTGGACATGGTTGCATTCATGCCATGTAATCCATCACTTGGTGGACCAGCCAAAGGAACCGTTGTAAGAGAAATCGATGCACTAGGTGGGGAAATGGGTAGAAATATCGATAAGACTTACGTGCAAATGAGAATGCTAAACACTGGTAAAGGTCCTGCCGTTCGTGCATTACGTGCGCAAGCTGACAAACATGCTTACCACCGTGCAATGAAAGAAACTATCGAAAATCAACCTAATTTGGATTTAAAACAAGGAATTGTTGATTCATTAATCGTTGAAGATGGTGTCTGCAAGGGGATCGTGACTTTCACAGGTGCTAAGTACTACTCCAAAACAACGGTTATTTGTGCCGGAACAGCAGCTCGTGGAAGAATTATCATTGGTGAACTAAGATATTCTTCAGGTCCAAACAATTCTCAACCAGCATTGAAGCTATCAGAAAATCTAGAGGAATTAGGTTTTGAATTGAAGCGTTTCAAGACCGGTACACCTCCACGTGTTAACGGTCGTACCATTGATTTCTCTAAGACGGAAGAACAACCAGGGGATGAAGAAGTTAACCACTTCAGTTTTGAAACTCCTGATGACAAGTACATTCCAGTTAAGGATCAACTATCATGTTGGTTAACTTACACCAATGAACACACTCATCAAATCATTCGTGACAACCTAGACCGTGCACCTATGTTTACCGGTGTGATTGAAGGAGTTGGACCTCGTTACTGTCCATCAATCGAAGATAAGATTGTTCGTTTTGCTGACAAGAACAGACACCAAGTTTTCTTGGAACCTGAAGGTCGTGAAACAAACGAATACTACTGTGATAGTCTTTCAACTTCTCTTCCAGAAGAAGTACAACAAAAGATGTTACACAGTGTTGCTGGACTAGAACACGCTGAAATGATGAGACCTGGTTACGCCATCGAATATGATGTCGTAGCACCATATCAATTAAAACCAACATTTGAAACTAAGATTGTTAAGAACCTATACACTGCCGGTCAAACTAACGGTACTTCAGGATACGAAGAAGCCGCTGGACAAGGTCTATATGCCGGAATCAATGCCGCACTACGCGCTCAAGGTAAGGAACCAATGGTTCTAAAACGTAACGAAGCATACATTGGTGTGCTAGTGGATGACTTAGTAACTAAGGGAACTAACGAACCATACCGTTTACTAACTAGTCGTGCTGAATATCGTTTACTTCTTAGAAACGACAATGCTGATTTCCGTCTAACTGAAAAGGGTCATGAATTAGGTCTAATTTCTGATGAAAGATATAACAAGTTCTTAGAAAAGAAAGAGGCCGTTATTAACGAATTAGACCGCTTAGATCACACTCGTATCAAACCAAGTGATGAAGTAAACGAATTCGTTGAAGCTCATGGCGATAAGCCACTTAAGGATGGTATCTTGGCATCTGTATTCTTACGTCGTCCATATGTAACTTATAACACATTGTTGAAGTTCATCGAACCTGCCGACAAGCCATTGGGTCGTCGTGTAGTCGAACAAGTTGAAATTAGAACTAAGTACGCCGGATACATCAAGAAGGCCGAAGAAAATGTTGCTCGTATGAAGAAGATGGAAGCTAAGAAAATTCCAGATGATATCGATTATGATGCAATCGACAGTTTAGCTACCGAAGCTCGTCAAAAACTAGAAAAGATTAGACCACGTACTGTGGCTCAAGCTTCTAGAATTTCAGGGGTGAACCCTTCAGATGTTGCTATTTTAGGTGTTTACATTCAACAAGGTAAAATTGCTAAAATCAAAAAATAGATAAAGTTAAAAGCCGTCTAAACATTGTTTAGACGGCTTTTTTATTATCGAATACAACTATTTAAAATCGTGTATAAAAATGATGAGATGATTCCAGGAATCAAGACGTTTTTTAATAGTGTGAATTGATATTTTAAGTATTCAGATTTATTTTGACGTTGAACTTTTACAGATCGATGCTTTAAAATCGAATGATTTGCTGCCACAGTAAAGCATACAATGGAAGTTGTTAGTAGTACCCACATAAACGCCCAAAAAGCGGCGTAGAAGTAGCTTCCATCAATTATGTATACAAACACAGCAGACAGATTTAAAGCGTCAATATAGACGGTGTAAATGGATAGAAATGCTAAGAAGATTCTGGTACGTAACATGGAAATGATTATGTATAGTATTGCAACTTCGATGAAAATTAGCATTTGTGGGATTGCGGTTACAAAGTTTGCTTTTAAAATCACATGTAAGGACATTGCTTCTTTGTCAATATTGAACATTCCCCAAAGTACGGACAATAGGAACCATACCAGAAATGCCGCGATGATGTTCTTATGTATATTTAATTTTCCGATTTTATTAATGTTTAGTCATTCCTTTTTATCATTTAATTAAAATATTAACAATTAAATTATACTTATAAGTATAATTTATCACAAGGAAATTATTTAAAACAATTTATGAAATAATGATACAATGGGGTTATCAAAGTTAGGAGTAACGAAAAATGGAAAATTCTACCAAAAAGACAAAAAATAATTTTTTAAGAGAATGCTTTAGTTGGCTAATTTATTTAGTTGTACTAGGAGGTATTTACTTTACAATTGCCCACTTCTTTACGATGGCAACCGTTGATGGCCATTCGATGGATCCAAACCTATACAACGGAGAAAAGATGTTGGTATTAAAGCAAGCTGATATTAAACGTAATAGTGTCATCATTTTTGACGCTCATGGAGAAGATCCTAATGCCACTGCTAAGGACTATTATGTAAAACGTGTTATTGGTTTGCCAGGTGATACTGTTTCATATAAAGATGGGAAACTATACGTTAATAATAAGGTCGCTGACCAAAGTTTTATTAGTAAAAAGGAACTAAATGTTGGTACTAGATACTTCGATACTAACAATCAAATTAAGAACTGGAGTATCTCAAGTTTATCCAGCACTAAATGGGTATACAACCAAAATTCAAAGGTAGTACCAAAGGGTGAATACTTTGTATTAGGTGATAACAGAAGCATCTCAAACGATAGTCGTTACTGGGGATTCGTAAAGAAATCTAAGGTATTGGGAGTAGCAAAGTTATTCCCATGGTCAGGTACTGCTAAGCACCGTCATAACGTTAATGATCTAGCTAAGTAGAGGGGAATTTAATCCATGAAATTAACTGCAAAACAAAAGAGTTTATTATCATGGGTTATCTACCTGTTATTCTTGGTACTGGCCTGGTTTGCTATCAAGAGTTTCGCGACCGTAGTTAAGGTTGATGGCCATTCGATGGACCCCAACTTACATACGGGACAACGAATCTTGGTGATGAAACAAGCAGAGATTAAACGCAATAGCGTGATTGTGTTTGACGCTTTCGGCGAGGATCCTACCAAACTCGCCACTACATACTACGTAAAGCGTGTAGTTGGGATGCCTGGCGATAAAATCGTTTATAAAAACGGGAAGCTATACATCAATAACAAGCTCTACAAGCAAAACTATATTAGTAAGCAACAGGTGGGCGTGGGAACACGCTACAAATTTCAAAATGATGTCATAAAGAACTGGGATATTACCAAGTTATCCAGAGAAAAATGGGTAGATGACCAAGATGAAAAGGTTGTTCCTAAAGGGATGTACTTCGTTTTAGGTGATAATCGATCAATCTCAAATGACAGCCGTTATTGGGGATTTGTGGAACAAAGAAAAGTATTAGGAGTTGTGTATTCATTCCCATGGTCCGGAAATGCCACACAGCGTTACAACATTAATGATTTACAAAATAAAAAAGCGTTGAATTAAATTCAACGCTTTTTTGTTGGTTATTTATTTATTGTTTGATGCGGTACTAGTTGTACCGTCACTTACTGATGAAGTGGTAGTAGCAGCTGCGCTGTTGTTTAGAGCAGTACCTGAACCATCTGTGGTATTGTTTTGAGTTACCTTTTGATCGTTATCACGTGATTGATTCAAATCATCGTGGTGATCGATGATTGGACGTCTTGATTCTTCGGGTTTAACCATTTCTTTTTTAGGTTTTACAACATCCTGATTTGCTTGTTGTTTAGTAGCAGTAACGTTTTGTTTTGGTTGAGCAACTGCTGAATCATCAAGCATACGGTTACTTAGGCTTAAACCTGAAGCGCTGGTATCAGTGATAACCATGTTCTTAACTTCTTTTTTAGCTTTATTCTTCTTTGTAGTCTTCTTATGTTTTACAAGAACTTGCTTGGCTTTTTTTACCTTTTTAACGGGTTTGACAAGCTTTAATTGGTATTCAGGAACATAACCACCTAATTTTGGTAAGAATAGGAAGTTTAATCCGTTGAAACGAACGCGGTTACCCACATGCATGTGACCAATTCTCTTGAAGTAACGGTATCTCATCATTGTGTGACGACCGTGACGTAATTTTCCATATTTGTAGACGTTAACGAATTCGCTTCGGTTAGTGTATGTTTGTTTAGCGGATGCATGGACGGTAGTACCGATTAAAAATACGGCACCCACAGCTGCAAATGCAGCGGCGACTTTCTTTTTCATATCGTTTCCTCCTGGGAATGTAAAAAAATTCTCATATATATATTATAATTTACCAGTAAATACAGAAATATCAAGCTAAATCGATTGATTTAATTTAAATGTAACGTTCAAATCAGTTATCCACATGTTGACAACTCTAATCAGTCAGATATAATTAATGACAATTAAATTAGAAAACGATTAGAAATTAATCGTTTTCTAATAAATATATGGAATGAGGTGTTCAATATGAAAAATCAAGAAATTTTGCATGACGAAGACGAAAGTTTCGCATCAGCTTCACGTATCAAATACTTTGATATGGTAATTGAATCGGGTGAAGGTGCGATTTTAAAGGACGTCGAAGGAAACGAATACATTGATTTATTAGCGAGCGCATCCTCAACGAATACTGGTCATAGTCATCCGCATGTGGTTGATGCAATCACCAAACAGGCTCAAAAGCTAATCCAATATACTCCGGCGTACTTCGCCAACTTACCGGCAGCTCAACTGGCCAAACGATTGACCGAACTAGCACCAATCGATGGTCCGGCTGAATTATCATGGGGGAACTCTGGATCAGACGCCAATGACGCGCTAATCAAGTTTGCCCGTGGCTATACCGGTCGCCAAGACGTTGTTAGTTTTACTGGAGCATATCACGGTTCTACATACGGTTCAATGAGTGCTTCTGGCGTTAGTTTGAACATGAATCGTAAGATGGGCCCATTAATGAGTGGATTCTATAAAGTGCCATTCCCAAGTCCATGGTACCGCGAACCATATGAAACAGAAGACGAATTCGTAGACCGCATGTTTGAAGAATTTAAGCTACCATTTGATACATATTTACCTGCTGACGAAGTTGCGGTCATCTTGATTGAACCAATTCAAGGTGATGGCGGAATCGTTAAAGCACCAGAAAAGTACCTAAAGAAAGTATACGAATTTGCCCACGAACACGGCATCCTATTTGCAATTGATGAGGTCAATCAAGGGATGGGCCGTACCGGTAAATGGTGGTCAATTCAACAATTTGACGGAATTTATCCTGACCTTATGACCGTTGGAAAGTCGCTAGCTTCTGGTTTACCACTTAGTGCGGTAATCGGTAAAAAAGAAATTATCGAATCTCTAGATGCACCCGCAAACGTGTACACTACCGCTGGAAACCCTGTTACCACAGCGGCTGCCATGGCCACAATCGACGTCATCGAAGACGAACATCTACTAGAACGTAGTGAGCGTTTAGGTGTTAAATCAAAAGTATTCTTTGATAGAATGAAAGAGAAGTATGATTTTGTCGGCGACGTTAGAATGTACGGACTAGACGGTGGAATTGATATCGTCGATCCAAAGACCGGAAAAGCTGACGTTAAAGTAGCGACAAAACTAATCTATCGTATGTTCGAACTAGGGGTAATCATGATTACCGTTAGGGGCAACGTGCTTAGATTCCAACCACCTTTGGTAATTACCGAAGAACAACTAGAAAAGGCCTTTGACGTTATCAATCAAGCGATGGATGATGAAGCAAACGGTCGTATTCAATTCGATAAGACTATCGGTTGGAGTACTGATTAATAAGCTAATTAGGGGTGTAATTAATGGCTCATACTAAGTTAACGCAGGCCGACTTTGACGCAATGCGCGAAAAATATGACAGTGATCCAAAAAACAAGGTATTACAACGTTCCGTTATGAAAAACGGCATTAACAATACCGCCAAAGATAACAGAGTAGTGGCCAAACTAAACCACACATACTCTGTAGAAATAGATACTGGTAAGGTATCAAACCAAAAAAGGTCAGGACGTTGCTGGCTATTCTCATTGTTAAACGTTTTAAAACACGACTTTGCGAAACGCTACAACGTAAAAGACTTTGAACTATCACAAAGTTACCTATTTTTCTGGGATAAGGTAGAACGTGCCAACATCTTTTACGATCGCATTATCGATACTGCTGATAAGCCTTTCGATGATCGCGAACTTCGCTGCTACTTAGCTGCACCGGGTGCAGATGGTGGTGAATGGGGGATGGCCGTTGCACTAGTTCAAAAGTACGGTGTAATGCCAACTTCGGCCTTTCCTGAAAGCAACGTAACCGAAGATACATCCGATTTAAAGGAAGTATTGAACCGTAAGTTACGTCGTGACGCAATGGTATTACGTGATATGATTCATTCCGGTAACAGTGACGCCGAGATTGCTGAAAAACGTAAGGAAATGCTAAAAGAAGTCTATAGAATTGCTGGTTTTGCATGTGGTGTTCCACGTGAAACATTTGACTTTGAATACCGTGATGATAAGCAAAACTACCATGTAGATGCAGACATAACACCTAAACAATTCTTCGATAAATACTTCGAAATTGATTTAGATGATTACGTTGTTTTAGGTAACTATCCTAACCGTAAAATGGAACAATTATTCCGTAACAAGGCCGGTCAAAACGTCGTTGGTGGTCGCCAAGTTGAATTCTTAAACATGTCAATGGACGTGTTAAAGGATGCGGCGATTGCGCAATTAAAGGATGGCGAAACTGTCTGGTTTGCCAACACCGTGACCGAACAATCAGACCGCCAAAATGGTCTTTTAGACGATGATTTATACCGCCGTGCTGAATTGTTTGATATCGACATGAACATGGACAAGGCCCAACGTTTGGATTACTATGACAACATTCCTAACCACGCGATGACACTTACTGGTGTCGACATTGTCGACGACAAACCAACTAAGTGGAAGGTCGAAAACTCATGGGGTGAAAAAGTCGGCGAAAAGGGTTACTTCGTAATGGCCGATAACTGGATGGACAATAACGTCTTCGAAGTAATCGTCAATAAGAAGTACCTAACCGATTCGCAAAGACAATTACTAGCACAAACCCCAGTCGATTTAGACCCTTGGGCAGCGGTATAAGGAGGACGTAGATAATGACTGAAACAAAAATTACCGAGCAAGATCTAAGAGAATTACGTGCGGCCTACGAAAAAAATCCTACCAATGCGATTTTGGAAAGAACCGTAACACAAAATGGAATTGGCAATGTTTCATACGATGAGACAGCCACTGAAAAACTAAATCCTGTCTTTTCTGTTGAAGTGAAGACTGGTAAGGTGTCCAACCAAAAACAATCCGGTCGTTGCTGGATGTTTGCGTTATTAAACACCTTAAAGCACCAATTTGGCGCTAAGTACAACGTCAAAGACTTCGAATTATCACAAAACTATCTATTCTTCTGGGATAAGATTGAACGTGCTAACATCTTTTATGACCGCATCGTAAACACTGCGGACAAACCACTAGATGACCGAACCGTTCAATACTTCCTAGAAGTGGGACCAGGTGCAGATGGTGGTCAATGGGCGATGGCCGTATCATTAGTACAAAAATACGGGGTTGTGCCAACATCTGCGTTCAGTGAAACGAATGTTTCTGAAAGTACTGGTGACTTGAAATCAATTTTGAATTACAAACTTAGAAATGATGCATACAAGCTACGTAACATGGTAAACGACGGAGTGTCTGAAGAAGACATCCACGATGCTAGAGAACAAATGCTAGCTGAAGTTTACAAGATTGCTGCATACTCCCTTGGAGTACCACCAAAGACGTTTGACTTTGAATATAGGGATGATAATGACAATTATCACATTGATCGTAATTTAACGCCTAAATCATTTTATGAAAAGTATCTATCAGATTCTGATTTAGACGATTATGTTGTCTTAAGTAACTCTCCTGACAAGGAATACGACAAGATGTATCGATTATCAGCCCAAGAAAACGTGGTTGATGGTAGAAAGATTGAATTCTTGAACCTACCAATGGAAGACCTAAAAAATGTCGCAATTGCACAATTAAAGGACGGTCAAGCTGTTTGGTTCGCTAACGACATTGCGCGTCAATCTGACCGAAAAAAAGGTTTCCTAGCTGAAAACCTATACCATTACGACGAACTTTTTGACGTTGATTTATCAATGAGCAAAAAAGAACGTCTACAATACCATGAAGCTAACGTTTCACACGCCACTGCATTAACCGGTGTCGATTTAGTCGATGATAAACCAACTAAATGGAAAGTGGAAAATTCATGGGGATCAAAGAATGGTGTTAACGGATATTTCATCATGGATGATGGTTGGATGAACGAATATGTATATGAAATCGTAATAAATAAAAAATATTTATCTAATGATAAAATCGCACTGTTGAGCCAATCTCCGGTCGAATTAGCCCCTTGGGATTCATTAGAATAAAATTAAAGTGTTGCATTTTTTCTAATATGGTATTAGTATAAGTGACAATCAAAGAAGACGTTGAACAGGAATTTTAATTATTGAGTGTTTCACAGGGAGTCCGCGGTTATGAGAGTGGGTAGCACGATAGTTAAATCGTACCTGAGAGTCATTTTTCGAAATGAGTAGAAAAAATCGTTGGCGGCGTTAACGCTGAAGTTATTATAACTTCTCGAGCTAGTATTCGTGAGAATGCTAGGAATTGAGGTGGCACCGCGATTTATTCGTCCTCTTGGATATTTTATCCAAGAGGATTTTTTTATACCCAAAAATAAATATTAATTTTAAAAACAGTGATTAGGAATTTTAATTAATTCAGTCATTTACAGAGAACTTAGCAAAGCCGGGTGAGAGCTAAGGATGACATTAATTAAATCGTACCTATGAGTTTGAATTCGAAATGAGTAGAATTCACCGTTAACGCGTTATCGTTAAAGTTTGTATGAACTTTATGAGCTGATGTTCGTGAGAATGTCAGAAACTGAGGTGGAACCACGATTAGTCGTCCTCTAGGATTTATTCCTAGGGGATTTTTTTATATAAATATTTGCATGATGATCAAGAATTTAATCAAACCAATCATTTACAGAGAAATTAACGTTGATGAGAGTTAATAATGACATTTGATTAATCGTACTTGTGAATGAGCTTCGAAATGAGTAGAAGCAAACGTTGGCGGCGTTAACGCGGAAGTCATTGACTTTATGAGCTAGCATTCGCGAGGATGTTAGGAAGTGAGGTGGTACCGCGGTTACATCGTCCTCTGTTGAAATAAAAATTTCATTGTTTATATACAAAAAAGGAGGATGTTTCACATGAAACAATCAAAGAAAATCGTTTTAGCATATTCCGGAGGATTGGATACATCAGTTTCAATTGCATGGTTAATCGAACAAGGTTTTGACGTAATTGCTTGCTGCATTAATGTTGGAGAGGACTACGGTGAACATAAAGATTTAAATCAAATTAAAGAAAAAGCATTAAAGGTTGGTGCCATCAAGTCATACGTTGTTGATGCATTAGACGAATTCGCTGAAGATTTCCTATTAACTGCATTGGATGCTAATGCTATGTATGAGGGCGAATATCCTTTGAGCTCAGCCCTATCTCGTCCTTTAATGAGTCAAAAACTAGTTGAAATTGCTCATAAAGAAGGTGCCGAATATATTTGTCATGGATGTACCGGTAAAGGAAATGACCAAGTTCGTTTCGATGTCGCTATTCATTCGCTAGATCCTAAATTGACGGTGGTTACTCCAGTTCGTCAATGGCACTGGAACAGAGAAGAAGAAATCGAATTTGCTAAGAAACATAACATCGATATTCCAATTGATTTAGATTCTCCATACTCAATCGACGCAAATATCTGGGGACGTGCCAATGAATGTGGTGTTTTAGAAAATCCATGGAACCAAGCTCCAGAAGACGCCTTCGATATTACTAAACCAATTGAAGAAACTCCTGACCAACCAGAATTCATGGACATCACCTTTAAACAAGGTAAGCCAGTCGCAGTTAACGGCGTTGAAATGAGCTTCGTTGACGTTATCAAAAAGGTTAATGTCGCAGCCGGCGAACACGGTGTCGGTCGTATCGATCACATTGAAAACCGTTTAGTAGGAATCAAATCCAGAGAAGTATACGAAGCACCTGGTGCTACCGTATTACTAAAAGCCCACAAGGCAATGGAAAACCTAACTATGGAAAGAGATTTAGCCCACTTCAAGCCAATGATTGAACAACAAGTTGCTAATCTTACTTACAATGGATTATGGTTCTCACCACTAATGAAGTCACTAAAGTCATTTATCCAATCATCACAAGAAACTGTTAGTGGGACAGTTAAGGTGAAGTTATTTAAGGGTAATGTTTACGTAGTAGCTTCTAAATCAGATGAATCACTATATGATGAAGACTTAGCAACTTACACCGCTGCCGATTCATTTGATCAAAATGCTTCAGTTGGTTTCATCAAACTATGGGGACTACCTACTCAAGTAGCATCACAAGTAAAACAAAAGAACTTACAAAAGAACTTCATGAAAGACGTTATGAAGACACAAACAAAGGAAAAGGTACTAGTTGAAAACAAGTTAGAAGGTGAATCTGATGAGTGAGAAACTATGGGGCGGTCGTTTTAACGGCGACGCCAACGATTTATTCTTGCGGCTCGGTGCCTCAATCAATGTTGATATCAAGATGGCAAACGAAGATATTGAGGGATCAATTGCTCACGCCACCATGTTAAGCCACGTTGGTATCATCACAGAAACCGAAAAAGACCAAATCGTGAATGGTTTAAAAGAGATTAAGGAAGATTTCAATGAAGGAAAAATTCATTTTAGTTACCAAAACGAAGACATTCATATGAATGTCGAAACAGTGCTAACCGAAAAAATCGGAGCGGTCGCTGGAAAACTTCACACAGCACGTTCAAGAAACGATCAAGTGGCACTAGATTTTCATTTATACCTAAAGAAACGTCTACCACAAATCATGGCACTAATTAGGAGTTTTCAAAGTGAATTGGTTAACCTAGCCGATGAAAATTTAGAAAGCATCATGCCAGGATATACCCATTTACAACACGCTCAACCAATTTCATTTGCCCATTACCTAATGGCCTACTACGAAATGTTAGACCGTGACTACGACAGGTTCGAATTCAACCAAAAGCACACCAACATGTCACCAATTGGTGCAGCTGCCTTAGCTGGAACCACGTTTCCAATCGATCCTCACTTTACCGCCAACGAATTAGGCTTAGATTCACCTTACAATAATTCCATCGATGCCGTATCAGATAGGGACTTCGCCATTGAATTTCTAAGCAATGCTTCTATTCTAATGATGCACTTATCAAGACTATGCGAAGAAATTTGCTTATGGTCTAGCTACGAGTTCAAGTATGTTGAATTATCAGATGCTTTCAGTACTGGAAGCTCAATCATGCCACAAAAGAAGAACCCTGATATGTGTGAACTAATTAGGGGAAAGACAGGTGTTGTGTATGGGCATCTAAACGCCTTACTAGCAACGATGAAATCACTACCACTGGCATACAACAAGGACCTACAAGAAGATAAGGCTGGGGTGTTTGACA
The DNA here is from genome assembly GCF_001308195.1 of Apilactobacillus kunkeei. Classification (GTDB taxonomy): domain Bacteria; phylum Bacillota; class Bacilli; order Lactobacillales; family Lactobacillaceae; genus Apilactobacillus; species Apilactobacillus kunkeei_C. The sequence goes on along the minus strand of NZ_JXDF01000031.1, from coordinate 74,777 downwards.
CAGTTGAAAACATTGAACCAATCTTACAATTAATGACTGAAATGATTGCAACGATGCATGTTAATAAGGATAAAATGCTACAAGCGGTTGAAAAGGATTACTCAAACGCTACAGAATTAGCTGATTATCTATCAGCCAAGGGATTACCATTTAGGCAAGCTCATCGTATCGCCGGTGAATTGGTGGCTAAATGTATTAATGAAAATTGCTACTTACAGGACTTATCATTAGAACAACTACATAACTATTCTGACTTATTTGAAGAAGACATATATGAAGATTTGAAACCTCATGTCGCAATTCAAAGAAGAAAGAGTTATGGATCCACTGGGTTCGATGAAGTTCATAAACAGATTGAGAAAGCGAAAGAAAAATTAAAGGGAGAAATGAATCATGAAAAATAAAATGAAACATTCCGTGTTAATTACAATGTTGTTAATGATTGCAACACTATTCGTGACAGCATTTACTGTTCCAAGTGTTCAAGCATCAGCTTCCGATAACTCACTACAACAAATTAAGCAAAAAGGATACATCGTAATGGGAACCGCCCCAGATTATCCTCCATACGAATTTATTGGAAAAGATAACGGTGGTTCAAAGGTCTACGGTGCCGATATCGAATTAGGTAAGGCCATTGCCAAAGACTTAGGAGTAAAACTAAAGGTTAAATCAATGGGATTTGACTCACTACTAGTTGCGCTTCAAACCAAAAAGGTTGATATGGTTATTGCAGGGATGAACGAAACTCCTGAAAGAGCCAAGAGTGTCGACTTCAGTAAGACTTACTACTCATCTGGATTGAGTTTGGTATTAAACACTTCCGATGACAAGAAAATTAAGTCATACAAGGACTTACAAGGAAAGACCATCGGTGCTCAAATCGGATCAGTACAATATGACGCTGTGAAGAAGGGTATCAAGAACATTAACCTAAAGGGAATGGAAAACATCAACGATTTAATTCTTGCTTTGAAGTCAGGAAAAATCGCAGCCATTCCGCTAGACACTGCTGTAGCGCAAGCTTACGCAGCCCACAACCCAGGACTAAAGATTATTGACGCCAAGATGCCTGGTCAAGAAAGCTCAAACAAGATTGCCTTCTTCAAGGGTGCTACTAGTCTAGAAAACGCTGCTAACAAGACAATTGATAAGGTTAACAAAGATAACCTATACACCAAGAAATTTGTTCCAGCAGCTGCAAAACACATCACTAACAACAAGTCACAATCACAATTTGAGACAATGTGGCAATACAAGAACTTCTTTATCTCAGGAATTGAATACACAATGATTATTTCAGTGGTATCAGTATTCTTTGGTATCATTTTGGGAATCATTTTTGCACTAATGAGATTAAGTCACAACTGGCTATTACATTCCATTGCTGTTTGCTACATCGAATTCATTCGTGGAACTCCTCAATTAGTTCAAATTATGTTTATCTATTTTGGCCTAGGTACTATTGTTAACGTTCCAGCATTAACTTCAGGAATTATCGCTATTTCAATTAACTCTGGAGCCTACGTCGCCGAAATCATTAGAGGTGGAATAAATTCTATCTCTGACGGTCAAAGTGAAGCCGCATTATCACTTGGTTTATCCAAGAAACAATCAATGCAATATATCGTATTACCTCAAGCGTTCAAGAACATTTGGCCTGCACTTGGTAATGAATTGGTAACTTTGATCAAGGATAGTTCATTAGCATCTGTAATTGGGGTTGGAGAACTAATGTATCAAATGAGAGCCGTTCAAGCTGATACTTACTTGGGTGTCGCGCCAATTGCTGTCATTATGGTTATTTACTTTGTAATCACATTTACAATTTCTAGAATTATGAAACACTTAGAAGGGAAGATTAGCCATGGAACCAATGATTAAAATTGAAAATTTAACCAAAAAATTTAAAAATAATACCATCTTTTCTGACATCAACGCTGAAGTACACAAGGGTGAAGTAATCTCACTTTTAGGTCCTTCTGGTGCCGGTAAGAGTACTTTCCTTCGTTGCATTAACATGTTAGGTGAACCAACTTCCGGAAAGATTTTATTGGATGGAAAAGACTTAGTAAGTAGTTCTGAAAAGGAATTAATTCAATTAAGAACTCACATCGGGATGGTGTTCCAAAGCTTTAACTTGTTTGAAAATAAGACAGTTATTGATAACATCACACTGGCCCCCATTAAGGTTAAGGGGATGAGCAAGGAAGATGCGGAAGAAAAAGCACATGAACTGCTTAAAACAGTTGGTCTAGATGATAAGGCAAACGTATACCCAGACAGCCTATCAGGTGGGCAAGCTCAACGTATCGCAATCGTCCGTGCGCTAGCCATGGATCCTGAGGTAATTCTATTTGACGAACCAACTTCAGCACTAGACCCTGAAAAAGTTGGTGAAGTACTTAGTGTTATGCAAGATTTGGCTAAGAAAGACATGACCATGATTATTGTTACCCATGAAATGGAATTCGCTAAGAATGTTTCAGATGAAATTTGGTTTATGGATGAAGGAAAGATTCAAGAAAAACAAGCACCTAAAGACTTTTTCGAAAATCCAAAAACCCCTAACGCCCAACGTTTTTTAAGTAAAATGATTTAATCTGTTTATAAATACGTAAAAAGACCAACATAAATGTTGGTCTTTTTGATTATTATCATTTTATTTTGTACAATAAAGCTAAACATGACACATTTTGAATTAATCCGAGGAGGAAATCAATTGTCTAAACGTTTTAAACTAGTAGAAGAATCATTTACAGGAGTATCCATTTATATCGACCAAAGAACAGGTGTTGAATATGGTGGATATGGAAGTACATTAACACCATTACGTAACCCTGATGGAACTTTGTTTGTTGATGAATCTGAAATTGATCAAGATTATGAACACAAAGAAAAATAAATGGGGGAGTATGAAACCATGTTTTTATGGATTCATTTAATTTTTGCGGTATTACTAATTGCTTTGGTGATTACTGCACTATGTAAAAAGAAGAATTTTAAACCTTACATGATGGCCACTAGAGTATCTTATCTAGTATTCATCGTGACGGGAATTGTATTATTTAGTAAAGCCTTTGAACGTGATGCCATGTTCACGATTTTGAAGGTTCTATCAGCCATTTTTTTAATTGGTTTGATTGAAATGGCTTATGCTCAAAAGACTAAGAAGTCTTTAACTGTTGGATTGGTGATGAGCTTAATCTTGGTTTTTGCTTTAGTGATTGTAATTGGATTAATCGTCGCTGGCGGTCGTCCTTTCATTCATTTTATTTAAATATTATTATCGCAGAATCTGCGTATCTAAAAAGAGAGTGAACAGTTATGTTCACTCTCTTTTTTTATTGGTTTTCACTTCCAGATAGAAATGGGTGTTGTAATTGATAGTTTGTAGCTTCAAATAATGAGTGGGTTGCCTCCCAAATCTTTTTAGCAACGTAGGTGTTATTCATGGTGTATAGGTGAATGCCATCAACTCCGTTGGCAACTAAATCAACGATTTGATCAACCGCATAGGCGATTCCTGCATCTCGCATTGCCTCTTTGTTGTTGGCATATTTATTCATGATGTCGACAAACTTTCTTGGCATTTCTAGTCCTGACAATTCTGTAATGTGTTTAATTTGATTGCAGTTGGTACAGGGCATAATACCGACTTCAACAGGAACTTTGATTCCAGCTAATTCCAAACGTTGACGAAAGTCATAGAATGCTTGATTATCAAATACCATTTGAGTGATTAAATGACCGACACCATTATTTACTTTTTCTTTCAAATGAAGAGTGTCATCTACTAAATCAATTGATTCAGGATGCTTTTGAGGATAACAAGCACCGGAGATATCAAAATCACCTTGTGACTTAATAAATGCTGCTAATTCAGAAGCATGATTAAAATCGCCAACTGGAGTTTCATTCGGATTAATGTCTCCACGAAGGGCTAATACGTTGTTAATATTATGTTGCCTTAATTCTTTTAAGAAATCAGCGACCTCTTTTTTGGAACGATAGATACCTGGAATGTGAGCCATGGCAGGGATGTTTAAATCGTTTTGAATCATGCTAGATAATTCCAAAGCGTTATTATTTTGTGATCCGCCAGCACCTAAGGTGATTGAAATAAAGTCTGGTTTAATTCGCTTAATTCCGGTCAAGGCATTCACTAATTTTTTGGTACCTTCCGGTGTTTTAGGAGGATAAACCTCAAGTGAGAACACCGTTTTGTTCTTAAATGTATCTTTCAGACTCATATTATCCCAACTCTCCGCGTTTTTGTTGAACAGCGGCGATGAAGTTCTTGAGACTAGCGAATGATTCTGATTCACCACGGGTCTTTAGACCACAATCCGGATTGATCCAAACTTTACTTTCGTGAAGTTTATCTAGGATGTCGCTGATAACGCTATAAATTTCAGCTTGACTAGGGACACGTGGAGAATGAATGTCATAAACTCCAGGGCCGACTTCAGTTTCGAAGTTATTTGCTTTTAATTTATCGATGATTGATAGATCAGAACGTGATGCTTCGAATGAAATAACGTCAGCATCCATGTTATCGATGGCCTTAATGATGTCATTAAATTCGCTATAGCACATATGTGTATGAATTTGAGTAGTTGGCTGAACTTTGCTATGCACTAGTTTGAATGCTGGTATTGCCCAGTCTAGGTATTCTTTGTACCAATCACTCTTACGGAGTGGAAGCTTTTCACGTAGTGCGGCTTCATCAATTTGAATAATCTTGATGCCGTGTTTTTCAAGGTCTAATACTTCGTCTTGGATTGCTAAGGCAATTTGGGTTACTGATTCTTTTGCCGGAATGTCTTCACGTGGGAATGACCAGTTGAAGATAGTAACGGGACCTGTAAGCATTCCCTTAACTGGTTTGTCAGTTAAACTTTGAGCGTAGGTAGAAGCAGCCACTGTAATTGGGTTTCTACGGCTAACGTCACCCCAAATAATTGGTGGTTTAACAGCACGAGTACCGTATGATTGAACCCAAGCTTTTTTAGTGAATGCGAATCCTTCTAGGTTTTCACCAAAGTATTCCACCATGTCATTTCGTTCGTATTCACCATGGACTAAAACATCAAAACCGGCATCTTCTTGCCATTTAATGATTCGTTTAATTTTGTCTTTGTTAAATTGGTCATATTTTTTTTTATCGATTTCATGATGCTTGTATAGCGAACGATTTTTTCTAACATCTTTTGTTTGAGGGAACGAACCAATAGTAGTAGTTGGTAAATCTGGCAATTTGAATTCTTCCTTTTGAATTACTTCACGTTCAGAACGATTTGGTAACCTAGTGTAATCATCATCGGATAGGTTATTGATTCGTTTAGTAACCTCTGGATCTTTGGGATGATTAACGTTTTTGAATAATGCTTCGTTTTCATCCAATAGTTCGGTGTTGCCATTAAAGAAGATTTCATTTAAGTCATGTAGTTCGTCTAGTTTTTGGTATGCAAAAGCTAGGTGTTGCTTTAGTTCTTGGTCTAATTCGGTTTCGTTATCGACTGTGTATGGAACATGTAGTAGTGAACAAGAAGTTGATATTACTATGTTTTTAACAGGTAGGCTTTTTAGTAGTTCAATGGTTTTCTTGTATTCGTTACGCCAGATGTTTTTACCATTAACGACTCCAGCAAATAATACTTTGTTGTCGTCAAAACCGTATTTTTTGATTAAATCAACAGTTTGTTTTCCTTCTAAGAAGTCTAAACCCAGTCCATCAAATGGTAATTTATTTAAATCTTCATAGATATCACGAACATCACCAAAGTATGTTTGAAGATTAATTTTAAAATCGTGGGGGATGGCTAAGATACGGGTGTATAAATCATCGAATAATTTTTTGTCTTCAGAACTTAGATCAAATACTAACGATGGTTCGTCGATTTGTAGCCATTTAATATCGATTTTGTTTAAACGATTAAAAATATCTTTGTATGCTTCAACGATTGGTTCGATAAAGTCGCTGGCTGATTTTTTCCCAATGTAACGGCTTAACTTAAGAATGGTAAATGGACCAATCAAGGAAGCTTTGACGTTGTTGTGTGTTGCCACAGCCTTTTTAATATCATCGAAAAATCTAGTTTCTACTAGTTTGATTTCTGTATCGTCATCAATTTCTGGGACGATATAGTGGTAGTTGGTGTTGTACCATTTTTTCATTGGTAGGGCTTTAACTGAATGATTATCATCTTGGTAACCACGTGCTTGGGCAAAGTATTCGTCTAATTGATTTAGTCCTAAATCAGCATAACGTTTAGGGGTGATGTTTAATAAGGTCGCAGCGTCTAAAACGTTGTCAAAAAATGAGAAGTCACCGGCACTGATTAGCCCTAATTTAGCGTCTTCTTGAATTTTCCAATTCTTTTCTTTTAGTTCATCGGAAATCTTTAATAGTTCTTCTTGATCAATTTCTTTTTTCCAATATTTTTCTGTCGCACGTTTTAATTCGCGGTTTTCTCCAATTCTTGGGAATCCAATAATACTTGTACTCATAATGTTACCTCCTCAGGTAAATAAAAATTTTTAGTGGGTGAATAAAAAAATCCCGCAGTCTATGTAGACTACGGGACGAAATCTTCGTGTTACCACCCTGATTTTGTAATACATCGCTGCATTACACTCAATAAGTACTTCGTAAGAAATACTTTTACGCGATAACGGGCGTACCCGAACATCGTTTGTCAAAGACTTACGATGATAGATAATTCCTAGACCATTTTCAGTTTCCTTGCGTGCTTCGTCTCAGCATAATCAAAGCTCTCTGTAATCGTTTGAAAAAACTTACTTATCTGCTCAATATCTATTTATTTAGATGATGTAAATTGGTTTAACCAATTGATATAAAAGGTGGTGGCATCTGTATGCCAGGAATTGACGGGGTGATTCTGACTATCAAAGTAATTGTTTGGTTTTTTGGTATCCAAACCTTTTTTGACATCGCGGAAATACTCATCAGCTAAAGTTTTCGTCCCGTATTCAAGATGACCAGTAACGTAATATGAATTAGTGTTTGAATCGAAAATCAATGTTGCTCCAATGGAGTCGTTTCCTGCTAAAACTTTAGCTTTGACGTCATTTCGTGGAATCGTGAAATAACGTGATTGAGGCATTGTAATACCATCGGTTGTATAGACCCCGTAAATCTTTTGGTCCAACTGTTTGCCGATTAGAATGCCATCGATTGTACCGGCAGCCCACGCGGCCCAACAGCTGAATAAGCATGTGTCGACATGTTTCTTACGCCACTTGATAAAGTCAACGAATTCATTCCAGTAATCAACCTCATGGAAATTCTTTCTATCTAGTGGGGCTCCGGTCACGATTAAAGCATCAAAGTAATCTTCAAAAACATCTTTAGTTGTAACGTATTTTTCGATTATTTCTGGATTGAAATGTTTTATATGATGGCTGGCCATACGACAGAAAGTTAAATTAATGTTTAAGTCGGTTTGTTTAAGTAAATCAATAATTTGGTGTTCAGTCTCGAGCCGATTGGGCATTAGGTTTAGCACCAAAATACTTAGGGCATCATCAATTTTTTGATGACTATTTTGTGAATAGCCAGATAGGATGTTTATACAACCCATAGGCTTTACCTCCTTTAAATTTTTGCGAAAGCTTGTTTTAAATCATCAATAATGTCATCAGCATTTTCAATTCCAATTGAAATTCTGATCAAGTCAGGTGTGATACCAGCTTCTTTTAATTCTTCCTCATTTAGTTGGGCGTGAGTTGTTGAAGCGGGATGAATAATTAATGATTTGGCGTCACCGACGTTGGCTAGTAGTGAGAATAGATTTAAATTTTCGATTAACTTCTTACCAGCTTCTTCACCACCGGTTAGACCAATGGTGAAGATTGATCCGACTCCCTTAGGGAAACTCTTTTTGGCTTGTTCATAGTACTTGCTGGATGGTAGTTCAGGGTATTTAATCCAAGCGACTTTATCGTTGTTAGATAAGAATTCAATGACCTTACGAGTGTTTTCAACGTGTCTGGATACTCTCAATGACAATGTTTCTAAACTTTGAATTAATAGGAATGAGTTGAATGGACTAATCGCACCACCGGTATCACGAAGAATTTCGGCTCTTACCTTGGTGGTGAATGCACCGGGTTTTAAGTTTGCAAATACTAATCCGTTATAGTGGGTATCTGGTGTTGTGAAACCAGGATAGCGACCGCTTGCTTGATAGTCGAACTTTCCGTTTTCAACGATAACTCCACCCATTGTAGTACCGTGACCACCGATGAACTTAGTGGCTGATTCAACGACAACGTCTGCTCCGTGATCCAACGGACGGTATAGGTAAGGGGATGCGAATGTGTTGTCGACGATTAATAATAGGTCATGTTTATGAGCGATGTCTGCGATTGCTTCAATATCACTTAGGTTGATATCGGGATTACCAATTGTTTCTAGATATAAGGCCTTGGTATGGTCATTAATTTCTTTTTCAAAATTTTTTGGATTATCAGAATCTACGAAGTGAGTGGTAATACCTAACTTAGGTAATGTTGCATTGAATAAATTGTATGTTCCTCCGTATAATGTTCCGGCTGAAACAATTTCATCGCCTTGACCAGCAATGTTAGTGATGGCAGCGTGAATTGCAGCTGCACCTGATGCTAAAGCAACAGCACTAGTACCATTTTCCAGAGCAGCAACACGCTTTTCGAAAACGTCAGTGGTTGGATTGGTTAAACGAGTGTAAATGTTACCTGGATCAGTTAAAGCAAAACGACCAGCAGCTTGAGCTGCATCTTTAAAGATATATGAACTGGTTTGATAGATTGGTACTGCACTGGCGCCAGTTTCGTCAATATGTTGACCTGCGTGAATCTGTAAAGTTTCAAATTTATCTGTACTCATAAAACATTCCTCCTAAATTTTGGTAATAAAAAAAGCTTTCGATCCATGTATAACTAAATACATGGGACGAAAGCTTCCGCGGTACCACCCAACTTCGCTTTATTATTGCTAATAAAGCCTCAACGACACTAACATGTCTGGGAAGGTATCGGTTCCTACCGGATTTCTAGCTTGCACTATCGATCATGACTCAGAGCTCATCTGTAACTCTCAATCAATTGCACCTTTTCACTATCCGATGCTCACTTTGAACTGATTGTTTTGAGTTACTCTTCTCTTCAACGTCTTAAATGTTTAAGTTGTTTTGAATGATAATCCTAGTTTTTTCTAATGTCAACAGTTAAATTAAAATTTTATTATAAAAAGATTAGCGAAAATAATTTTTAAAAAGTTTATATACTATCATTTAGGCACTTTTTTTGTATCAAAAATTAAAAAATCTGGTTTGACAAACAAATTATAACGAGTAAACTTCGAGTCAATCAAAAAAACCAAAAACTTTGCAGAGATGAGTAAGATTTATAAGCCTCAACAAGAGAGCCGATGAATGGTGAAATTCGGTGTGGTGGAGAATCCGAAAATGGTCTTTGATTATAGTAATTAGGCGATCTTTGGTAAGTCTAATTCGGGTGCGCCCGTTACCGCGTCAGAGTATCTTAATCATCCGACCTCTATGATTAACGTACTTGTTGAGTAGTAGTCAGTAATGGCTGCTTAAATTCAGGGTGGTAACACGCACCGACGTCCCGTAGTCTTGTTTAGACTGCGGGATTTTTTTATTTCTAAATTTTGAAAGGATGATTGATTATGACAGGTTTTAACACTAAATTACTCTACGGAAAAGGGCTAAACAATCTTCACGATAACTGTACGGGCGCAGTGAATGTTCCATTATACCAATCCACTACATATGCCTTTAAAGATATCGATGGGGAAAACAAATATGACTATTCACGTTCTTTGAACCCCACAAGAGAGTACTTAGAAGATCAAATTGCATGCTTGGAAGATGCTAAACATGGCTTTGCTTATGCATCCGGAAGTGCCGCCATTCATGCGGTTTTCACTTTATTTAAACCGGGTGATCACATCGTCGTTAGTAAGAATATCTACGGTGGAACTTTCCGTTTGATTAACGACTATTTGAAAAATTTGGATATCGAATTTACCCAAGTGGATACACAGGATTTATCCGACGTCGAAAGTGCGATTAAGCCTAATACCAAGGCGATTTACTTCGAAACCATCGACAATCCATTCATGAAGGTTACCAGTGTTAAACATATCGCGGAAATTGCCCACAAACATGGCATTTTCACAATCGTTGATAACACATTTTTAACCCCATATTTACAACAAGCATTGAATTTGGGTGCAGACATTGTCATCCATTCAGCTACTAAATATCTGGGTGGTCACTCCGACGTGATTGCCGGCCTCGTTGTTACTAATAACGATGAAGTAGCCGATAAATTATATTTTTGTCAAAACGCAGTCGGAGGCATCCTAGCGCCAGAGGACTGTATGTTGGTAATTCGTGGAATTAAGACATTATCAGTTCGTTTGGACAGACACATTCAAAATGCACAAAAAGTTTTGCAATATTTAGATGATAAGACTGACGAAATCAAACAGATTTACTATCCTGGTCGTGCTGGTGATGAAACAGATGAAATTGCTGAAAACGAACTAAAGGGATACGGTGGTGTAATCACTTTTGAACTAAAAGATAACATTGATCCGAAGGCATTTGTTAACAGTCCCCAATTAATCTGGTTAGCAGTCAGTTTAGGTTCCGTCGAGAGTCTAATTGAACTTCCATACTACATGACTCATGCTGAATTGCCGGTCGAAGAACGTAATAAGGTTGGTATTACTCCTAGACTAGTTCGTTTATCAGTCGGATTAGAAGATCCAGAGGACCTAATTGCAGATTTAGAGCAAGCATTTGCTAAGGCAAAAAATTAAATACGGTACAATCCGCGAAATAAGATATAATAAAGCCAAAGTATAAAAAGGAGGCTTGCACTATGAAAATTGCAATCTTAGGTCACGGTACCGTCGGAAGTGGAGTTTTGAAGATTATTCAAGACAGCGCTTTGCATCCATTTGAAAAGGATTTATCAGTTAAATATGTATTTGTTCGTCCAGAAAAAGTTGATCAAAACGAATTATTTGTGGATGATTATGCAACTATTTTAAATGATGAAGAAGTCGATGTAGTCGTGGAAGTGATAGGTGGACTAGAACCCGCTAAGACAATGATCATCGATGCATTAAAACATGGCAAGAACGTTGTGACAGCTAACAAAGCGGTCGTGGCGAGAAACTTGAAGGAATTTGATGAAATCGCTGAAGAAAATGGTGTAAAGTTCTACTTTGAATCAGCCGTTGGTGGTGGAATTCCTTGGATTATTAATTTGGAGAGAGCACTTCGTATCGACCAAATTGATTCAATTCACGGAATCCTAAACGGAACTAGTAACTACATTTTGGATACTATGACTAGGACTGGGCAAAGTTTCGACAAAGTCCTAAAAGATGCTCAAGACTTAGGATACGCAGAAGCCGATCCGAGTTCAGATATCGATGGATACGACATCGAAAATAAATTATGTATTAGTGTGGACATTGCATATAACACTTTTGTTAAACCAGGGGACCACCTATTAAAATTTGGGATTAGAAACATTACTGATGAGGATATTAAGTACTTCAAAAAACACAATTTAATCGTGAAATTACTAGGTCGTAGTTTCAAGAAAAACAACAGTTTTAATTTTGTGGTGGAACCAACTTTATATACTCCCGGACAAATTGAAACCGGAATTCATGATAACTACAATTTCGTTGGTTTACGTGGAACAACCATCGGTAAACTAACCTTTAATGGTCAAGGTGCGGGTGAATTTCCAACTGCCCACGCGTTAGTGCAAGATATCTTAGATTTAAAGGCCAACAATGTGCACTTAAAACGTGATTTTAACGAAGAATTTTCGTTGGATAATACCACTAAGAAAAAGAATTACGTCGTTAGAACCAGTGCGGATTTAGAATCAAAACTACCAGATTATGACATTCAAAAAGACGGTAATTACTACCATATTGCCGAAATTGACACCCAAAAAATTCATGATGTTGTTAACGAATTATCCAGTGATGATAAGGGAATTTTCTTTGCCTGTGTCAGTGGTGGAGCATACAATCCATGGATTGAAAAATAAAAAGAGCGCCTATATTAGGCGCTCTTATTTGTTTTCTTATTCAAAATCTTGTAATGCAAGTTCTGCATATGTTAGACGGGCGAAAGTATCATCAGTTGATACACCAGCATTTTCGAACATGTTTGCGAATAAAACATATTTTGGTTGATCGCTGTATTCACCAGTGATTTCAATCAAACGTTGTAGTTGATTGGTACGGTTTGCTAAATCATCGATATGGTTTAGTTCCAAGTCGTTTTTAGCTGCATCGTAAATAATCTTGTAAGCTTCGGTATTAGTTAATAGGTCTAATGCCTTAACTTGTTTCATAAAGTTATCAAATTGTGCATCTGATAATTGTCCTTTAACGTAGTGTAAATCAACGATTTCATCGCTAAAGTCTTGTGCCCATTGGTTAATAATAGGTCTTAGTTGTATGTCTGACATTGTTAAAAAATCCTCTCCTAATTCAGATAATGCGTTTAGATTATTCTAGTACAAACATCTAAAAACGTGTGTAGTTTTTTCATTTATAATGTCATTAAATGGGGGTTACAGAAAAAAATCATGTAACACCTATGATAGTATCTCACATAAGGGATACTAATTGCAAAAATATATAAACATTTAAGAAAAAATAAAAAAGACCTAGAATCTAGGCCTTTTTTATTGCATTAAAACTTCAATGTGATTGCAGCGTAGTCCAAGTTCATTGGCATTTGGTTCTTTGGAAGTAGTAGAACGTTTCCTGCGAAACCAATGGTAGTGATTGCTAAATCATTTAAAGTCTTGTTGTAGCTTTCTTCGCTAATGTATAGAGTATCAATCTTACCGGATAGTGCGTTTGAAATAATATCGCGTAAATCAGTTGCGACTAAACGGTGATCACTAGCTTTTTCGTATTTAATTTTGTTGTCGTTTGCTAACTTATCGAAGAATTGTTGGTTCAATTCATCAATCATTTCAGAAATCTTATCAGGACCAAGATCGTCCATATCAACTTTGCTTACGATGTCTTTCGCAAATGTCTTTTGGTCAGCTAATTCGTTGAATAACTTACGGTTTTCTTCGTTGGCAACCACCACAGTTTGTAGGTAGTCATCGTCATCGAATAAATCGCTTAGGTATTCTTTAACTAACATGAAGTACTTGTTTTTGTCGTTGTTTACAAGGACTGGAATTGGCTTGTTCACAAGGTTTAAGATGCTAAAGTGACCATTATCAACTCTTAGTAGCTTAAAGTCGTTATCGCATAGGATTAAAACGCGGTAGTGAAGTTGGCTTTCGATTTCCTTGATTAGTTGTGCCACGTTCATGGTGTCATCGATTGAGATTTGGGTCTTAACAGGTTGAGTTAAGTTAAATGAATGGATGGCTTTAAAACTAACGTATAGTGCAACACCAGAACCGTTTCCGATGTGTTTTGCGCGATCAAAGTTGAATCTTCTTAATTTTCTTTCGTATCTTGGCCAGATATTTTCGTCGTGTTTTTGGATGAATTCTTCTTTAACAGTTTCGATTAAATTTAAATAATCATTTTTGTTACTAATTTCGTTAAATGAAACAATTAGTGAGATGAATGGCCCTACTTCGTAATCCAAAGTTAGGGTATTTCTAAGCTCGATTGTCGACGTCATAGTCTAACCTCCTTAGATTTATATGTTTATAGTATATCATGATGAGCTAAAAGCGAAATATATTGTGCTATAATTATGCTATATTAAGCTGAAAAGAAGGGGGAATAATTATGCTTCTAAACATCCTATATTTCATTGTTTTAGTTAACGAAATTTTGGCATTGATTACAGTATTTAGAGAAGAACGTGATATTGCTGCAACATGGGCATGGTTATTAGTTCTTTCATTCCTACCTGTGATAGGGTTTATGATTTATGCATTCGTCGGCAGAAAACTACCCAAAAAGCGTTTATTCCGTTTTCAATATAAAGACAATAAATTGATGTATGACATCTTAAAAGAACAAAGTAAAATACATAACAATCCCGAAAAGATTAGGGCAGATGAGGTATCCTATTCCTACAGAACACTGGTAAAGTTATTTAAGACATCAGATGTTACTGATTTATCAAGAAGAAATCACGTAAAAGTTTTCACCGATGGTAATCACTTATTTGATTGCATCATTTCAGACATCCAACACGCTAAGAGTTCAATTAATATCGAATTTTACACTTTCTATGATGATCAGATTGGGCATCGTGTTTTGAATGAATTGGTAAAAAAGGCTAAAGAAGGCGTTAAAATTCACGTTATTTATGATAGCTGGGGTTCAATGGGAAATAAGCACCATTTCTTTGATCCATTACGTGAAGTTGGAGGATTCGTAGAACCTTTCTTACACACACACTCAGCCGTAATGGATTTTCGTTTGAACTTTAGAGATCACAGAAAGATTGTAGTTATTGATGGTAAGTACGGATATATTGGTGGATTTAACATTGGTGATCAATACCTTGGTCGTAAGAAGAAGTTTGGTAACTGGAGAGATACTCATTTGAGAATTGCTGGATCAGCGGTTCACCACTTACAAGCCCAATTTATTTTGGACTGGAATGTTACAGATATGGAACACAAAATTGATGTTGAACAAACTAAGGGATTCTATTTTCCCAAGGTATACCAAGAAGGTTCTACTAATATCCAAGTGGTATCAAGTGGTCCTAACTCCGATTTACAACAAATTAAATTAGGTTACATCAAGATGATTCAAAATGCTAAGAACTATTGTTGGATTCAATCACCATATTTGATTCCTGACGATAGTGCATTGGATGCTATCAGAACAGCTGCTATGTCAGGTGTTGATATTAGAATCATGGTCCCATGTATGCCTGATCACCCATTCGTATATCGTGCAACGCAATACTATGCAAAACAATTATCAAAATATGGTGTTAAAATTTACTTCTACGAAGATGGATTTATTCACGCCAAGACAGTCTTGGTCGATGGTAAAATCGCGTCAGTTGGTTCCGCCAACATGGACTTTAGAAGTTTCAAATTAAACTTCGAAATTAACGCGTTTATCTACGATGAAGGTTTGGCTGAACAATTACATTCAATCTATGTTAACGACATTAGAAGCAGTAAATTAATGACCTATGCGGACTTTGAAAAACAATCACGTTGGTTAAAATTCAAACAAGTATTCAGTCGTTTATTCTCACCAATTCTATAAAATAAAAAAATCCCACATTTCGTGGGATTTTTTGTTTACATCCAGTTCCATGGATCGTCACGCCACTTACGTAGCACTACTAATTCATCGTCTGAAATGCTGTTTTCTGCTTTAGCTTGTTCGATGATTGTGGAGTAGTTGGTTAATGTATCGAATTCGATACCAGCTTCCTTGAAATTCTTAGTACTATCTGGAAGTTCGTATGAGAAGATGGCAACGACACCAATCACGTTGTAGCCTTCGTTCTTAAGTGCTTGCGCAGCGTTTAAAACGCTCTTTCCTGTCGAAAGTAAGTCGTCAATTAAAACAATTGGATCTTGTTGGTTAATTCTTCCCTCCATTTGTTTTCCTCGACCGTGATCCTTGGGTTTGGAACGCACATAAATCATTGGTAAGTCCATCTTATCGGCAACGATTGCAGCATGGGGAATTCCGGCAGTAGCGACGCCACCGATTACTTTTACTTCTGGAAATTTGTTGCGAATTAATTCTGATAGACCATCTGCGATGTGAGTGCGGACTTCTGGGAAACTGATGGTAATTCTATTGTCAGTGTAAATTGGTGCTTTGATACCAGATGCCCAAGTGAAAGGTTCATTTGGTGATAAGGTAACTGCATTAATTTTTAAAAGGTCTGAAGCGATTAGTTGGTTAGTATTCATTATTTGATTCCTCCATTAACGGCGTTGTAGATGTTCTTATATGTTTGAACCGGGTCATTAGATTGTGTGATACTTCTCCCAACGACGATACCGCTAGTCCGTAACTCTGAAGCTTTTTGTGGAGTTACGACTCTTTTTTGATCATCGACATTATTACTAGGAAGGCGAATGCCAGGATTGATACACTTAAAATCATTGGAGACTGCTTGATGGATTAGCTCATTTTCCAGTGCAGATGAGATGACACCATCGGCGCCATTTTGACTGGCAATTTTAGCTAAATGGGATACTGATTCGACCATTGAAACGGGAACTAATTCTTCATCGTGGAGTTGTTCTTCCGATGTCGATGTTAGTTGAGTCACTGCAAGTAGTTGTGGTGCATTGACTCCTGCTTTTTTGGCGCCTTCATCTAAGCCATGTCTAGCAGCATTAATCATTTCGCTTCCACCTAATGAATGAACCGTGGTGAATTGAACATCCAATTGGCCGATTTGTTTGGCAGCTTGTTGTACGGTATGTGGAATATCATGTAGTTTTAGGTCTAAAAATACATCGATATTTTGCTCTCTAAGCTGTTTGATAATACTTGATCCCTCGCGGTAGAATAGCTCCATTCCGACCTTTACCGCTAATGGTTTGACGTCCTTAAATGGCTCTAAAAATTTTAAAGCAGTGGGTGCATCGATAAAATCTAGTGCAATGAATACTGGTTTCATACGTTTCCCTCCAACAAAAAAGTCGCATAGCCTTAGAGACTATACGACAAATTAGGGTCCATTTATTCCGTTCGTCGATTTACTAGCCTCTCTGGACTAATTTAAAATCATATGTTGATTACAATATACGCTTTTCCCAGAATAAAGCAACCAAAAAATGAAACTTGCATTAGAAAAAATTAAAGAGTATAGTTTTATAAAATACTTGGAACAGGTATTTCAAAAAAATAAGGAACGACAGCGAGCGTTCATTTTGGAGGAATTGAATAATGGAAAACGCGCAAGACCACACTTCAACGACTAAGACCCAAAAATGGGTTTTAGCATCGACATCGATTGGACAAATGCTAGAGAGCATGGATATATCATTTATCTCTTTTGCAATGTCTTCAATCATTATCGGTTTACACATTAGTACTGCAGCTGCTGGAATGCTTTCAACAGTTACTACTTTTGGATCGTTGTTGGGTGGTATTTTATTTGGTCTTTTAGCTGACCGATTTGGTCGAGTACGTATCTTGACTTACACCATCTTCATTTTCGCCATCTCAACTGCCGGGATTATGTTTGCCCAGAATTTTATTACTTTTGCTATTTTACGTTTTTGTGTCGGCCTAGGTGCCGGGGGTGAATATGGTTCAGGTGTTGCCATGGTGGCTGAATCATTTAAGAAAAAGCAATTAGGAAAGTCAGTGTCAATCACCACAATAGGTGGTCAAGTTGGATCAATGATGGCAGCTGTGTTAGCAGCGATTATGATTCCAGCATTTGGTTGGCGTTCACTTTTCCTAATCGGAATCATTCCAATCTTCTTTGCCTTCATCATCAGAAAGAACCTAACTGAAAGCCAAGATTTCATTGATACAATGGAAACAGGCAAGCGTCCTAAGGTTTCTGTAAAGAAATTATTTGCAACACCAAGATTGGCATACCAAACTATCGCATTAATCGTGATGGTAATTGTGCAAATCGCCGGATACTATGGTCTAATTAACTGGTTACCTTCAATCATGCAAAAGAAACTTGGTTTAAGTGTTGCTGGTTCATCACTATGGACGATTGTTACCATCATTGGTATGAGTGCGGGAATGTTAACCTTTGGTACCATCTTAGATAAAATTGGTCCCAGAAAGGCCTTTGGTTTATTCTTACTAGTTGCTTCTGTGGCGGTATATGGAATTACCTTCTCATTCAATGGTTTCACATTATTACTAGCTTCAACAGTATTAGGTTTCTTCTCAAACGGGATGTATGGTGGATATGGTGCTATCATTAGTCGTTTATACCCAACTGAAGTTCGTTCCACTGCGAACAACTTCATCATGGGATTCGGACGTGCAATCGGTGGATTCTCACCAGCCATTATCGGTTTATTGATGGAAAACCATTCATTACTAGTAATTATGGCAATGCTATCAGTACTATACCTAATTAGTTTCATCACTATGATGTCTATTCCTGCTTTGAAGGGTCTAGCAACGCAAGAATAAGCTTTTATTCTGACGAATTAGTTTTTACATGTAATAATAATATATAAACTAAAAACCTCCCGTACCGGGAGGTTTTATTTTACATAATTGAGGGGGGCATTTTAATGTTATACGGACTCGGTATTTTAGCCGGATTGGTTTTACCTATTCAGACCTCGGTCAATACAAACTTGAAGAATCGAGCTGGTGGATCACCATTTCTAGCTTCAATGCTATCGTTTACGATTGGAACCATCGCGTTACTTTTCGCCACTTTATTGAGTGGTCAATCACTATTCTTTTCTAGTCACTTGTTTACAAGTCAACCAGAATGGATTTGGTTGGGCGGATTATTTGGTGTGATTGGTTTAACCACTAACGTTTTAATTTTTCCTTACCTAGGAGCGGTGCAAACGGTGATTATGCCAATTACAGGTCAAATTATCATGGGAATGATTATTGATAACTTTTCCTTATTTGACGCTGACCACCATGCATTCACAATCATCAGATTAGTCGGAGTCATCCTACTAGTTGTTGGTATTTTGATGGTTGTCCTAGATAAAAAGAGCAGTGATGGTGCCGATAAGGCCAAACAATTACCTTGGCAGATTCTAGGAATCGTCGCAGGGATGTTCCAGGCCTCTCAAGCACCGGTTAATGGCCATCTGGGTGTAGTGCTTCATTCACCAATTCATGCAGCCTTTATCTCATTTTTAGTTGGTACCATCATCTTATTTGTGATTACCGGACTAGTTGATCGTTCATACGTTTACGCTAAAGATGCGATTGGAAAGGGCAATCCTTGGTGGATTTGGCTCGGTGGTATCTTGGGGGCTATCTTCGTTTTATCAAACGCATTCCTAAGTCCACAAATCGGTGCCGGAACCACTGTCGTTTTAGTCCTATTGGGTAACTTATTCGGTAGTGTAATGGTCGATAAATATGGACTATTGAATTCACCGAAAAAACCGGTTGGTATTATGAAATACATTGGTTTAGTAGTGATGTTAATCGCCGTTGCAATCATAAAATTATATTAACAAAAAGACCTCGATGGAGGTCTTTTTTATTTTAATAAAATAATTTTGGTTTAGATTAAATGTATAATAGGTATTGATATGACAACGTTGCAACCCTAGGTTGCGAGGTTGTCAAAGAAGATTATCCGCTTTTAGCCGGGATGTTATATACATAAAAAATTTTTTAGTGATAATAAAAAGTAATTCGAAAAAAGGAGTGAAATGAATTACATGGAAAAGAACATATTTAGTAGTAAGTTAATTGGTTTACGTCGAAAAAATCAATTATCGCAAGCTGCTTTAGCAAATAAATTATTTGTTACTAGACAATCAATTTCGAAATGGGAAAATGGTGAATCTGAACCTAGTATTGATAAGTTGATTAGTATTTCTGAAATTTTTAACACCAGCCTGGATAATTTAATCATGGGTAACAAGTCCGATAAAGATAAATTGGTTTCCATCAAACATCTAAACAAATCATATGATAACCAAGTTTTAAACGACTTGAGTCTAGATATTTATGATAACGAAAGAATTGCTTTATTAGGTTTAAACGGATCAGGTAAGACCACAATGATTAGCATTATGACGGGACTTAAAAAAGCTGATAGTGGTAATGTAAAATTTAGTTTTAATAAGAAAAAGGGATTAAAACTAATGCCGCAAAATGATGTTCTTATTAATGATATGAAGGTTATTGAACTAATCAAATTAACTCAATTGTTAAATAAAGTAAAGAACAATAATCATGTCGAATCTCTAGTAAAAGAATTCAATTTCTCTGAATTAATGGACCATTATGTTGGATCTTTATCAGGTGGACAAAAACGTAGATTGTCTCTTCTATTAAGTTTAATGGCACCATCAAAACTATTAGTCTTAGATGAACCAACAGTAGGAATGGATTTGGAAACTATTGATATCTTATGGCATCACCTTGAACATGTTACTGGATCAATATTAATGGTTACTCATGATTTCAATCAAATCGATAAGTTCTTTTCTAGAGTCTTATTGTTGAAGGACGGCAAAATTGAAAGTGACATGAACGTTGATAAGATTCACAGCCACAATCAAACTGTTGAACAGTGGTATCGTGCTAATAACGGAGGGTTGAATCATGATTAATTTAATTAACTTAAAAACGGTTTTACGCAACAAAAGATTTTTGGTTTTTACCATTATTTTTCCAGCGGTTTGGTTCATTTTTATGGACATAGGTATTGGAAGTTTCGCAAAAAATTTAGTCACGGTATGGTTCATTATTAGTGCACTTATGGGAATAATTGGTAATTCAATTGTTACATTTGGTAAAAGAGTGGGTAGTTCAAAGGAATATTATCTAATCTCGATTAAGACCACTCCATATAGTCCATTTAA
This sequence comes from Apilactobacillus kunkeei, assembly GCF_001308195.1. Lineage (GTDB taxonomy): Bacteria > Bacillota > Bacilli > Lactobacillales > Lactobacillaceae > Apilactobacillus > Apilactobacillus kunkeei_C. Next base: position 54,227 of record NZ_JXDF01000031.1, on the reverse strand, counting down.
ATGGATAATGGATGATATGCTTCAACAAGTGCTATTAAATTTATTAATCTTATGTATATTGACATTGGAAGCAATAATCTTGGGCTCAATTTCCCTTAATCTATCTATACTGTCGTTAATAATTATTTTATTATCATTGGGGATGTATCTTAGCTTTATAGGTTTTTTGATTGGAGTAATTTGCAAAGCGGATTTGCTTGATATAGCAGGATTCCCACTTATGTGTGTGGTTGCACTTTTTATAACTCCCTTTTACACTTTCGTCCAAAATAAATTTTTTGATGTAGTTACTGACATTCAAAAATTGTTCCCGGGATATTATGTCATTAAACTAGCCAACGCTATTCAAAATGGCGGTAGTTATGACAAATTAATTTGGCTATTTGTAATTACCTTTGTTGTCCATTTAGCAATCATTTTATTCTTATTTTTCAGAGCAATAAAAAAAGGTATCCAATAAAAAAAGACCTCGGTGGAGGTCTTTTTTTTACTATATAAATAAATCCATAATAACTTTTGCGATAAATACCCCGAAAAAGAATGAACTTTCAAATGCAATTAAATTCCCCTGATATTGCCAATCAGTGATTGGGTAAAATTTTTTATTCGACTCGTAGAAAATTATTAGTGATAAGATGACGGCAATTACGCCAAATATGATTTCAAATAGATTTGCCCCTTCGGGATCTATTAACACGTACTGGGTTAAATTACCCAGCACTAAGAAAGTGATACCAGTCTCTAAGCCGATTAAAGCCATATTACCCAACTGAGACAAACGTTGCTTTTTCATTTAAATATAGGACTCCTATAAATTATTATTTTAGGTTATTAATTATTTCAGTTAGTATAACCTTACCCAAAGATCCGCCAATTAGTATTGATACATCGTATACTGCGAAGTGTATTAGATAGTGAAAACTAGATCCTAAAGGATAGACCATAATGATTCTAAGGAACAAATATATAATCAAAAGACCGATTGAGATCATTAATACAATGGATAGTGCAAAATATATATATGAAGATTTTATAAAATCAATTTGCCATGAATATAGGATTGTTAAGGCTAATTCTGAAGAGAAGCCAAGAATAATACCAGTAATACATAGCTTGATTATTCGATTTCTTGTCTTATTATCCACTATATTTTCCTCCCTTAAATTTAGAACCGTTATACAACGGTTATCATTATAATTTAAGAGAAAAATATTTATATGGAAATGGTTTAAAATTATATAAAACTTTAAAAACATAAAGATAAATTAATAAAACAAGACATTTTAAAAAATCAGATTTATTTTTAATCATTAATTGATAAACAGTTGTAGTAAGAATTTTCCAGTTACGCCACCTAAAATAACCATGACATCATAAAAAATAAATGAGTAAAAATAGCCTCTAATTGACCACTTGTCGTCGTGCTTAACTATGCCCAAATAAGAAAAAATAAAAACGACACCACAAATAGAAATTCCGCAAATTGAAATTAACACATCTATTGAAGACGAGATAATTACGGTGGATGCCCAGTTATCAAGAATGGTTAAAAACACCTCTGCTAAAAATCCTAACAAAATACCGACTATAATAAGGAGACTAAGTCGTATCTTAGTTGATTTTTTCATGAGTGTATTTCCTCCATGTTTGTTATGTAATATTCGTTGAATTAACTAAGTGTATTATAACGAAAAAAAGAAAAAATGTTATAAATGTTGTCTTATATACGTTTTAAACATTAAAAAAAGCGTCCCTCAATGGACGCTTTGTATAATTAATTGAAATATTTATCAAGTGATTTTGCGACATCCTTAGCGACGTGTTCTTGGTAAGTGGAACTTTGAATATATGGAAGATCGTGTGAGCTATCCATGAACCCCATTTCGCATAAGATTGCCGGACGTTTGTTTTCACGTAAGACGTAGTAGTCACCAAATGAGACCCCGCGATTTGAAACGGGGAGGTTGTCTAAACCATCTGCGACTTGGTCGGCCACCTTGACCGCATTCTTGTGGTAGTTGTAGATACCATAACCGTTGGCTCTGCCGTATCCGTTATCGGAATTGAAGTGGAAGCTAACGAAGAGGTCGGCATGATAATCACTGGCCATATCTGTTCGTTTTTTCAATGTCACGTAAGTATCATCAGTACGAGTCATAACGACATTCACGTGTTTTTTTCTTAATTCTGCGGCCACTTTTTTAGCAGTTTGTAAGGTATATGTCTTTTCCATGTACTTTTGGTTGGCTGAAAGGGTACCAGAATCGCCACCCCCGTGGCCAGGATCAATAATGATTGTCTTTTGGGCTAACTTGTCGCTGGTTCTGACGTCGTAGTCGTCGACATTAACTAGCCATGAAGGCACCCAACCTTTTAGACCATTATATTTTGTGTACCACCAATTGTTTTTTGATTTGATGATACTTAAATGACGACCATGTGGAATTGTTTTAATTATTTTTGATTCGTCATTGGGTTGTTCACGTAGATATAAAGTAGTGGCATCAACCTTAGGTAATGATAAAAATCTGGCTAATTCGATTATTAAAATTACTAAGAGGATAAGAGTTACGACACCGCGGTAAATCAGCTTGTTGTTTGGTGTTTCCCTGAATCTAGTTATAAAACGATTAACCAAATTATCACCCCGATTGTATTATGTATGTTAAAATCAATTATATAACAAAAATTAATATATATCAGATGTTTGATTGTTTTCATAATCAGACTACAATGATATATAAATAATTGAAACAGTGAGGATTAATGATGAGTACAGAATCCAATTTAATCTTATCAGTACGCGATTTAGACGTATCTGTTAAGAACCGTAAATTAATTAACGATTTGTCTTTTGATATCTTTGCCAAGACCTTAACCTGCGTTACAGGTGAAAATGGTGTTGGGAAGACAACATTAATAAAGACTATTTTAAAACAATTTAATAAAAATGAACACGTCCAATCCAAAATCAAACGATCAGATATGCAATACATTCCTCAATTGAGAAATATTGATGATGACTATCCATTGACCGTCTTTGATTTTATCGGATTAGGTTTACAACATTCAATATTGCCATGGTTGAGCAAAAAAGAAAAACAAAGTGTCCAAAAAGTTATCGAAATGACCAAGTTACAAGATTTGGCCAACACACCTTTGGGTAGCTGTTCCGGTGGGGAACAACAACGTGTCTACTTGGCTCAAGCATTGGTATCTCAACCTAAGTTACTAATCTTGGATGAAAGTACCGCCAGCTTGGATAAGGAAGCTAAATTCATGCTATTAGACGTAGTTAAAAGCGTCATTGCTGAAACTGGAGCATCCGTATTATTCATCACTCACGATCCGGTTTTAGTACAACAATATGGTGACTATGATTTAAACATTGCCAATCAAGCCGGCACCATTAAACCAGTGAAGGAGGCTCAATAATGTTAGAAATGTTAAGTTATCCATTCATGCAATACGCCTTCGTCGCTAGTTTCTTCATCTCCATTCTATGTGGATTGATGGGGGTATTCGTGGTTGCTAGAAAGACTGCTTTCTTCACCCACACACTTTCAGAAATTAGTTTCTCCGGGGCATCATTTGGTGTCTTCTTGGGAACCAACCCAATCTTAGGGATGCTATTATTCACCGTATTAAGTTCATTGATGATTGGTACCGTTGGTTCAAGGGTGAGCCGTCGTGAATCATCAATCAGTGTCTTCTCGGTATTCTTCATTGGGTTAGGAATTTTATTTCTATCATTGGCTGATACCCAATCAAGTTACGCTACCAACATCTTATTTGGTAGTATCGTCGGAATTAGTTACAGCAATGTACAAACATTGGTTGGCTTAAGTATCGCCATCATCGTAATTACCACTTTGATTTACAGAAAACTAAAATATAACTCATTTGATAATGTTGGTGCTAGTTTTAACTCCCGTGCCAACACCTTAGTATCAGTGATTTTCTTGATTCTACTTGCATGTACTGTCAGTGTGACAGCACAAATTGTAGGATCACTTCTAATCTTTGCGCTATTGACTATTCCAGCCTCATCAGCACGCTACTTTGTGCACAGTATCTGGTCAATGACCATTTTGACATTTGTCTTTTCTTTAATTGGGACTTGGTTTGGTCTATACTTAAGCTTTGTAACAAACTTACCAGTAAGTTTCTTTATCGCAACAATCGAAACAATCATTTATATTATTGCGGTAATCTATGATAAAGTAACAAGAATTTAATACAAACTTTATTAACGTAACACTGATGTTTTGTTATACTGTTCTCAAATAGTTTTTTAAGGAGATGTCCTACATTATGAAAGCATGGAAGAAGATTTTACCTGCAGTTGCAGTTTTAGGATTAGTTTTAACTGCTTGTGGACAAAAGAAAAGCGACAATAGTGATGCATCAAGTTCAACTTCAACTACTCAAACTAGTAAGATGAGCTCATCAGCATCATCAAGCAATGACAAGATTTCAAATAAATTAGGAAATGAAAAGTTACCACAAAGCAATGGTTTAGATTCAAGCCAAAGCGTAAATGCTAAGTTGGATGGAAACAAGACCAACTTTACAATTAGCTACTTAAACAATGGTTCAACATACGCTACCTACACTAAGCACACTTATGAAAGTGATTCAGCTGCAATGCAACAAGTTGGATACCAAGCTGCTGCAAACGTTGCTGGTCTACCATCAGTTAACTTAGGTTACAACGTTGTTGGTCACTCAGATAAGGGTGCCGGACAAGAATACATCCAAGCAAACTTTGGTAACTGGTCACTACTAACACACGGTAGTAACTTCGGTAAGAACAATGGTGCCGCAACTACTAAGGGTAAGACCGTAGTAAGTTACATCCAAAACCACAACCTACCAGTTCCAGAAAGCAAGGGTAGTATTACCGCCGAAATCGACGGTTCAGCAACTATTACTTGGCAAATGGGTAATGACGTTTACTCAATTAAAGCTAACTCTCTAAACACAGCATTAGAAATGGTAACTTCACTTAAGTAAATGCATTAAAAAACCAGGTTATTTTGACCTGGTTTTATTGTGACAAAAAATATTCGAAATGAAGGTATTGGAAAATGTATGATTCTAAAAAAATAAAACATTTATTATTTTCCGCGGCGTTAGGATCAACAATGGCCTTATCTTTGAATGGTATCAAGTCTCACGCTGATACAAATCAATCATTTAAACCATACACACCAGTGGCCTATGATATTTCTGAATTTCAGGGGCAATTAAATGATCAACAAGTAATGAATTTAAAGAATGAAGTTAAATTCGTTGTTTTAAGAATTCAAGATGGTCAATATCATGATCAACAGGTAAATAATAATATCAGCTTGATGGACAAGTATGGAATTCCATACGGTGTATACAGCTACAGTAGATACACCAATTCCGCTCAAGCTCAAGAAGAAGCACAACGTCTATATTCACTAGCCCCAAATGCTAGATTCTATGTAAATGATTTTGAAACTGGTTTTACCAACACATCCGATCAAAATGCGGTCAGTTGGGCAAACGCGATGAAACAACTAACCAAACAACCGGTTATCTTGTACAGTTCACAATCAATCTTGGATCAATTCCAACAAAGTACTTTGAATGCATACAGTGCGGTATGGTTGGCTAACTACACCAACTACACACCAAATCCAAAGTACAACTATGATTTGTGGCAATACACAGACAAGTACCAAAGTAAGGCATTAGGTGAATCTCTAGATGCCGACACCATTCCGGTTGGTGGTCGTAAGTTAGCATTCTGGACAACCGAAAAGACTGCTAACGGTCACAATCGTACTGTTGCTAAGACAGGAACCGCTAGACACATCAAAAAACATGCTACAGCCAATGTTTTACATAAGGCCACTAAGACACAAGTTATTACTAAGACTACCTCTGCAAAGGCTAAAAAGGTCCAATACACACCACTTGTTAATAAAGTAAGTCATCACACCAAAAAGCATGTAAAACGTGCATATCGCATAAAAAAACAAGCTACAAAGAAGATTGCAACTACTAACAATACTTATCAATATGCTAGTGCTACTACCAAAAAGGTGAGCCACAAGAAGGCTTACAAGAAGCACGCCAAAAAGCATAGTAAGTACACTTACAAGCTAAACCATACTACAAAGAAACGTATCGCAAAAAAACATGCTAAGAAGTACAAGAAGCACAGTAAGAAAAAATATACTTACAAGTTAGCTAAGAAGAGGACTCGTAAGCATGCCAAGTATAATTATGCCAAGAAGCTTAGTTACCACGTTAAGAATAAATTGAAGCATAAGAAGTTACATCGTTCTTATAGGAATAAGAAGCATAACAAGTCTAAAAAATACTATAAATACAGTGTGAAGAGGATTCATCACAAGCATGCTAAGAAATATCAATACCGCGTGGCTTAAAATAAAAACGTCCGATCTAAATGATTGGACGTTTTTTTGTTGTATTAATTTTTAACTTCATATACAATAGTGACCAATGGTCATTTTAGAAAAAGGAGTCAATCATGAATATAAAAACTGCCGACGAAAAACAACGTAAACAGGCGTTGATAGCAGAAACAGCGCTTAAGATGTTTGAAGAAAATGACTTTTATGATATTTCCATTAATTCAATTGCGCAAAAGAGCCACATTGCGAAGGGAACAGTCTTTAATTATTTCAAGACTAAGGAAAATATATTTATGCACCTTTTATTGGTGGGATATCAAAAATTCTTTTTAGAAACACTAAATCAATTACAAAAGACCAAGTTAACAACCGAAGATGAATTAAAATCGTTTTTACTAGCAAACACTAAGAACCTAATTGAAAACCATTTAACATTAATTAAATTGAACGCATTGAGAGGACCAATTCTAGAAGGTAAGGCATCTAAAGAAGAGACAATTGAAGGGCGCCAAAGATTATATGAAGTCCATGAAAGGTTAGCTAAATTCATTCATGATTCATTTCCTTCAATTGGTGTAAAGACTGCCAATAAAATCTTCATTATTCAAAGTAGTATTGCCAGTGGGTTAATTAACCTATCGAATTTAGATTCGTTTAACCAAGAACCAATTCGAGTTGATATGAATGATTTTAAAGTTAGTATTCTAAATGATTCAATTGAAACGTTTGATTTTTATTTAACGGGGTTACTTGGTAAATAAAGGAGTAACTATGATGAAACAAGAAAATATCCGTAATTTCTCGATTGTTGCCCACATTGATCATGGAAAATCGACATTATCCGATCAAATTATGAAGATGACTGATACTTTTAGTTTTCGTGGCAATGAAGAACAAGTCTTAGATGATATGAAGGTCGAACAAGACCATGGAGTTACTGTCAGATCTAGAACAGTACGTAATAATTATCGTGCTACTGATGGCCAAGAATATGAATTGAACTTAATCGATACCCCTGGGCATGTCGATTTTAATTACGAGGTCGAAAAAAGCGTGTCGGCCAGCGATGGCGTTATCTTACTAGTGGATGCCACCAAGGGAGTACAGGCACAGACTGTCGCCAATTATCGGATTGCTAAAAATAATAATTTAGTGATTATTCCAGTCATTAATAAAGTTGATAATCAAAGTGCTCAAGTTGATATGTGTGAACAACAACTTTATGAGTTAGATGAATCATTTTTAGAAACTGATATTATTCATATTTCAGCTAAAACGGGATTGAATGTGAATGAAGTTTTGGAGGCAATTGTCAATCGAATTCCAAGTCCTAAAGGTGATGAAAAAAAGCCATTAAAGGCGATGATTTTTGATTCACATTATGATTCTTATCAAGGAGTTGTCGCATATGTGAAGGTTATTGACGGGGTAATCAAGGCTAACGATAAGTTGATGTCAATTAATCAGAAGATGAAGTTTGAGACACCAGAAGTGGGCATTTTTAGCCCGCAACTATTACCATTAAAAGAATTAAAAGCTGGTGACATCGGTTATATTATCACTGGGATTAAAGATCCATCGGATGTTCGTGTCGGTGATACGATCACTGGTCAATCTCGTCAAACTGATAGAGCTGTTGCAGGTTATAAACCAGCGCGTAGTGTGGTTTTTGCGGGAATTTACCCTAAGGATGCTGACTTTGACGACTTAAAAGTGGCAATGGAAAAGTTAAAGTTAAATGATTCATCAATTGAATTTGTTGAACACGTCTCTAATTCATTGGGACCAGGTTATCGTTGTGGATTTTTGGGGATGTTCCACCTTAAAATTGTGCGAGAAAGATTAATTAATGAATTTTCAATACCCGTAATAATCACTTCACCTAATGTTAATTACCGTTATACTCTTAAAAATGATGATACGTTGAAGACGATTAATAATCCGTCTGATTTACCAGACTTTTCCTTATTAAATACCATTGAAGAACCTTTCAATAAGGTCATTATTGAAACGCCAAGTGAGACTGTTAATGACGTGATGACATTAGTAAGCAAGAGTAGAGGGATTTTGTTAGATATGGATAACACAGCTCAATTAGTTAAGATGACTTACAGTGTTCCTCTAGCTGAAATTGCGTTTAATTTCTTTAATCAGTTGAAGTCAATTACGCATGGATTTGCGACATACGATAGTCAATTTATGGAGTATGTTGAATCGGATATCGTTAAAATTACAATCGATGTAAACTACGCCCCAGTGGATGAACTAACGTTTATTGTTCACCGCTTAAATGCCGAAAAATTAGCACAAGAAATAGTTCATAAACTTAAGTATGTAATTCCTCGAAAATTATATCCAATGCCAGTACAAGGATATATTGAGGGAAGGGTGGTTGCCAGAGTAGATGTGCCACCATTGCGCAAAAATGCCGCTGTTAGTGGTGATAAAAAGAGTGTATCTAAAAAGCAAGCTCTATTGCGTCGTCAGAGTTTGAATAAACGCAAGAGTGCTAGTGAATCAATTCAACTACCACAATCAGTATTTGATGCGATTTTGAATATTGAATAAAAAAAGCACCCAAGCATAATGCTTGGGTGCTTTTTATGATCGAAAGATATTATTTTACAATTTGGCAAAATTCGATCTTTTCGTGATTAGGACCTTGAATGTTGAAGAAACGGATTCCGTTATCCCAGAAAGTAGGGATTGATTGGATTTCATCGTCTAAAACATCGAAGCCTTGTTCTTTAGCGGCTGCGAATGCTTTATCAACATCAGTACAGTTCATTGAAATATGGTTGATAGAACCATTTTCCATTGCAACTGGATCGCCTTCCCATGTTTCAACGGTTAGGTTACCATATCTCATGAAGGCACAACGGTTTTCACCATTGTGGAATAAACCAGCTTGATCAAAACCAAGTGATTTGTAAAATTCGATTGTTTTGTCTAAGTCTTTTGATGGGATACCTACGTGTTGTAGTCCATCAAAGTAATCGTTTAAAGCCATAATTTAAGCCTCCAAAAAATTAGTCAGAAACTTTAACAACACATTTACCAGTTAGGTTTGAAGTACCATTTAGGACACTTTCAACGTCTTCTAGTGAGATGATGTTATCAATAATCTTTTCAACATTAACTTTACCACTTTGTAGTAGGGCAATAGCATCTTCGAATGAGTTAGGGTTGATGAATGCACCTTGGATAGTTAATTGTTTCTTGAATACTTCGTATGTGTTCATGCTGAATTTTTGATCTGGAGCACCAACACCGAACATTAATACTTGAGCACCCTTAACAGTTGCTTCGATTGCTTGTTCTTGAGTAGCTGGTTGACCAACGGCTTCAATAACAACGTCATATTCGGCTGGAATTTCTTCCTTAGTAGTGTTGATAACACGGTCGATGTTTAGCTTTTCTTTTTCAGCAGCTAATTTGTCATCATGACGACCAGTTAAGTCAACTTCTTTAACACCGTATGAACGTAGTAATTGTGCAAAGATTAGACCCATGTAACCATCACCAATAACTAGAGCTTTTTGGTAAGGTTTGATGTTTAATAAGTCCATACCGTGAACGGCACATGAGATAGGTTCACAAGTAGCAGCTGACTTCAAGTCAACGTTGTCTGGTAACTTGTAAACAACTTGGGTTGGGGCAGTGAAGTATTCTTCTAGACCACCATTTCTAGTAACACCAACGGCTGATAGGTTGTCACATAGTTCTGGACGAGCTGTACGACAGTAGTCACACTTACCACAGTAGATGTTAGGGTCAACAGTAACACGGTCACCAACTTTAAGATCAGTAACATCTGAACCTACAGCTGAGATAACACCTGAGTTTTCATGACCTAATACGATTGGAGGAACAGCGTCAGCTGAACCTGGTAGACCATTGTATAGTGCGTAGTCAGTACCACAGATACCAGCGTATTTTGCGTTGATAACAACTTCATTTGCCTTTGGTTCTGGCATTTCAGTGTTTTGGATTTCTAATTGTTTCTTGCCTGTTAAAACTAATGCTTTCATAATTCAAGATCCTTTCCAAATTGAATTTTAAGTATTATTTTTTATGAAGTTGTGAATTAATTAAGACTTTCACAAACTTACAAGTATTATAATAACTCATTTTTAAAAAAATGAAAGTGTTTTGATGAAATTTAATTCTTAAGTTTATATAAAAGGCACGAAAAAACGGCGTATAACGTTGATATAATAACGTTTTACGCCGTGTAAATTTTTTTATAAAAATATTCAATCAATTCAATTTTAGATTGTGTAAAACTGAACTTATTTAACTTCGTGCTTAATCAAAGCATCAGCCAAAGCGAAGTTTCCGTAGGTTGCAGAGCCGTTTCCATCAAGGGTTGGAGTTGAAATGTATTCTTCTAGGTTCTTAATGTCAATATAGCCATTTAATAGCTTAGAAAATTCCGATCTAACCTTTTTGAGAAATTTTTCACTAACTACGCCACCACCAAAAATAATCTTGGCAGGTCTGAAGGTTAGTGTTGTTTGCAATGCAGCTTGTGCTACGTAGTAGGCCATGATGTCCCAAACGTGGTTAGTTTGCGCAACTTCTTGCCCCTTCATACCTAGACGGGCTTCGAATGTAGGTCCACAGACTAGTCCTTCAAGACAGTCCTTGTGGTATGGACATATTCCATCGAAATCCAGGTCGTCTTCGTGACGTTTTAACTTCACGTGACCCATTTCTGGATGGCCCATGTCTCCTACAAATTGTCCGTTAATGATGATTCCAGCACCGACACCTGTACCGATAGTGTAATAAACCAAAGAATCTAACCTTTGGCCGCTATTTTTTAGATTAACGTATTCTCCGAACACTGATCCGTTAACGTCAGTTGTCCAATACATTGGAATATCAAATTCCTCTTTAAATACTCCCAAAAAGTTTTCATTTGACCAACCAGGCTTGGGAGTTTCGGTAATGTAACCGTACTTGGTGGAATCTTTTCTAATTTCAATTGGGCCGAATGATGAAATACTTAGTGCTGCTAAATCTTCAAATTGTTTGAAGAAGTCGATAGCCTTACTAAAGGTTTCAACAGGGGTAGTGGTAGGAATTACCAAACTATCTAAAACTTGGTAGTCAGTGTTACCCACGGCACAAACGAACTTTGTGCCTCCAGCCTCTATGCTTCCCAGTAACATAAAGTTATTGCTCCTTATTTATATCTTCTTATCTTATCTATAAATCGGTTTTAAAAATTTTTATCTAAGATTTTAAGTTTTGTTTTTAATGTTTTTTAATTTTAGTTATCACTCTCTAATTATGATAAGTTTTAACAGACTAAATGTCAAAGTAAAAATGCTAATTGGTATAGTAAATATACGACGTATGATAAGATTTATTATTATGAATGTTTATAAATAGAAAGGGTAATTTTAGATGAGAAGAGTACTATACATATTTCTTCTAGCCTTTATTGGCGGTATTTTGCGTGGATACTTCACGATTTTAGCTGGCGATGATCACTTTATCGCAACCATCATAATTAACTTAATTGGTGCGTTTGTCTTAGCGTTTATCACTGGTGCACTTCCTTATTTAATTGAGATATCTAATGATTTAATGACGGGGCTAAGTGTTGGCTTAGTTGGTGGGTTTACCACTTTTTCAACATTTTCATTCGACAGTGTCAATTTGTTTTTAAACCACAAAATTGGTATAGGTCTTTTATACGTATTAGTGAGTCTAATCGGAGGTTTAATATTAGCTCAGATTGGAAATAAATTAGGCCAAAGCTTTGAAAATAAGGAGGATCAACTATGATTGAGAGTGTTTTAATCGTTGGTTTGGGTGCCGCAGTTGGTTCTCTAATCCGTTTTGGAGTTACCAATGGACTAAAGAAGATGTTTTCGAAAAACGCCTTTCCAGTGGCGACTTTCTTCATTAACATCACTGGATCGTTTCTGTTAGGATTGGTTAATGGACAGCTATCTAAAAATACTTTTATCCTTGCTTTTTCTATTGCAATTCTTGGTGGATACACCACCTTTTCTACCTATATGAATGAAACAGTACAATTGGGTACCAAGAAAAAGGTCATGGCATTTGCATACTACCTATTAAGTGCATTACTAGGGATTCTGGCAGCATTACTTGGATATTTAATATAATATTTTATTAAATTTCCGTATTATGTATTAATAAATGTATAAATCGTATAATTATGACATTTAAAACTAATAGAAATTTAATTTGAAAGATTACACGGACTACAATAAAATTAATGATGGTATAAGATCAGATTATGTGCTCGTGATTCGCGAGTTTTGACCAAATTGGTGGGGGGTGTCCCCTTCTACTAACTTTAGCTTCCAAATTTACTTGTAAGCAGGTGTACCTGTAAACTGAGGGGCGCTGTCGAAATGAGTGATCTTATACTTTTTTTGTACTCTGGGGGGATTTTTTTGTTTAAAGATGTAAAAAGCGTAGAATCTTTATCTAGATATATAGGTGTTAGTGTTAAACTAATAAATTTTGTGGTTTATTTTAAGGGCGTAGATTCTTTTTATGAGGAATTCTCTTTACCTAAGAAAAGTGGAGGTAGTAGGTTTATATCATGCCCGAAGGGTCCGTTGAAGAAATTACAAAAGAAATTACAAAAAAAGCTTTCTGAGGAATATGATAATAAATATGGCTCATTTAATGTATCTCAAGCATTTATCAAGAAAAGAAATATAATGTCTAATGCTAAAGTACACAGAAATAAGAAGTTTATCCTAAACTTAGATATAGAGGACTTTTTCGATGAATTTAATTTTGGTAGAGTGTATGGGTATCTTCAGAAAAGCAATGATTTTAAAATGAATAAGCAACTTTCGGTAATTTTGAGCAAAATATTTACATACAAAAATAAATTACCTCAGGGATCCCCTTCTTCCCCTGTATTAACTAATTTTATTTTTAGAATAGTTGATTTTAAGATTTTGAAACTTTCAAAAAAATACAAGCTAGACTATACGAGATATGCTGATGATATGACATTCTCTACCAACGATTCCAACTTCAAATATAGGTATATTAACTTTGTAGAAGAATTAAAATTTTTACTTTATCGACAAGGATTTAAAATTAACAAAAAGAAGACAAGACTTCAATTTTCTTCTTCTAAGCAAGAAGTTACCGGTTTGGTAGTTAACAAAAAAATTAATGTTTCCAGAAAGTACTACAGAGATCTCAGAGCTCAAGCCTTTAATCTGTACAGTGACGGGAAATATTTTATAGACGGTAAAAAGTTTGATAAATTAAATAAACTTGAAGGTAGATTTGCTTTTGTAAATCAAGTGAAACGTTATAATTTTTTAATTGAATCAAGAAAATATGCAAGAAAAAGTAAGGAATACAGCAATTTCATAAAATCAACGACTAAGTATAGATATGAACCTTATTTGGGCGGATTTGATGAGCAATATCGAAAATTTCTATTTTATAAATATTTTATTCACGGTTCTAAACCATTAATTTTTGTTGAGGGTAAGACAGACATTAGATATATAAAGGCTGCAATGATGATGTATTATAATAGATATCCAGAGCTTATTAGAAATAATAATGGAACTTTTGAGTTTAATATTGATTTTTTTAAGAGAGGAAACGAAGATTTATTAAAAGAAAACTATAAACGTAATGAGATAGACTATAGCATTAAAGACTATTATTTGGGACTGTCTGACGATGGCGCAAGTGTAATGAGTAAAATAGTTGAATATTGGGGTATTGCATTAGATAAGAAGACAAAGGAAAATAAAAATTATTATGATTATTTTGTAAATAAACTAGGTAACAAAAGTAAGAAAGTCATTTTATTGTTTGATAATGAATATCTCGATAAGAAAAATAAACCACTACGTTCCTTTTTAAATCATGTTTATGGTAATAAAGCAACAAGTCAATATAGAAAACTTATTTCTGAAGGGAAATTAGTGATAGCTGATAATCTTTATTTGATAACTTTAATTAAAGATAAAAACTATAAAAAAGAGTTAGAAAACTATATTGATGATCATATCAATGATAAAAATTTTAAAGGTAATAATGATTTATCAATAGACATTGAGAATTTAATAGATTTGTCAACTATAACAATTAATCAAAAAACTTTTAATAGAAACGCAAATAAAGACTCGGATAAAGAATTTGGAAAGCAAACATTGTCCAAATATGTTTATAAACACTACAATACTGTTGGTTTGAGTGGATTTATTCCTCTATTAGACCAATTAAAGGAATTTTGTAAATAACTAAAAAGAGACCTCCGCAGAGGTCTCTTTTTATTTGTCTTATTATTCGTTTAATAGCCAGAAGAAGATGATGAAGATTACACCTAGCACGTACATTAGTGGGTGAACTTCTTTTCCTCGTTTAGCAGCCAACATTGAGATTGGGTATACGATGAAACCTAAAGCAATACCATCTGAGATACTGTAAGTAAGTGGCATACCTAATACAATCAAGAATGATGGAGCAGCTAATTCGAACTTGTCCCAGTGAATATCACGTAGGGCGTTAGCCATTAGAATACCGATAACGATTAATGCAGGAGCAGTAACTTGATCGGTAATTACACCAAGTAGTGGTGAGAAGAATGTTCCTAGTAAGAAGAAGATACCAGTAACGATTACTGTGAAACCAGAACGACCACCAACGGCGATACCTGCTGATGATTCAACAAAGGCACCCATTGGAGATGAACCTAGTAGAGAACCACCAACCATGGCTAGTGAGTCAGAACCTAGGGCACGGCCGATACGTGGGATTTTGTTGTCCTTAATGAAACCAGCTTGTTTAGCTAAACCAACTAGAGTACCAGTGGTATCGAAGAAGGTAACTAATAAGAAGGTAAATACAACAATCCATAGTTGTAATGTGTTGATATCAGTAACGTGTGAAATTGCAGTTAAGAAGATTGGTTTGATACTTGGAACGCTTGAAACTACGTGAGTTGGTAAAGCGATTAATCCAGTAACCATACCTAAGATAGTAGTAGCAACCATACTAATGAAGATAGCTGCAGGAACGCGGGCACTCATTAATACAACGGTTAGGATTAAACCAAAGATAGTTAACCAAGTACTACCAACGTGAAGTGATCCAAGCGTTACTAGAGTTGCCTTGTCAGCAACAACTAGGCCACCTTGGTTTAAACCAAGAAAGGCAATGAATAGACCAATACCACCGGCAATGGCACTCTTTAAATCAGCTGGAATAGCGTCGATGATTGTTTCTCTTAGCTTGAACGCTGTTAAAATCATGAAAATAATAGCTGCGATAAATGTACCGGCTAGCGCTGTTTGCCAAGGAACCTTCATACCCACACAGACTGAGTAGGCGAAGAAAGCGTTAGTACCCAAACTGGTAGATAAAGCGATTGGGTAGTTAGCGATGATTCCCATTAAGAAACATCCAAGAGCGGTTGCAAGTGCTGTTGCAGTGAACATGGCACCCTTATCGATACCTGAAGCACTCATAACGTTTGGGTTTACGAATAGAATGTAAACCATTGAAACGAAGGTAGTTAAACCAGCGATGAATTCAGTACGGTAGTTAGTACCTAGTTCATCAAAATGAAAGAAATTAGCAATTCCCTTTAACATGAAACATTCTCCTTTAATGTTCGTATTTATTAATATTATACGTATATATTACCATATTTAGAACATAAGTCCACTAAAAAGCGAACTATTTTAGATAAATTTAAACAAAAATTGACGTTTTATGATAAAAAAACTCCAATGTTGGAGTAAAATCCGAACATTGGAGTTAAAATCGATTAGATGTTTCTAAAGTCATTATCAATTTGTGCATATTCATCGTCACTTAGTGAAACGTTCAATGCTTTGGCATTGCTTTGTACTTGTTCTGGACGCTTTGCACCTGGGATAACAACAGTAACGTCTGGGTTCTTGATGTACCATGCTAATACTAATTGAGCAGTGGTAATACCATGATTGTCAGCAAGTGGCTTTAGGTTGTTAACCTTTTCAACGATCTTTTCGAAACGTTCACCGGTGAAGTCAGGGTTACCGTGTCTGATATCATTTTCAGGGAAGTCGACAACTTCTGAGTACTTACCAGTTAATAAACCAGATGCTAATGGGAAGAATGGTACGAATGAAATGTTGTTTTCACGTAAGTAATCGAACATTTCAGTTTCAGCATCACGGTGTAATAGACTGTATTGATCTTCAACAACATCAACTAAGCCGTCTTTGTTAGCTTCCTTGATTTGATCTAGTGAGAAGTTTGAAACACCGATTGCCTTAATCTTACCTTCTTGCTTCATTTCGTTTAATGCAGCAACCGCTTCATCCTTTGGAGTTTGGTCGTCTGGGAAGTGAATGTAGAAGATATCGATGTAGTCAGTTTGTAGACGCTTCAATGCATCGTCTACAGATTGCTTTAAGAATTGTGGGTTATTGTTAATTTTTACATCGCCGTCTGATGTGTCTTGAGCGGCCTTTGTAGCAATAACGAACTTGCTTCTGTCGTAGCCCTTAATGGCTTGACCAATTAGTTCTTCTGAATGACCCATACCGTATGCAAATGCAGTATCTAATAGGGTGATTCCGGAATCTAGACCGGTCTTTACGATTTGAATACCAGTTTCATCTTTTAAGTTTGGGAATAAGTTGTTACCACCAATCGCATTGGTTCCTAAACCAAGTGGGGTTGATTCTACGTTTGATTTACCAATTTTTACCATGTAAAAAGGCCTCCTCAAATTTTTTATACGTTCAATACAATTATGAACCCTAAACGCCGATTTTTAAACCATTTGGCGTTAACTTAAGCATTAATTTTTGATAAAATAAATTTAATGAATGAAGGAGGGTTAACCATGAAAAAGGTTTTGATTATTGGTAATTTTCATCAATTGGGCAAAAAGGTCTACGATAAATTATCAAATCAATATGAAGTAAACTTACTAGATGGCATCGATTTCGAGGATGTTAGTGCATATGCCGACAATTTGACAGGCGTAAACGTTATCTACACATTCTTGGGGCCACTTGATGTCGATCTACAAATCGGAGCGGTCATCCAAGCATTGGACCGCGTTAACCCACCACTTGACCAGTTTATTATGTTATCAACGGCCGGTATCGATAATGAATTAACCGAAGAAGTGACTTATCCGGATGTGGATAATAATAAGGAATATTTGAATCAACAAAGATACGCCGTTAAGTTGGTTGACGAATATGAAATTCCATACACCATCCTAAGACCGGTCGAAATCGTTGATGAACAAACAGGTGAATTGGACGTAATTGATGAAGGAATCTCAATGCAATACGGTCGTGTTTCTGCGGATAATGTTGCAAACACTGCCGTGAAAGTAGTAGAATATCAACAATTTATCAATCAATCCATTGGATTAATCGAAAGATAAGTGAGGTGCTTAAAATGGCATTACAATTAAACAAAGAACAATTGAAACAAATCAAACAACAATTAACTGACACTCAAAAGGAATCACACTTGGTAATCTTCAAGAGTGTTTCACCAAAGTCTGGCGGTGAAATTCACATGATTACCAACTACGGAACTTTTGAAACTCTCCAAAAACAACGTCCAGAATTAAAGATGGAAATTGTTAGAGATATCGTTCCAGTTACCGATAGTTTGGCTTACTGGGCGGTTGCACAAGACACTGCTAGTCATTTACAACCAAACGATCCAAACGCTGCTGAGGTTGCATTACAAGTGGAACAATACACTAACGATGTGTTAGCAGATAACAAGTTGCCACAAAATAAATAAAAATGTTTCACATGAAACGAAGCCACACCAATAAATGGTGTGGCTTTTTTGTATGATTCTACAAGTCGTATGTATAATGTTACAAATTCATCCAGATTTGCTTATTAAAAGGGCGATAAATGCTAGTATTATCAACAATTAAGTGGGATAAGTATAAATTATGAAAATGGGAAAGCCGAATGGAGGCATTTCTATGCATGATAAAAACAAGAAAAACGCTGATGGAACAATTCGTTCGCTAAGTAATCGCCATGTCCAAATGATTGCGATTGGCGGGACCATCGGGACAGGGTTGTTTTTAGGTTCAGGTAGTACTATTTCAAAGACTGGACCATCAGTATTATTGGTCTATTTAGTAACTGGCTGTTTATTCTTTTTGATGATGAGAGGAATCGGAGAAATGTTTTACTCTGATCCAAGTCAGCATACTTTCGTTGCATTTATTACTAAGTATTTAGGTCATACTGCTGGGTACTTCACCGGATGGAGTTACTGGATTGGTTTGCTATTTGCCAGCATGGCCGAATTATCAGCAATCGCTACATATGTGAACTTTTGGTTTCCACACATTCCGGCATGGCTAATCGAAGTCGTCTTTTTAGCCGTCTTAGCGACATTGAATATCATTGCCGTTAAGGTCTTTGGTGAAGCAGAATTCTGGTTTGCGATGATTAAGGTGATTGCCATTGTTGCATTGATTGTTACCGGTATTTTCATGGCGTTCTTCCACGCCTCGACACCGGTAGGACACGCTTCATTTGGGAATATTTTTGATCATTTTACAATGTTTCCTCATGGGTTCTTTAATTTCTTTGCCGCATTCCCAATGGTATTTTTCGCCTTCCAAGGAATCGAATTCGTCAGCATCACGCTTGGTGAATCCAAAGATCCAAAGACAGTCGTTAAGAAGGCTGTTAATGAAACCCTATGGAGAATTTTGATTTTCTACATTGGGGCATTATCAGTAATCATGGTGGTAATTCCATGGACAAAACTATCTCCTACTAACAGTCCATTCGTTCAAGTTTTCTCAATTGCAGGATTGCCAGCAGCAGCGGCTGTAATTAACTTCGTGGTATTAACATCAGCTGCTTCTTCATTGAACAGTATCATCTTCTCAGCAGGTCGTCATTTGTACCAACTAGCTAAGGATACTCATACCGATGGATTCATTCATAAAAACCTAACTCACGTTTCTAAAAACGGGATTCCAATCGCCAGTATTGGTTTGACCGCAGCTTTAATCTTGATTAACCCAATCCTAACGGTTACTCATAGTGTTTCATTCATGTTCACTTTAGTTGCCGGTGCAACCAGTGATATGTGTATTATCGTTTATCTATTTACCATGTTTGCGCATCGTAAATACAGAAAGTCAGCCGACTTCTTGGATCATGGATTTAAGATGCCTGCTTACCAATTTACAAGCCCACTAACAATTTTATTTTTTGTATTCATTTTCGTTAGTTTGTTCTTCATTCCAGGGGATGAAGTCGGAGCAATTAGTGCAGTAATTTGGACAGTTGCATTCTATGCAGGTATCGGTATAAAACGCCTTATTTCCCGTTCTAATGCATAATTGAGCGCTTTTGTATGATATTACAACCGCATTGTGACATTTGCCAAAACTCCTTTAGAGCTATTGTCATCTAGAAAAATGATGATAATATTTTCAACAATCAAAGTTAAGTTGATCAACGAATAAATCAATAAGCTTAAAAGGGGGAATCTTTATGCAAGAAAAAATCACAAAAAATGCGGATGGTACACTTCGTTCACTAAGCAACCGTCACGTTCAGATGATTGCGATTGGTGGAACCATCGGAACCGGGTTATTCCTTGGATCTGGCAGTACCATTTCAAAGACGGGACCGTCAGTAATGATAGTGTACCTAGTATTAGGATGTTTCTTCTTTCTAATGATGAGAGCAATTGGAGAAATGTTTTACGCCGATCCTTCCCAACACACTTTCGTATCATTTATCTCTAAATACCTTGGAACAACTGCTGGATACTTCACTGGTTGGAGTTACTGGTTAGGACTTTTGTTTGCCAGCATGGCTGAACTAACTGCCATTGCTACATACTTTGCCTTCTGGTTCCCAAATGTTCCATCGTGGATTGTCGAAGTTGCCTTCTTGGTTGTCCTAACAGCAATTAACTTAATTGCTGCAAAACTATTTGGTGAAGCTGAATTCTGGTTTGCAATGATCAAAATTGTGGCAATTGTCGCATTGATTGTAACTGGAATTATCATGGTATTTTCACACACATCAACACCTTTGGGACATGCATCAATTAGCAATATTACTAATCATTTTACTTTATTCCCACATGGATCATTTAACTTCATTTCTGCTTTCCCAATGGTATTCTTCGCATTCCAAGGGATTGAATTCGTAAGTATCACCCTAGGTGAATCAAAGAACCCACACAAAGTTGTGAAGAAGGCTGTTAACGAAACTCTATGGAGAATTATGATCTTCTACATTGGAGCGCTAGCCGTTATCATGGCCGTTATTCCATGGACCTCAATTACTCCAGATAAGAGTCCCTTCGTTCAAGTATTTTCACTTGCTGGACTACCTGCAGCCGCTGCTATTATTAACTTCGTTGTATTAACATCAGCTTCATCTTCGCTAAACAGTATTATTTTTTCTGCTGGACGTCATTTTTACCAACTAGCTACTGAAGGACGTAAGGAAGGGTTCATGAACAGACACTTCGGTAAGGTTTCTAAAAACGGAATCCCAAGTGCTGCAATTCTAATCTCGGCTGCTCTAATCTTCATTACTCCAATCATGAGTGTAAGTAACAGCGTGAGTTCTGTATTTACAATCGTGGCTGGATCATCAAGTGACATGTACATCATTGTTTACCTACTAACAATGGTTGCTCACAGAAAGTACCGCGCATCAAACGACTTTTTAAGCGATGGTTTCAAGATGCCTGGATACGCAATTACCAGTCCTTTAACAATCCTATTCTTCTTCGTCATCTTCGCGAGTCTATTCTTTATCCCAGGTGACGTCGTTGGAGCAATTGGTGCAATTATCTGGTCAATCGTTTTCTGCGGAGCTCTATATCTAAAGGAAAGAAGCTCAAAAGCATACGCCTAAATAAAAAAGAGTTAACCATTTTGGTTAGCTCTTTTTTAGTGGTTATTTAAATATTCTTCGTATAGTTTATTTTCCTTACTGACTAAGTCAAAAGCAGTTATAGTATCTAATTTTATTAAATTATTTTTCTCTGTTATTTCACTTTCAAAAGTTTGTTGATACCTTTCTTCATCTAAAACGATGTGATTGTTGTCATATGCGATTATGTTTCCTTTATGGAAGTTTTCATCAACACTTGTACAAAGTGATATAACTTTTCTGTTACTCAAGAAAGCTTGGATAATATCATCCAGTTTTTTATTACACATACTACTCATTTCCTTTTTCAGCTTAAAAGGATCGTATATATTATTCTTTTTATTACTATTGACGTAATGGGTAAATACGTTTGTATAGTTGGTGTCTGAAGATATTTTAGAAATATCGCTTTTTAGTAATAATGTATATGAATCTAAAAGTCCGGAATCATCTATAGTTTCAACCAATAGATAATTATCTTTTTCTGACACAATAATTCCCAGAATAAAATCTTCAAACTCGAAGTTATCTCTAGATTTTGAGTATATTTCCAAAAGATCATTATTATCAATATGTTTCTTTATATTGCTATCAATCAAATAAATTAGCTCCTTTATTAATGGTGAATTAAGTATAATTTGGTAGCCATTCTGAGTTGTTCACTATCTGAAACATCGTTTAGGCTCATGTTAAGTAGTTTTTCTAGCTTCTTTAATCGGTAAACGGCGGTGTTTCTGTGAATGAATAGATCGTTGGCAGCCATTGAAATCGATTGATTGTCTGCATAATAATAGGAAAGCAATTCGATTAGTTCATCTTTTTCGTCTTCCTTTAAGTTTAAAACAGGACCGAGGATGGCATCGACAAACATGTCGGCTTCTTTCTTTGGTACTAGGCTCAAGATATCTTCAACCTGTTGAGGGATGAATTTATTTGGTTTCAATATGTTTTCACGTTTAGCGACGTCTAATGCTTCATCAGCTTCGCGGAGTAACTTCTTGAATTGAATCAGTGGCTTGGCATCGTCGGTGTATCCGATTTGCGCCTTTGATTCCACAAAGTTTTCGTGGATGAACTTACTTAGTTCGTTTAATAGCGGCAACAAATTTTTCTTAGTTTTGACCAAAATGAATGGTTTGAAATGCCATGAAATCAATATGATTGGGATTTGTAGTTTTTCGAAGTACCAGTAGATATAGTCATTAACTCGGTGCATATCTTCCTGATGGTGTCCGGTATCAACAGAATTGATTTCGTCGATTTCAAACGCCTTATACATTGAATTGGAGTCTAGGCCGTTTAGTTTCAAAGTATCTTCGAAAGCATTTTCAGGTAAATTTTGTGTCAGAATACTGTTGAATAATTCGTTGCGACGTTGTCTCACTTGATTTAAATTAATGCTGACCTGCATGTTTTCTAGACTTAGTAGGTTGACCATGTTTTCAATCAATAATTGAGTACTTAAATCTTTAGGCATTTTCATGGAAAATACCACAAATCTGCGGGTAAACTTATCCATCGTCTTTAGTGGATAGATACTGTATTTGTCTAAAAAGGTTACCGGTTCGGTTAGTTCGATGAGTTTTAAATCATGAATTACAGATTCGAAGAGGAATGCATCCATCTTTGCGTTGTCACTATACGAACGAAGGCGACCGAAAACATCCATAATATATGCGTCACAATTTATTAAATTTGCAATATGGGTAAGGATTTCGTCATCGTCTTTGCTGGCTAATATGTATTTTGATATGTCTAAAGTATCATTCATGATTTTCTTTAACTGTTCAGCTTCACTATTTGATGGCATGGGCATTCCTCCTAATTTATGTTTTTATTGTGACTAATATTACCATAATAAATTAGATATTAAACAGAAGACACTCCATGCTTGTGTTATTTACGTTGATGTTCTAAAGTGATATGCTTAAGGCTAACATTAATTTTGGATTAGAGAGAGGTTATGTAAGATGAAAAAAGTTGTTCTCGTAATTGTGGCATCGATTGGTATCTTGGTAGTGGCAGTTCTTGCCTTTAACATTTACAAGCAATCTGATTTCAGTGTGAAAAATGAATATTACGGTATCGTTCAAAACGATAAAAGTTTGAAGAAGGTTTGTAAAGAACCAGAAGTTATTAAGTTCATTCAAAAACATCGTAAAGAACATCCGGAATTTACTGATAACCAAGGGTCGGGAAAACTTTTATACTACGTTGTTACATATAGAAACAAATCTTTAACCATTGGTGTTGACGGAAGAGTCGACAGTAGCGGAACTAAGATCACCAAAATTTTTAATGATAATGATTTAAGCAAATAAACAAAAGACACTCCTAAACAGGAGTGTCTTTTTGATCTATCTAATAAAGTTAACAATTGATTGAATAATGTGGGGAAGCTTCAAAAAGATGTTTGAAGGTTCGATATGTAATAGGGTTAAGTGAAAAGCAATTGAATTAGAAATCATTTCGGCGATTCCATGAAGTAAAGCAAAAATAAATTGCACGACAAACACTCCTATAAATTTTATTAATTTAATTCTAATTCTATTATGAAAAAATAACAAGTTAAGAAAATATAAAAAAAACTCCAACCGAAGTTGAAGTTTTTCATTTGGATTAATAATTTTAATTGTCGTATTTCGAAAATTGTAGGAGTAGCGGGCAGAAATTAACCTTGGTCGTTGTGTAAACGAGGATCAGCTGGTTTAACTTCTGGGATACCACCCATAGCTTCTGGGTTTTCTTGGTAAGTGAACTTTTGACCGTCTTTAGCAACTTGGCCTTCAAATTCGCGTGAACCTTCACCATCAGAGAAGTTCATTAGAACGTGAGCGTATTCGCTGTGTTCAATATCGTGCATGTTACCAGGAACGATAACACCATATTTTTCTTCTAGTTCTTCTTGAGCCTTCATGAATTGTAGTTGATGTTGAGTTTCACGAGCTAATAGGAATTTCAACATGTCACGAACACCTTCGTCATCAGTCATGTCGTATAGACGACTAACTTGTAGACGAGCTTGTGATTCACGAACAACGTTGAAACGCATGTCAGCAACTAGGTTACCTGATGAAGTAACGTAACCAGCGTTCCATGCAGCACCGTTAGGGTTATTTAGACCAGCGTTTAAACCATGAACTAATGCATGTTCTGGGTCCATACCTGAAAGTAGGGCAGCCTTAGCTGGGTCATTCTTCATTTCTTCAGTAGTCATAGTAGTTGGTGCACCTTCTAATAGGTAACCAATCATAGTTGAGATCATTTCAACGTGACCAATTTCTTCAGTACCAGTGTCTAATAGTAAGTCTTTGTACTTTTCGTCACCAGTTGATGACCAACCTTGTGATAGGTATGACATCATACCAGTAGTTTCACCCCATTGACCACCTAGGGCTTCTTGTAGACGACGAGCCATAATTGGATCTGGACGATCTGGCTTAGCGTTGTATTGTAGTTTACGAGTATGTCTGAACATAACAGTACCTCTTTCCTTAGATGTTCAAGGCGGTAGACGATTTTTAAAACCCAAGTCAGAGCTTTATCCCAATAAATAAAAAATCGATCCTATATTACATCTTAATTGTTTTTTATTGCCCAAAATATCCATACGTTTTGTATTAATATTTTGTGTACGATTTAATATACCACAACCGAATAACTGCACCAAAGATTATGACTCGAAAAATCCAAACTTTTTTCAATTAAAAAATTATCGTTTGCATAAACGCCGACTTAATCATCTTTTGGAGAATAATTAAATGTTTGAAAAGTCTGACACATGTTTTCACGTATTATATAATTAGACTATTAATTCATGAAAAAGGGGTAATGAAATGTCTTTACAATTTATTTTGGGAACCGCCAGCTATGATCATGAAGAAGTCATCGTTGATTCACTAAAAGAATCAATCAACAATCACCCTGATGATGAATTTTTCTATCTAGTGCCTAACCACATTAAGTTCGAATCCGAAGTGCAAGCTTTAAAGGACTTAAACACCAACAACGAACCAATCTATGCCGAAAGTAAGTTCCAGACTTTCTCCATTACCCGACTTGTCTGGTATTACATGAAGAATAACCAAGAATACCAAAAGACAAGACTAAGCGACTCCGGTATTAGCATGCTGATCTACCAAATTTTAATCGACCACCAGGATGAATTGACCGTCTTTAGGGGTGAAACCGGCCAACCTGGGTTTATTCAAAAATTAGCTCAACAAATCAGTGAAATGCAAGCCGGCCAAATTTCTGCCGACAACCTTGAAAAAATCGTTGAAAACAATGACAAACTAAACGCTGGATTACGCGATAAAATGCATGATTTTATCATCATTTACCGCGCTTTTGAGGAACAAACTCAAGGAATCTACCTATATAAATCAGACGTTTTAAACCTTTTCTGTCGTTTTATCGAAAATGATGAACTAGACTTATCCCGCAGTCATTTCTACTTCAATGGCTTTAACCAATTTACCGCCCAAGAAGCCAAGCTAGTCGAACTACTAATCAAGCGTTCTGCTGGGGTTACCATTGGTTTGAACTTGGATCGCAAGTACCCCGACGAACTACCACAAGGTCCTAACTTATTTTTCCAATCAGCCAAGTGGTACAACCGTTTTTACAATATTGCCCGTGCCAATAACGTTCCCGTATTAGTCGATAAGATGGCCAAGAATCTTCGCGTGTCTGATGATTTACACAAGCTAGATACATACTGGGCACAATCCACCGGACTAGGCGATATCGACAAGAGTTCACTAAGCAATCCTGACAGCATTCAGGTCTACCGTGCCGACAGTCCGTTTGCTGAAGTGGAAAATATCGCGGTGAAGATTCGCCAAATGGTCGCTCATGGTGGCTACAAATACTCCGATTTCTTAATCTTGACTCGTCACTTGGACAAGTACCAAAACGTAATCAAACCAGTATTTAAACTACTCGACATTCCCGCGTTTAACGACGTTACCAAATCAATGGAAGACCATCCATTGGTCGAATTAATCGATGCTCTTTTCAGTCTAGAAAACGGCTCTCGTAAGTACCAATACCAAGACGTCATGCGTTTATTAAAGACCGAATTAATGGTCCCAGGTGATGGCAACGGTAACTTTATTGAAGGTGACGATTACCGTCAATACGTTGCCTTAACCGAAAACTTGGTACTAAAGAATGGTTATGAAGGCTCTCGCTGGACTCAAAAGGAAGACTGGCAATACGCATGGCTGTCAGACAGTGATTTTGGTGTTCAAGCTGACAGAATGCGCAATATTTCTGGGAAGATTAACGTGATTAGACACTTTATTGGTGATAATTTCCCACCATTCTTCAAGAAGATGCGAAACGCCAAGACGGGTCAAGAAGCTGCTGCCACATTATTCCAATTCCTAGTTGACATGGGAGTAGTTAGAAGACTAAAGCAATGGCGTAACGACTCCATCTTAAAGGACAATCTATTGGATGCGGCGCAACCAGAACAGGTATGGCAAACATTCTGTAATTTATTGGACGACTACGTTTCAATTCTAGGGAACCGTGAATTTGTTGCCGACGACTTTTTGAGTCTTCTTCAAAGTGGATTCTCAGGTGCCAACTACTCACAAATTCCTTCCACATTGGACCAAGTTGCCATTTCTGAAAGTGGAATCGTTCAAATGAACAACCGTAAAGTGGTCTTCATGATGGGTGCCACTGACGAAGTAATGCCCGATAAGATTACCAACGAAGCACTATTTAGTGACGCGGACCGTGATGATTTGCGTGACTTCTTTGACGATGACCAATACTTGCGTGAAACATCTGAAAACCAAATGGCCAACGATCCATTCCTAAACTATCTAGCATTCCTATCAGGTAGTGAAAAGCTAATCTTTTCCTACAGTCTAGGCGATAGTGACGAATCTTCAGTTGCCATCTCACCATACGTTTCCAGAATTGCGGAACACTTCGGCATTGATATCCAACACATTCCCAGTCATCCAACCGCTGATGCCAAGGATATCTACGAATATGTCGGAACTTATCGTTCAACGCTTCGTCACCTGGTTCAAGCCAGCCAAGACGCCAAACTAAACAATTCTAATTTGGCCCCAGCATGGCAATATGTATATAACAAACTAGATCAAAACCTAAACTACCGTGACTTAACCAACAAACTATTGGGTGGTTTAGACTACAACAACACACCAACACAATTGTTGCCAGAAATCGTTACCGGTTTATACGGGGATAAAATCAATACTTCCATCTCTAAGTTGGAACAATTCTACAGCAACCCATACGAATACTTCTTGCGCTATGGTTTGAAACTAAAAGAACGTGATGTCTTTGACCTATCACCAGCAAGTACCGGTCAGTTCTACCACGAATCAATGGACCACTTGATGCGCATTGTGAACTCAGAACATATCGACTTGGAAAACTTGGATAAACAAGCAATCAACGAATTGGTTGATACCGTTGTGGCCAAGATGTTAGAAGATCCAAATGACTTCCAATACACCATTTTGAGTAGTTCTAGTCGAATGAATTACATCAAGAATCAATTGATTAAGACCGTTAAACACACAATCGAAACCATTCAAAAACAAAGCAAGTACACACCAATGCGTGCGAAAAAGACCGAAATATCATTCGGTCAAGTTGGTCACAAGGATGACTTAAAACCACTTAGTTTTGAATTGCCTAAGAGCAACGAATTAACGACCGCGAAGTTAGTTAACGTCCGTGGTCGAATCGATAGAATCGATTCAATGAACGTCGACGGCAAGAATTACCTAGGAATTGTCGACTACAAGTCCAGTGAACGTAAGTTGGACTTCTCCCGTGTATACGACGGAACTTCCATGCAAATGATGACCTACATCGATGTGTTAGCGCACAACCTAGGCATCATTGATGAAGAAGAAAAGGCCGCCTTGGCCGGTGCCGTTTACATGCACATCTACAATCCTAAGTACACCAAGGATGACTTGAAGAAGTCATTTGAAGAAGCGGTATTAAGCAAACAAAAATACCAAGGAATTCTAGTAAACGACGGTGAACTATTGGATAAGATTGATAAGACCATCGAAGATGACAAGTACGGTTCATCCAACGTTTATCCACTGAGAAAGAAAAAAGATGGTAGTTTCTACAAGTCCAGTCCAATCGTGCAACCCGAAGACTTAGACCTATTGCTATCTCACAACGAGGACCTAATCAAGAAGGCCGGATTAGAAATCTTTACTGGAAACATCGATTTGAAACCAGCGCGCTTTGGTCAAAACCAAGACGCAATGCAATTTACACCTTATCGTTCAATCATGCAGTTCGATCCGCTATTGAATGAAAATAACTACAGAGATGTGCCTAACTACTCGTTAGAAGACGTCTTGAAAATGCTAAGGGGGGACAATCAATAATGGAATACACAAAGCCACAAAAAGAAGCCGTTACCGGACATTTTGATGAAAACGTCCTCGTTTCAGCCTCAGCCGGTTCTGGTAAGACCCGTGTCTTAGTTGATCGTGTTATCAACAAGTTGTTACACGACCGCGTCAACATTGATGAAATGCTAATCGTTACCTTTACCAAGGCCGCTGCCAAGGAAATGCGTGACCGTATTCAAAAGGCACTTCAACAAGAATTGAAAAAAGCCACTGACTCCGACGTTAAGGCATTTTTAGTGCGTCAGTTACGTCGTTTGCCAGTCGCTGATATTTCAACAATGGACTCATTCTGTCAAAAAATCGTCCAAAGTTACTACTACATTATTGATTTGGACCCTAACTTTAGACTGTTGGCGGATCAAACAGAAAGCCAAATGCTAAAAGAACAGGTCTGGGATTCAGTTCGTGAAGATCTATACGCCAACGATAGTGATGGGCTATTTGCTCAATTGACCGAAAACTTCTCCAATGACCGTTCCGATGATGGGCTAACCGACTTAGTATTTAGAATTTACGACTATGCCAACGTAAACCGTGACCCAATTGAATGGTTGAAAAATACCACTAAGATTTACGATATCGATGGGGATGATTTGATTCATTCCGACTTTTACCAAAACAATCTACTACCATTCATTCAAAATGATTTAACACAACAACGTCTATCTTTTGAATCTGCTAAACGCATTGCTGACGAAAATTTGATGGAAAAGGAAGCGGATGCCGTTCAAGTCGATATCGATAATATCAATGGTCTATATGACATGTTGCCTGATTCCGATTGGAACGACATTAAGCAAGCCTTTGAAGATATCAAGTTCAAGGCTTTCCCACGTGTTACCAAGGACTATGACGACATCGCCAAGGGACTTCATGACCGTATCAAAGACATTCGTGACAACGCCAAGAAGGCGGTTCAAAAACTACCTGATAAATACTTTGCATTAAACGAAGAAGAAAACCTTTCAGTAATGAAGGCTTCCAAGCAATTAATCGAGAAATTGATACAAGTTGTCCTAGCATTCACAGATAGCTATCAAAAGGCTAAATTGAAGCGTCATTGTCTAGAATTCATTGATGTGGAACATTATGCCTACGATATCCTATCTGGCTCAGACGGCGAATCTAAGGCTGTCAGAGTGAACCTCCAAAATCAATATAATGAAATCATGGTCGATGAATACCAAGATAATAATCGTCTACAAGACGCGATTTTATCAACATTGGCGAACCCAGAACACAGCAATATGTTCATGGTGGGAGACGTTAAGCAATCCATCTACCGTTTCCGTCTAGCCGATCCATCAATGTTTATTGAACGCATGGATAGCGAAGATGGCCACACCATTGTCTTACCCGATAACTTCCGTTCCGCAGAAAACATCGATGACTTCATCAACTTAGTTTTCACCCAAACAATGGACAAACGAGTTGGTGAAATTGACTACACCGGGGATGCCAAACTAAAGGCCGGTGCGAAATACTATCCAGACGAATTACAATCCAATGTTGATGTGATGATTTACGAAAGTAAGGACGACGAAGAAGAACCAATCGACGACCAATTCCAAGTCCAAGACAGTGCGCATGGCCAAGTCGAAATGGTCGCCCAAAAGATTAACGAAATGGTTGAAAAGCAGCTACCAGTGTTTGACCGTGACAAACAAGTGATGCGTCCAATTCAATACTCTGATATCTCAATTATTTCTTCGACGAGAAATAACAACCTCATCATTTCCGATATCTTTGGTTCATACAACATTCCAGTCCTAATCAACGGGGCGCAAAGTTACTTCAAGACCACCGAAATTCAAATTATGATGTCGATGTTATCAATCATCGATAATCCATACCAAGACATTCCGTTGGTGGCGGTATTGCGTTCGCCAATGGTTGGTTTAAATGAAAACCAATTGGCATACTTGAGAATTAACCAAAAGACCGGTGATTACTTCAATGCCGTAATTAATTTCTACGACAATTACGAAAACATGGATCACTCCGAATTTGGTGACCAAGTATTCTCACGCGTGAAGACATTTGTCGAACAATTAAAACACTTCAGAGATGTTGCCCAACAACATGCGATTGTTGATTTAATCTGGGACATCTATGAAACCACCGGATTCCTGGATTACGTTGGAGGGATGCCTGCTGGAAGACAACGCCAAGCTAACTTACATGCCCTATACGAACGTGCATATGACTACGAACAAACTAGTTTTAAGGGATTATTCCAATTCGTTCGATTTGTGCGTCGCATGCAAGAAAGAAACGAAGACTTGGATGAGGCCAATGCTGATGACAACCAAGACGCAGTATCAGTAATGACCATTCATGGTAGTAAGGGACTAGAATTCCCTGTCGTCTTCCTAATGGATGCCTCACATGGTTTCAATAGACAAGACAGCAATAAGGCCTACATCCTAAATGATCATCTAGGACTAGGAATTACCTACACCGACCCTGAAACTAGAATCAAACAAGATTCATTGCAACGCCAAGTGGTTGGTGCAATCGAAAACCAAGGCTTATTGGCCGAAGAAATGCGTAAACTATACGTTGCGTTAACCCGTGCTGAGCAACAATTATTCATCGTTGGTGCCAGCAAGAATGAAAACGACAGAACTAAGGTCATCGATGCCTGGAACAAGGCTGCCAGTGGTGACACCTTACTAGTCGATGCCGCTTTAAGAAGTGGTGCCAAGAGTTACCTAGACTGGATTGGACCTGCATTGGTCCGTCATCCTAACTTTAGAAACAAGTTCGGTGACGACGTTACCTATAAAGGTTTAGATGATGATCAGACTAACTTTGATGTTGAATTCGTGAATGCAAACGACCTAGCTCAACACAGCCCATCAGGCGACAGTGCGGTTAGTGCCAAGTGGTTAAATCACATTGTTGAAAGTGCCAAGAAGATGGTGCCAAAGGATATCAATGTTGATGATGTTGACCAGGTCTTGGACTTCACTTATCAAAATCAAGTTGCGACCCATACCACTGCTTATCAATCAGTTTCCGAAATTAAACGACTATTTGAAGATCCGGATAGCATTCAATTGGGTAACTATGATGAACATTGGCAAGAAAACAATAAGCAAAAGAACATGTACGTCAGTTCAAACTTCACGGTTCCTAAGTTCATGCAATCGGTTGTCAAACCAAGTCCTGCTGAAGTCGGTACTGCCACCCACTTGTTGCTACAAGAGGTGCCATTGGACCACAAGCCAGAAGTAGGAGACGTGGTAGGGATGCTACAACGTTTAGTTGCCGATAAAATCGTTACCCCAGAAATCGCTGACTTAATTCAAACCCAAGAAGTTATTAATGTGTTTGACAGTGAATTAGGACTACAAATGCTGGCTCATCCAGAAAGAATTCATCGTGAAGCACCATTCTCGATGCTAATGGATGCCAATCTTGTATTCCCTGGTTTTGACGCCGATTCACCAGAAAAAATCCTAATTCACGGGATTATTGATGGTTATATCGAGTTAGACGATGAAGTCATCTTGTTTGATTACAAGACCGACTACGTTCCAAATGATAGTGATAGAAGTATTGATAAGGCCGTTAAGAAGTACAAGGGTCAAATTAACCTATATGCTAAGGCGTTGGAAAACATCTTGCATAAACCGGTTACTGATAAATTTATTTATCTACTATCAATTAATAAACCAGTCAAAATTAAGTAAAAAATAACCCTGAACATAAAAGTTCAGGGTTATTTTTATTTTCTTATTTATTGTTTAAAGCTGATCTAATACGTTTGAAGAAGCTACCTTCTTCACTGTTTAGCATGAATAACTTGTAAACATTTGAGAACTTGTAAGTAACAAAAGCGATGAAGGCAATCGCAATCAATAGTGAAATGATTCCTTCAAATAAGTTTGCAGCATGATTAATCAATCTAATTGGCATCAAGAATGATGAGAATAGTGGGATGTATGATCCAACTTGTGAAAAGATTGAATCAGAAAAACCATCATTAACAAAATTAAATGAAAGCACGAAGATAAATAAAATCAAGAATACAAGTGGTTGAGATGACTTGGCGGCTCCTTCAACGTTGGCTGAAAGAGAACCACAAATCGCTGCAAGCACGATTGAGATTACGAAACCAACTAAGATGAATAGTAGGTTAATACTAAAGATATTACCGATAAACGTACTAATCAATATGTGTTGGGATGTAAATAGTGAGTTAAAGAATGGATACATATTCAATACGAAGTATGCAATCACTCCGGCACCGCTGTAAATTACCATTTGTGTTGCCATCAAAGCAATCACGGCACCAACCTTACCACTAAAGTATGTGCTAGGTGAGACACTACTGAAGATAACTTCTGAAATCTTGGTGCCTTTTTCCTTGGCGATAGTGGTGGACATGATGGAAGCATAAATTAAGGTAAAGAAGTAGGAAATAAAGATTAATACATAGATTGATGCTGTATTAGCATTGGATGTTTGATCAGATTTTTGTTTCTTTTCCTTATCAGTGATTGATGACTTAAACGCTGGTTTTACAGACAATTGTTTGTATTGTTCGCTAGTGACATTACTGGTTTTAACGTTAATGGCAGATTGTTTTTGGTTCACAATTGCTAATAAATCGGCCTTAACGTCGCTATCTAAGGAGCTACTTCCAAAAAAGTTAATTTTGTATTGGTTGTTTTCCTTGGAAACCTTGATGTAACCATCAATATTGTCCTTCTTAAGTTCCTTTTTGGCGTTACTTTCGGACTTGATGCTGGTATCAATGGAATCTTTATCCTTGGATACTAGTTCACTTTTAACGCTTGAATCCCCGACAACGGCGACTTGGTAGTCGTCAAAGTTGTTGGTTGAACTGGCAACTAGTCCACCAATTCCAGCACTAATTAAGACTGAAACGATTGGTGTGACTAGCAAAGCGATGAAACTCTTTGATTTTAAGTGTAGTAGGTAGTTTCTCATGAAGACAATATTGAACTTATGCATGTTTTGCCACCGCCTTCTCTCTAAAGATTTCATCTAATGTAGGTGGTTGTTGGCTGAATTCTTCGATGTATTCGCCACGACTCACGGCGTTGAAGAGGGCCTTACCGTATTCTTCATCAGTAAGGGTAATCTTGTAACGGTTATGACCACGTGCAACCACTTCGCTGACACCATCAAGTGCAGCTAGTTCGTTTACGGACATGTCAGTTGTCACAAAGATGTATTTCTTGCCGAATTGGTTTCTGATTTCATCAACGCCACCGTTTAAAACAACATTACCGTTTCTAAGCATGACGACGTGATCACAAAGTTCTTCAACGTTGTTCATGTCATGACTTGAGAAGATGATGGCAGCACCATTTTCCTTAGTTCTGATGATTTCTTTCTTTAAAAGATCGGCGTTAACAGGGTCCAAACCACTAAATGGTTCATCTAGAATTACCAACTTTGGTTCATGAATTAGGGTACAGATTAGTTGGACCTTTTGTTGGTTACCCTTAGATAATGATTTAATTTTGTCCTTTGCTTCTCCCTTAACTTCGAAGCGTTTTAACCATGAGTCAATGCGTTCCTTGACCCATTTTTTGTCGCGGCCCTTTAGTTCCGCAAAGTATGTAATTTGACTTTCAATTGTTAGGTCTTCGAATAGACTACGTTCTTCTGGAAGATATCCCACTTCGTTGAAGTCCTTAACGGTGATTTCGTGATTGTTTAATGTAATTTTTCCATCAAATTCGATAAAACGAAGAATGCTGTGAAAGGTTGTTGATTTACCAGCACCGTTTTGTCCGATTAGGCCAAGAATTTGGCCGTCTTTAGCTTCGAATGAAACGTTGTTTAAAGCTTGGACTTTTGAAAATGATTTGGAAATATTTTCAATCTTTAAGATAAGCTCATCTCCTCTGTTTTGATAAGCCTAATAATATCATAATGATATTCAAATTAAAATTTAATTTTCGCCGGTGAAAACTAGACATCGAGTATGTTTATCATTACTGAATTTGCGGAAATCAAAAGGCCTAAATATAGCACTTTTGACTTGTGATTAGGTGAACAAAGTTGACCTATTTTTTAATTAAAAATGGATATTTTCTTCAAAAAAACATAGTGAAAATTAATTATTTTCTGGTGATCAATGGGTTGAAACCCTTTATTGACACTGATACAATCAAATTGAAAACGTTAGGAGTATCTAAATTAAAGGAGGGCGTTTTTGATGGTTCAAGTTGATGAAATGATTAACAATTTAGTAAGCAATGCACATACTGCATTAACTGAATTAGAAGGTTTAGATCAATCACAGGTAGACTCAATTGTAGATGCAATGGTCCAAGCTGGTTTAGATAACAGTGCGGAATTGGCAAAGTTGGCTCATGAAGAAACTGGTCGTGGAAATACTCACGACAAGACAATGAAGAACATTTTTGCCAGTGGTCAAATTGGTAACTTCATTAAGAATCATAAGACTGTTGGAATTATCGATGAAGACGATGAAGCTAAAACAGTTACAATTGCAGAACCATTAGGGGTGTTAGCTGGTGTTACTCCAGTTACCAACCCAACTTCAACTACTTTATTTAAGGCAATCATTGCGATGAAGACTAGAAACCCAATCGTATTTAGTTTCCATCCACAAGCTTTGAAGTCCTCAATAAAAGCAGCTGAAATTGTATTAGATGCAGCCGTTAAAGCAGGGGCACCAATGAATTCAATTCAATGGATTAGTGAACCAAGCATTGATGCAACCAATGCTTTGATTCATCACCCTGGTGTTGCAACGATTTTAGCGACTGGTGGACCTGCCATGGTCAAAGCCGCTTACTCAAGTGGTAAACCCGCATTAGGTGTGGGTCCTGGTAACGCACCATTATATGTTGAAAAGTCCGCAGATTTAGATGCAGCAGTTAAAGACATCGTATTATCAAAGACCTTTGATAATGGTATGATTTGTGCCACTGAAAACAGTCTGGTAATCGATTCAGCCATCTATGATGACATGAAGAAACGCCTAAGTGACGCTGGTGTATACTTCATCGCTGAATCAGATCAAGATAAGTTAGCACAAACTATGTTTAACCCTGAAACTGGTGGTGTTAACGGACCAATCGCTGGTCGTTCAGCTAAGCAAATTGCTGACATGGCCGGAATTGAAGTGCCAGAAGGTACCAAGGTATTGGCCGCAGAACTAACTGAAGTTGGTCTTGACCACTTACTTTCAGGTGAAAAGCTTTCACCAGTTGTATCAGTATACAAGGTAGCTGATTCAGACCATGCATACGAAACTCTAGAATCAATCCTAAACTATGGTGGATTAGGTCACACTGCCGGAATTAGATCAACTGATTCTGACGTGATTACCCAATTCGGTATTAAGATGAAGGCCTGCCGTATCCTAGTCAATACTCCTTGCTGTCTAGGTGGTGTTGGTAGCATCGTTAACGGATTGGAACCTTCACTAACTCTAGGAACTGGTTCATGGGGCTTTAACTCCATTTCACATAACGTTACTGACTTTGATTTACTCAACCTTAAGAAAATTGCTTACCCACGTAAGAATAGTAACTTTGAAGAACTTATTAAAAAGTATATGTAATTAAAAAAGACTAGGCATTTGCCTAGTCTTTTTATTATGCGTGAATTAACAGCTTGATTAAGATTAGTGCCACAATGGTTTGAATTAGACCAACTGAAACACTGTAAATGGCAAAACGCTTTCCAGCCTTTAGGAACGCCTTTAAGTTTAGACGTAAACCAATAGCGGCTAGTGCGATGATTTCACACCATGAGCTCAATAGGTGAGCAGTGTTACCGATGAAAGCTGGAAGGTGGAAGAAACTATTTAGGATACAGAAGATTAAGAACCATAGAACGTACCATGGTAGAAAATCAATCTTACCTTTCTTTACTTCTGCTTCAACTTCTTTTTCGGCGTTAGCTAATGCTTCGTTTTTAGCATGAATGCGTGCAAACACAGTAACCACAACCACTAGCATGATGATTCGCATAATCTTGAATAGAGTTGCGAATTGGACGGTAGTTTGGTTAACCATCGTTGCACTGGCGATAACTTGTCCAACTGATTGAACGGTACCACCAATCAAGGCACCACGTAGCATGTCAACGTGACCAAATACCATGGTACCGATGACTGGAAGAGCTAGCATCATTACGGTTCCCATTAGGTTTACCAATGTGATACTCATTCCGGCATCTTCGTCGGAAGCATTAATGACTGGTTTGATGGAAGCAATCGCTGATGATCCACAAACCGCGTTACCACCGGCCATGCAAAGGTAAATTCCTTCACCGAAGTGAAGCCACTTACCAATCATGATGGCAGCGATAATGGTGATGGTCATTTGGATGATGATGAATAGTAATCCGGACCAGTGTAATTGAAGAATGGTTTGGAAAGTGATGGTAAGGCCAAGTAGCATTACTGAGTATTCCAGTAATCGTTTTTCAGCAAACTTGGTACCAGCACTTAGAACTGGTTGTTTTAAAACGGTGTTACCCAACACGATTCCGATTAGGATTGCGATGGTGGCTCCACCGATGTTTGGAATAATAGCTGTAAGAAATTGACTAATAATTGCAATAATAGCTGCAGCTAGAAATCCAATGGTACGTTTTTTAATCGTATCAATCATATGAATTTCTCCTTTATTTATAATATTTAAATTATATCACGTATGACAACCCTTCTAAACCGTTGAATTGTTAAGCTTTAGTTAATATGATTTTGATAATATCGCCATATCACGTATAATTATAAGTAATAGGAGTGATAACTTATATATGTGGACCATAATTTCGATTCTTATTTTACTTATCCTTGAAATTTATAATGTGGTTAGAAACATTAGAAACAACCGTGTCATTAGAGACACATTGAACAATTATGACAACGTTGTGAAAGTACGTGCCATGATTGAAGAACATGATGAAGATAGCGAGGTTGTTAAAGCTATCAAGGATGAATTCAATGTTAGTTTTTATCCTGCAACTAAAATTTTTATTAGCGTCAGAAAAATGAAGTAAAACAAAAGCCTAACGTTTTAAACGTTAGGCTTTTTTATTGCTATTTTCGTTTTACAACGGCGTTTAAGATTAGACTAGCAATCACGATTAATACTAGTAATAAAATCAACGCGTGAAGTGATCCAACCGCAGTTCCAGTAGCTTCGTTATTATTACTCAATTGACTGATAGTAATAATAGCAGAAACGATGGAAGTGGCAATGGCACCTGAGATTTGTTGAAGGGTGTTGAATACGGCGTTGCCGTCTGTTCTTTGTTCACCATCTAATTGGCTTAATCCACTTGTCATAATATTACCAAATGATAGTCCTATGCATAGCATGTAAATTACGTAGAAGATTAAAATCATGGTGTTACTCAAATGAGTTCCAAAGATGGCGAATAATACCAAACCAATTAGTCCAAATAACATTCCTAGTGCTAGTGGCTTGTAAGCACCGAAACGGTCGTACAAATTACCAGATAGTGGGGCTAAGATGGCACCAATTGCGGCACCGGGTAATACCAATAGACCAGCAATGAACGCGGATGAGTGGTTTACGATTTGCACGTAGTTAGGCAAGATGAATGATAAACCTAATGTGATGAATTGTAGGATGAAGAATCCAACAATGTGACCAGCAAACTTTTGGTTTTTAAGAACAGATAGGTCCAAGATAGCATTCTTGCTTCTAATGCAGTGCATGTAAAGAGTAATCAAAGCAATCACACCAATGATGATTGGAAGAATGACAACAGCACTTAGGATGTTACCGGCACCCATGTTGGAGAAACCATATACTAAACCAGTGAATGTAATCACGATTAGGATTAGGCCAACAAAGTCTAGGCTAGTCTTTTTAATTTCGCGTTTTTGTTCGATGTTTAAGACACCTAAGATTAATGAAATCACGAGTATTGGTAATAGGATGGCGAAGATGTAACGCCAACCGATTGAAGATACCACAATTCCACCGAAAGTTGGACCAACGGCAGGGGCGATGGCGGTAATCAAGTTACCGACCCCCATCATGACACCGATTTTTTCAGCAGGTACTTGATCCAAGATGATGTTAAACATCAATGGTAGTGCAATTCCAGTTCCGAATCCTTGAATTACACGACCGATTAATAGGAATGTAAATGATGGTGCGGTTAAGTCACAAACAACTCCTATAATAAATAGTAAGTTTGATACGATAAATAATTGCTTGGTTTTAAAGTTACGATTTAATATTGCTGAAAGCGGAACAACGATTGATACAATAAGCAAATAAATTGTAGTCATCCATTGGACAGTACTGGTTCCCACGTTGAAGTCGCGCATCAAAGTTGGGAAGGTGATGTTCATTGAAGTTTCAATAACAACACCACTAAATGACATAATTCCAGCTGCAATAACTGACAGTAATGTCTTTAATGAAATTTTGTTATCCATTATTAATCCCCCATATGTTTAATGATTTTTGCTAAGCTACTCTCTAGGGAAGCGTATTCTTCATCAGACAAGAAACTATGGATTTGTTGTTGTGTTTCAACCATGAACTTTTGAATGTCGTCTTCGTATTGAACGGATAAATCGGTTAGGATGACTTGTTTTTGACGAGCATCCTTGTTCGATTCAACACGGCGTATTAATCCCTTATCTTCCATTCGCTTCAATAACGTTGAAGCGGTGGAACGACGGATATTAAATTCGTGTTCGATGTCCTTTTGAAACATTTCTTGATCTTTAAACAGGGTCAAGAAGTCTATTACAGACATCTGCATACTTGTTAAATCGTATTGAATCGCAAACTTATCAAATTGTTTTGTAAGTTGGGTTGATGCAATTTTTAACTGTCTACCAATATTTTCTGTCATGAATATCACTTCCTAGATTTTGTTAGCATGCTAACAATTATAAAGGGGACAAAACAAAAATGCAAGCAAAATGCACAAAAAAAGAACCCCGCATAAGCGAGGTCCTTCAATACTATACTTCCAAAATCTTTGATAGGAATGATTTTAGACGATCATTTTTAGGGTGATTGAAGATTTCATCAGGGGTACCTTCTTCTTGAATGATACCGTCATCTACGAATACAACACGGTCAGCAACTTCTTTAGCGAAGCCCATTTCATGGGTAACAACTACCATTGTCATACCTTTTTCTTTAGCTAACTTCTTCATAACGTTTAAAACGTCACCGACCATTTCTGGATCAAGAGCAGAAGTAGGTTCATCAAATAGCATGATGTCTGGGTTCATTGCTAAAGCACGTGCAATAGCAACACGTTGTTTTTGACCACCAGATAGTGAATTTACAGGGGCGTCAAATTTATTTTCCAGACCAACAACCCCTAGTAACTTCTTTGCTTGTTTTACAGCATCTTCTTTTGATAGCTTACCTAATTCAACAGGGGCTAACATAATGTTTTTACCAACTGATAGGTTATTAAATAGGTTAAAGTGTTGGAATACCATACCGATTTGTTCACGAACTTGATCAATGTTAACACCTTTTTGGGCGATGTCAGTACCATGAACAACCACTGAACCTGAAGTTGGTTCTTCTAATTTGTTTAAAGTTCTTAATAGAGTTGACTTACCTGAACCGGAAGGGCCGATAATAACAACTACTTCGTTATCTTTAACTTCTAAATCTACACCACGTAAGACATGGTTGTCTGCGTATTGCTTGTGTAAATCAGTTACTTTAATTTTGCTCATATCTTAGCTCTCCTTTTTACCCAGTTTGATAGCCAAGTTAATAGGGTGATTACAACTAAGTAAATAATTGCAACCATTGCCCAAACTTTGAATCCTTCAAGGTTTCTAGCGATGATAATCTTACCAGTTTGAGTAAGTTCTAGAATACCAATGATTGATAGGATTGAAGTATCCTTCAAGGTAATGATGAATTGGTTAATGAATGATGGAACCATTAACTTAACACCTTGAGGTAGGATAACCTTTCTCATTGACTTACCGAATGGTAAACCAAGTGATCTGGCAGCTTCCATTTGACCTTTATCAACTGATTCAATACCACCCTTAACAAAAGCGGCGATGTATGCACCTTCATCTAGCATTAATGTAATAACACCAGCGATGAATGCAGGAATTCTAGTACCGGTTAATGTTGGAATACCAGTGTAAATAAATAGTGCTAGAACTAGTAGAGGCATACCTCTAAATAAGTAGATAACTGTTGATGAAAGTCCACGGAAGAACTTGATTGGTAGAACACCAAATAGTCCAAAGATTACACCGAAAATGGTAGCAAAAATAATAGAAACAATTGTTAGCCACAATGTTTGTAGGAAACCTTGCCATAGGAAAGTTTTGTTTTGCTTTAGAATACCAAAGAATGAATGATTATCTTCAGTGTTTTTCTTAGCATTTAAGTACTTGTCCATGATTTTTTTATACTCACCATTTTTCTTTAAGTGAGCAAGACCAGCATTGAACTTTTCTACAAGATCTTTATTAGTTCCTTTTTTTACACCAAGTGCGATAGGAGTACCTGCTGCAGGTTTAGTAACAATTTTTAGTTTAGTTCCTTGATTGATACCATATCTTAGAACGGGTTCATCATCGAAACAAGCAACTGAGTTACCAGTCAAGACATCTTCATATACGTTACTTGAATCATCAAAAGTGCTTATTTTAAACCCATATTTCTTTTGAATGGATTGTGCATATTGAGCACCTGTGGTTCCTGTCTTAACTGCAATTGTTTTACCTTTTAGGTCTTTTAAACTCTTAATGTCATTATTGTTTTGAGACACAGCCATTACAACACCAGAATTGTAATATGCTGTAGAGAAATCAAATGTCCCTTTACGTTCTGGAGTGACTGACATACCAGCGACCATACCATTTAATTGACCAGATTGAACAGCTTGAATAGCTCCATTAAAACTGGTTGGTTTAAAGTTTACTTTAAAACCTTGATCCTTGGCGATTGCATTCATTAAGTCAATATCAATTCCGACGTATTTATTGTTGTCGTTAGCGTATTCAAATGGTGGGAACGTCACATCCGTACCAATTTGATAAGTCTTTTCTGCAGCATTTGATTTAATAGGTGCTGAGAATAAACCAAGAGCAACGACCAATCCGATGCTTAATACCATTAACCATCGGATTACTGGAAAATGTCGCTTCATTAGTAAAACCCCTTTTCAAAGTAGTATTTCTTTTCCACGTTATATTTCATAACATTGCTTGTTTTTATAATATCAGAACTAACAAAGATTGTATATCTGAATTCGAAATATTTTTTAAAAAATTAAGCTTTTATGTCACAAAATATAACATGTAATTACTTGTATAAAACTAAAAACAAAACTTTAGGAAAATTTTACTTTTACAGAAATCCTTATATATCAAGGGTTTTAAGCGTATATGTAAGAAAAAGGTCAAAAAAGGTCAAATTTAGTATTGAATTATGTAATTTAGGTGGTATTATATTCTTTGGATAAGGAAATAAGAGAACAACTAAAAGCCTTATCTAATACATGCCGTGTTTGGCTAATGTATTTGAAAATAAAATATTATATGAAATGTGAGGGATGTACTATGGCAAGAAGTCCATTTGATCCATTTAACGATGATTTTGACAAAATTTTTAACCAATTTTTAGGCGATACAGGTAACTCAAATACCCAACGTCGATACATGATTAATGGTCAAGAAGTTACCCCAGAACAATTAGAAGAATTAAGAAGAAGTGGCCAACTACAAGGTGGCCAACCTAATACCCAACAAAAAGCTGCATCTAATAAAGGAGGAATTCTTGAAAAGTTAGGTCGAAACTTAACTCAAGAAGCTAGAGATAATAAGTTAGACCCAGTAATTGGAAGAGACAAGGAAATCCAAGAAACTGCAGAAGTATTATCCAGAAGAATCAAGAACAACCCTGTATTAGTTGGTGACGCCGGTGTCGGTAAGACTGCCGTTGTTGAAGGTTTAGCTCAAGCAATTGTTAAGGGCGACGTACCTGCATCAATTAAGAATAAGGAAGTTATTAGTATTGATATCTCTGGTCTAGAAGCCGGAACTCAATACCGTGGTAGTTTTGAAGAAAACATTCAAAACTTAATTAAGGAAGTCCAAGAAAAGGGTAACGTTATTCTATTCTTCGACGAAATCCACCAAATCCTAGGTGCTGGTAATGCCGGCGACGAAAGTGGATCCAAGGGATTGGCAGATATTATCAAGCCTGCATTATCTCGTGGTGAAATTACCGTTATCGGTGCTACTACCCAAGATGAATATAGAAACACAATCCTAAAGGACGCTGCTTTGTCACGTCGTTTCAACGAAGTACAAATTAAGGCGCCAAGTGAAGAAACTACTTTAGCAATCTTGAAAGGTATTCGTCCATTATATGAAGAACACCACAATGTGATTTTGCCTGACGAAGTATTGAAAGCTGCTGTAGACTACTCAGTTCAATACATTCCACAAAGAAGTCTACCTGACAAGGCCATTGACCTAGTAGATATGACTGCTGCACACTTATCTGCTCAACATCCAGTCTTAGATCAAAAGCAAATCGAAGATGAGATTGAAGCAGAAAAGAAGGCTCAAGAAGATGCTGCAGCTAAGGAAGATTACGAATCAGCATTAAACCACAAGAACAAGATTGAAGAACTACAAAAGCAAATCGACAACAAGAGTGACGAAAAGAAAGTCACTGCTACTGTCAACGATGTTGCTAAGTCAGTTGAAAGATTAACTGGGGTTCCTGTTGCTAAGATGAGCAGCACTGACATCGAAAGATTAAAGACTATGGGCGACCGTCTAAAAGGCAAGGTAATTGGCCAAGACGAAGCTGTTGCTGCGGTCGCTCGTGCTATCCGTAGAAACCGTGCCGGCTTTGACGAAGGTAACCGTCCAATTGGTTCATTCTTATTCGTAGGTCCTACTGGTGTAGGTAAGACTGAACTTGCTAAGCAATTAGCTAAGGACATGTTTGGTAACAAGAACAACATTATCCGTCTAGATATGTCAGAATACTCCGACCCAACTGCCGTTTCCAAGTTAATCGGTGCTTCAGCTGGATACGTTGGATACAACGACAACAACAATACTTTGACTGAAAAGGTTCGTAGAAACCCATACTCAATCGTATTATTAGATGAAATCGAAAAGGCTAACCCACAAGTGCTAACACTTCTTCTACAAGTATTAGACGATGGTCGTTTAACAGACGGTCAAGGAAATGTGGTTAACTTTAAAAACACTGTTGTAATTGCTACTTCAAACGCTGGTTTCGGTAACGAAGCACTTACTGGTGACGACGACAAGGACAAGAAGCTAATGGATCGTCTAGCTCCATACTTCCGTCCAGAATTCTTAAACAGATTCAATGCAATCGTTGAATTCTCCCACTTAACAAAGGATGACTTGAAAGAAATTGTTGATTTAATGTTAGCAGATGTGAATGCTACATTAGCTAAGAAAGACATGGATGTTGTCGTATCAGATGATGTTAAGAACCACTTAATTGAACAAGGATATGATGAAGCCATGGGAGCTCGTCCACTACGTCGAGTAGTTGAACAAGAAATCAGAGACAAGATTACTGACTTCTACCTAGACCATGAAGACATTAAGCACTTAAAGGCTGAAATGGAAGATGGTACTGTCGTAATTAGTGAAAACAAGTAATCTGAATAATAAAAAAGAGACCGTTTGGTAGGAACGGTCTCTTTTTTATTTGAATACCCATAGTTTGCTTAGTACAAAGTTAACTGGAACGGTCACAATTAATGTTAGTACCGGGACAATTTGTTCGTTAATAGATGTGTAGACAGATAATAGGTAGGTTAATAGTACTGTTAAACACCATGTGAATACGTAGGTAGAATAATATTTAATTGCAGTTCTAGTAACGTTACCACTAGTTTTGAATACCCACTTTTTATTGATGGTTAAACCAATCAAAGTAGTGGTTCCATACCCAATTGCCATGGCAATGGTAGGAGATGTAATCCGCCATAGGCACGTATAAATTAAATAGGTTAGTACAGTGTTAATAAATCCAACGATACCGAATTTGAAAAATTGCTTAATTATATTAATCATTTATTTTCTCCGTGTGAAATCATTTGAACTTATATAGTAGTATATACCAAAATTATTTTTTATA
The DNA here is from genome assembly GCF_001308195.1 of Apilactobacillus kunkeei. Lineage (GTDB taxonomy): Bacteria > Bacillota > Bacilli > Lactobacillales > Lactobacillaceae > Apilactobacillus > Apilactobacillus kunkeei_C. The sequence continues at coordinate 9,297 of NZ_JXDF01000031.1, read as the reverse complement.
TGGAAATCTTTTAATAGTATGCTATTATGATTTCAAAATATTTAACTATTCAAAAGCGAAAGTGGGAAATCGGTATGATTAAGCTTTTAAGATATATTAATTTGATAATAGTTTCTGTTTTGACAGGGATGTACTTATTTGGCCCACATAAATATCAAAATACTGCGTTTATTATTCTATTTGTCTTGAATTTAATCTGCCTTGCTTCGACATATATCAGCAAAAGACGTAAATAAATTATGCGGACGATTTGACTTGTGGAAATAAAGACAAAAGAGGCTTTCTATAAAAGGAGGCCTTTTTTTATACGGATGGTATATAATGAAAACAATAATTAATCAAAAAGGAGATTCGCATGTCCTTACAATATTCTTTTGAGATTACACCCAACATTGATCAAGTTAACCTGGATGGTTTATTAAAACTAAATCCAGAATTCATCTCGATTACCGATAGAAATCACGACATGGATAACCTGCTACAAAGCATTCAAATTGCCGACTACATTCATGCCAATTCATCCGTTGATGTCGTCATTCATCTGACTGGAATCGACAAGGATGAAAAACGAGTCCAAGAGATGATTGATTTGATGCAACAACACGATATCCACAGCGTGCTGGCACTGCGTGGGGATAAGTTATCGCAAAAAGATACGGCGGTGACATTTCCACATGCTGATCGACTAATTGAATTTATCAAACAACAATATCCACATGTGAATATCTCTGGCACTTGCTACTTAAATAGTAGTGACGAAGAAATGAAATGGTTGAGACAAAAGATTGAAAAGGGATGCACGAATCTGATTTCACAGTTTAGCTTTGACGCAAATGATTACGTTGATTATTTAAATCAAATTGAAATCGATACGCCAATCTGGTTTGGGATTATGCCGGTAATTTCGATATCACAAGCAGAAAAGATGCTAAACATGACTCATTCGACTGCTCCAGATGAACTGAATGCTTTGATGAATCATCATGGCGATGAGTTCGGTGATGATGGTGTGCAATACACCGCGGGGATGATTAATAAAATCAAACAATCGGGTGCTAGCCACATTCATTTGTATTCATTAAATAATGCGGAAAACACTGAAAAGATGATTAATAAAATTTAGCGCACAAAAAAAGACGCCCTTCGGCGTCTTTTTTTATACACACATCATCTAAAAGAGAGATTAATACTTAGGTTCCCACTTAGTATCTTCGATAGCTTTATCAACATCTTTGATGTCTTCACGTGTAAGACCACGTTTTACAGCGCTATCGGCAACAGCCTTAGCTACAGTAGTTGAGAATTGATCCAACTTAGAAACTGGAGGTAAGACAGCAGCACCTGGTTTGTCAGTGTCGACAATACCACCAAGTGAGTGGGCAGCTGCGGAAATCATTTCGTCATCTAGAACAGTTGCTGTAGCAGCAATTGCACCTAGACCTAGACCTGGGTATACAAGGGCGTTGTTAGCTTGACCGATTTGGTAAGTAGTACCGTTGTATTCAATATCGTTAACTGGGATACCAGTACCGATAAGAGCTTTACCGTCAGTCCATTTTAGTAAGTCTTCAGCCTTAGCTTCAGCCAACTTAGTTGGGTTTGAGATAGGGAAGATAATTGGACGTTCAGTGTGAGCAGCCATGTCCTTAACGATTTCTTCAGTGAAAGTGTTTGGTTGAGTTGAAGTACCAACTAGGATAGTTGGGTGAACTTCTTTAACAACTGCTTCTAGAGTGGTTAGTGAATCTGCGTTATCAAATTCGCTACGGCTTCTAGCAAATGGTTTTTGTTGAGGAGTCAAAGTATCGTCGTCATCGAACAATAGACCTTGCTTGTCAACTAGGTAGAAGTGCTTCTTAGCTTCTTCTGGGTCCATACCTTGTTGTACGAATTCATCGTATACACGAGAAACGATACCAGTACCGGCTGAACCTGCACCAAATGATACGTAAGTTTGGTCCTTCATTTCTTCACCAGAAATGTTTAATGCACCTAAGATACCTGCTAGAACGATGATACCAGTACCTTGGATATCATCATTGAATACAGTGTACTTGTCTTTGTATCTGTCTAGAATTTCAGCAGCGTTGCTACGACCGAAGTCTTCGAAATGTAGGTACATTTCTGGGAACATTTCTTCAGCGTCTTCTACGAAAGTATCAACGAACTTGTGGTATTTTTCACCGTAAACACGTTCGTGTCTGTTACCTAAGTACATTGGGTCCTTAAGTAATTCTTCGTTGTTAGTACCAGCATCTAGCACAACAGGTAGAACTTGGCTAGGATCGATACCAGCAGCGGCAGTGTAAACCATTAGTTTACCAACAGCGATATCAACACCGTTAGTAGCCCAGTCACCAATACCTAAGATACCTTCAGCATCAGTAACTACGATTAGACGAATGTCTCTGCCTTCAGCAGCATTCTTTAATGAAGTCTTAATTGAATCTAGATCATCATCGATTGATAAGAATGTAGCGTTTTGTGGTTGAACGAATAGTTCACTGTAGTTTTCAATAGTTTCAGCGATTGTTGGATCGTATACGATTGGCATAAATTCAACAACGTGTTGTGAGAATAACTTGTAGAATAGAACACGGTTTTCGTTAAATAGAGTCATTAAGAAAACACGTTTTTCTAAATCTGATGGTTTGCTTTGGAATTGAGCGTAAGCTTGGTCCACTTGTTCTTGTAAAGTTTGAACGTATGGTGGAAGCATTCCTTCTAAACCAAGTTCTTTTCTTTCTTCTTTAGTAAATGCAGTACCCTTATTCTTGAAAGGATTGTTTAAAATATCATATCCAAAAGACATAGTGCTTACCTCTTTTCATAATTTATATATAGATAATAATACATGGGTATTTTTATAGTCAAAACTTAGTGTTATAATAAATATAATTTATATCTAAAAATAAAACCTTTTTATATCAACGCTGGGAGGCGTTTTTTATGAACACCAGAGACCTAGAATATTTTATAAGCTTAACGGAATTAAAAGTTTTTTCGAAAGTTGCTGAAGAATTTAAGGTAAGTCAACCTACCATTACTTTTGCTCTGCAACGATTGGAAAAAGAGATGGACGCTAAGTTGATTATTAGACATCGTACCCATGGCGAACTCATTGTAACCGATAGTGGAAAACAATTGTTGAACCACGCTCGCGCAATCATTCGTCATTTTGACGTTGCTAAGCGCAATATCGCCAACTTGAAGGCCAAAAAAGTTTCAATCGGACTACCACCAATTATTGAAACGAGATACTTTCCTACAATTGCTCAACATTTAAAGGAAAGAAAATTATTAAATAGTATTATTACCTATGAATATGGATCTGAAACGACCAAGTCGGCCTTGAAGAATGGGGAATTAGATTTAGCATTGCTAGGTTCTAACAACCCATTGGAAGATCCAGATATCGAAACAGAAGAAATCGAAAGAATTCCATTCTGTGCATACGTTTCAAAGGACCATCCATTAGCTAATGAAGGGAAGATTCATTTTGCTGACCTAGCCAAGGAAGACTTTGTACTATTCAAACAAGGTTTTACCCAAAACGAATCCTTTAACCAATTAGCTAAGCGCAATTCATTTCATCCAAACGTGATTTTCAGATCAAATGAAACCAACAACATCATGAGTCTGATTTCCAACAACGTTGGTGTCGGATTCTTTAACTCACTAGTTCAGGTTCCAGATGGGGTAGTGAAATTGGAATTCTTAGATGAAGATATGCCAATGTTTGTTACCAACCTGGTTTACCTAAAATCACATTACTTCAATGACTTCCAAAAGGAAGTTTTAGATGTCATTAGAGATTCACTTAAAAGATAACTATAAAAAGTCCTAAGTTTAATCTTAGGACTTTTTTGTATATTTTTTCTTAAAAATCTTTAGATATTCTTAATGTTATATATACTGCAATGATGCCGTTTTTCATCTAAAATTAACATTAATAGAAAAGATGGAGGAGACCATAATGAACAAAGAAACTAAAGAAAAAAAGATATTGCATAAAGTTAAAAAGAACTGGGTCGTTATTGGAATGGCGACAGTATCATTATTAGGTGCAGGATATACTACATTACAAGATACCAACATCGTATCTTCAAATGTTGTCGTTCATGCTGACACCTTGGACAACCAAGGTCCTGTGAATATCAATATTGATAAGAATAATTTTAATAACTATTTTGACACTTTAAATAATGCTTCATACAATCAAGAAAATGGTGTTATTACACTTACAACTGATAATGTTTCTCAAAGTGGTGGTGTTTCGCTAAAAAATAAAATTTCAATGAATAGAAGTTTTGACCTTAAGGGTTCAATTTATCTTGGGGATAAGACTGATATAGAAGGTGGAGCCGATGGTCTAGCAATCTTCTTGCATCCAAACTCTGTTAAAACCGCTATTAGTTCAGGAGCATCTGTTGGTATGTGGGGAATTCCGAATGCTGTTGGATTTAAACTTGATACTTTTTATAATCATGGCGACGATCCATTGCCAAATGGTGATAATGCAAAACTTGATGGTCAAGGTGATGCACCGTTTGGAGCATTTACCTACACCGACGGTAGTGGTAACTCAGAACAACTAAAGAACGAATCATCAGTACGATTCATTCAAGATAAATCCAGTATTTTAAATAAGGACGCTCAACTATTACCGTTTGACTTTTCTTACAATGCATCAACTAAGCAATTTACTGTCACTTATGATAACCAAACATGGACAAAAACGTATGATGGTAACAGTCAAAATATGGTGCTAGTAATTAGTGCTGCTACCGGATTGAGTCACAACTTACAACAAGTCCAATTAGATAGCTTTTCTTATTCAGCTGATCCAATTTATTTATCCCAACAATCAGCAATGGATCAACTTAAGAACACAGCAACTGACACAACAAATAAAATTAATAATGATGATAAATTAACAAACGAACAAAAAAATGATCAAAACCAAAAGGTTTCTGATGAGTTGCAAAAAGCATATGATAATGTTCAACAACAAACTACTTCTGATGGAGTAACTAAAGCTCAAGAAGATGGGAAAAAATCGATTGAGAATCAATATGTTCCTGGTTCACAATTAAACCCAGAAAGTAGTAGCGCACAAAGTTCATCTGCAAGTAGCAGTGCACAAAGCTCAACACAAAGTTCCGCTGAAAGCAGCAAGGCTGAAAGTTCCGCGCAAAGTTCAACAGAAAACAGTAGCGCACAAAGCTCATCTGCAAGTAGCAGTGCAGAGAGTTCTGCTGAAAGCAGCAAGGCGGAAAGCTCAGCACAAAGCTCAACAGAAAACAGTAGCGCACAAAGTTCTGCTGAAAGCAGCAAAGCTGAAAGTTCAGCGCAAAGTTCAACAGAAAACAGTAGCGCACAAAGTTCCGCTGAAAGCAGCAAGGCGGAAAGTTCAGCACAAAGTTCAACAGAAAACAGTAGCGCACAAAGTTCTGCTGAAAGCAGCAAGGCGGAAAGTTCAGCACAAAGTTCTGCAGAAAACAGCAGTGCACAAAGTTCATCTGCAAGTAATAGTGCACAAAGCTCAGCGCAAAGTTCAACAGAAAACGGCAGTACACAAAGCTCATCTGCAAGTAGTAGTGCAGAGAGTTCCACTGAAAGCAGTAAAGCAGAAAGCTCAGCGCAAAGTTCTACAGAAAACAGCAGCGCACAAAGTTCTGCTGAAAGCAGCAAGGCGGAAAGTTCAGCACAAAGTTCAACAGAAAACAGTAGCGCACAAAGTTCCACTGAAAGCAGCAAGGCGGAAAGTTCAGCGCAAAGCTCAACAGAAAACAGTAGCGCACAAAGTTCAGCTGAAAGCAGTAAAGCAGCAAGCTCAGCACACAGTTCTACAGAAAGCAGCAGTGCACAAAGTTCTGCTGAAAGCAGTAAAGCAGAAAGCAGCAGTGCACAAAGTTCTGCTGAAAGCAGTAAAGCAGAAAGCTCAGCACAAAGTTCCGCAGAAAACAGTAGCGCAGAAAGCTCATCTGCCTCTACTCATGAAACTCGACATCACGAAAGTAATGCTTCAAATTCATTAGTAAACAACAAAGATGCAAAACGTTTACCACAAACCGGTGATCAAACACATGAAAATGTGTTAGTTGCTGTTGGTACAAGTCTGATTGCTTTGGCTTTAGGTTTAGCATTTGTTGCATCAAGAAGAAGACGTAAGCATTAAGGATTTATATAATTGGATTTTTTTCTAATTATGGAAAACTAAAAACAACTGCTAAATTTTGAATTTTTTAGACAAAAAATCTACTTTGGTTTATCACAAAGTTTTAGTAAATGATGCAAGTTTAAGACTAGTCACATAGTTAGATAGTTTCTAATATAAAACCAAGATGTATAAAAATAAAAACACCTATCTCTTATTGAGATAGGTGTTTTTATATATGCGTTATAAAAAGTTTGAAAAAATATTCAAATGACTTAAATATTCCAATGAAATTTTTAAATTTATCATAGCAAACTTAAACTTATAAATGCTGTTTTCACAATCTTTTTAACCTAAAATACACTATGAGATTTAGATAAAAGGAGCGGATGTTATGAATAAGGAAGTAAAATCAAAAAAGATATTACATAAAGTCAAAAAGAACTGGGTCGTAATTGGTATGAGCTCAGTAGCTTTATTGGGTACCGGATTTGTGGTATCTCAAACATCAAGCGCATTACCAACTGGAGTTGTTGCGCACGCGGATGAAACCACTAGTACAAGTGATAAACAATCATCATCAAGCACAACCAATTCAACTTCAGATAAAAGCAACGACAGTTCTGCTGTTCAACAAAGTAGTGAGTCAGCACAACCAAGTAATGCTAGTCAATCTACAAGCATCGAAGCAAGTAAATCAGGTGATTACTCAGCTCCGCAAAGCTCTGTAAATGCTACCATCAGTAATCTAGGCTCTCAAACTACTAATGTTAAGAAAGATGCATCCATTAACTATTCATTAACATTGACTAACAATGACAGCCTTGGAAGAGTGATTCCAAAGGGAACTCAAATTAAAATTAATGTCAATACTCCAGAAAAAACTAGTTTTAATGATGTATTCTCATATTCTGTATATTCAAATTACTCAAGTCAAAATAATTTTGATGACAGTATTTCTGGAAACACAATCACATTAACTACTAATAAGGACTTTTATCCTGGAACAGTTAACATTAATTTATCACTAGTTGTAAAGGGACCTAAGTATGACTGGGATGGTGATAGTGAAGAACACGAAACTAACCCAGATCCAGTCAATGTGAATATCACTTCATCACTACAATTACCAGGTGAAAGTGAACAAAATATAAATGTCGATGGCAATCAAATTTCAGTATTGCCAAACACTAAAGAAGAAGACCAAAAGAAGAATCCTGATGATATCGGAATTCCTGGATATCTATCAAGCCACTTTATTAAGAATTACCCTGACGACGTTAAAGATTACAGTCAAAGTAATACAAATGGCAATTATGTTAATACTGATGGCGGTAGTGCATATTATTCTCCATCATATACTAACAAAGATGGAAAACCATACTTTGTAGTTACAGGTGAGTTCAACCGTGGGAATATAGCAGGATATTATGGTACTCGAATTTTATTTAGTGATGGTAAAAACTTTGATTTAAATAATTTAAAACTATATGCATCTCATGATGAAGGTGTGACTTTTGAAGACATCACCGATAAGCCAGGTGTTTCATTTGGCATTGATAATAATGGAGCTGTTTATTCAGATTTTTCTAAGTCCGCTTACACAAAAGACATCGTTGATTTTGTGGCTTACAGACCATATACAGATTTATCAGGTAGTTATCACGTCGTTGGATATGGTGATTACTATCGAAGCGATATAGATCAAAATGGTTCTCAAAGAATAGGTGAATACACTTATAAGATAATTCCTGCTAAAGGCGATACAGGAAGTTCATGGATTGTTGCACCTAACCAAACTGCATACACTCAACCAGATGGAACTTATGTATATTCTGCAAACAGTTTAAAAGATGGCGTTAATGTATACAAGACTGTTAATGGTAACCCAGGCGGATACGAAAAGTTAGATAATGCTACAGTTGATGTTACAAATGATGGAAACGTTAGCGATGGACAAACCATAAAGGTGGCTCCAGGAGCATCACAACAATTAAATCTAACCTACACATCTACTGACTCAAGCAATGCCAAAGCTCAAGCAACATTTACTTTAGTTAACCCATATGTTTCTATTTCTGATCAAAAAGTTACTAGAACCGCAACTGTTAACTATGTAGATTCAACTACTAATAAAGTGATAAAAACTGATAGCAGTTCAGTTGAATTTGTTTCAAGCGGTTTGAAGGACACCCGAGATAACTCAATCACTTGGGACCCATGGAAGATTTCAAGTGGGGAAACTTCATACAAGTTCACAGTTCCTACTATTGATGGTTATGTTCCAGAAGATACCAGTGAAATGACTGGTACTTTAACACCACTAGGGGATGACGTTGTTAAGACTGTTTACATGGATCCACTTGAAACAGTTACACAAACAAGAGTAAAAGATGTTAATGTTTTAGCTAAGGATAAAACAAATACTAGTGGGCCATCCGGATCATACGTAAACATTCCAGGATATGACCAACATATTTATGTGACATTCACTAAGACGGGTATTAAGAATCAAAAAACTGGTGAAGTTACTTGGGGAAGCTATGAACCTGATAAAAAAGCGGTTACTGCTAATGCAGCCCAAATTCCTAATTACACATTAGTTAGCAATCCAACTGTTACTAAGGATGTTTCCGCTCCACTTGGTGACACCGAACCAACATATACTGAAATCTCATTCCTTTACGTTCCAAAACCTGCATCAAGTGAATCATCACAAAGTAGCAGTGCCGCAAGTTCAGCTCAAAGCAGTAGCGCCGAAAGTAGCAGTGCCGCAAGTTCCGCTCAAAGCAGTAGCGCCGAAAGTAGCAGTGCTGCAAGTTCAGCGCAAAGCAGTGAGGCAGAAAGCTCAGCTGTAAGTAGCAGTGCGGAAAGTTCCGCTGTAAGTAGCAGTGCGGAAAGTTCAGCTGTAAGTAGCAGTGCAGAAAGTTCCGCCGAAAGCAGTAAGGCGGAAAGCTCAGCTGTAAGCAGTGAGGCAGAAAGCTCAGCTGTAAGCAGTAAGGCAGAAAGTTCAGCTGTAAGTAGCAGTGCAGAAAGTTCAGCCGAAAGCAGTAAGGCAGAAAGCTCAGCTGTAAGCAGTAAGGCAGAAAGCTCAGCTGTAAGCAGTAAGGCAGAAAGCTCAGCTGTAAGCAGTAAGG
>NZ_JXDF01000030.1 GCF_001308195.1 Apilactobacillus kunkeei | reverse complement strand
AGCAGTAAGGCAGAAAGCTCAGCTGTAAGCAGTAAGGCAGAAAGCTCAGCTGTAAGCAGTAAGGCAGAAAGCTCAGCTGTAAGCAGTAAGGCGGAAAGTTCCGCCGAAAGCAGCAAGGCAGAAAGCTCAGCTGTAAGCAGTAAGGCAGAAAGCTCAGCTGTAAGCAGTAAGGCAGAAAGCTCAGCCGAAAGCAGCAATGCCGCAAGTCCATCTGCAAACAGTAGTGTCGAAATTTCTGCTGTATCTAATGGTGGAAACAATGGTGGAACTCCTGAAAGCAGCGCTCAAAGCTCATCTGCAAGTTCAGCCCAAAGCTCTGCATCAAGTTCTGCTAATCCAGGACATGGTAACAATGTTGGTAACCCATATAATGACCATCATGTTACTCCAGTAGTTCCAACTCATGGAAACAACGCCGGACAACCTTCAACTAATGGGCAAAACCGTTTACCTCAAACAGGTGATCAAACCCATGAAAACATCCTTATTGCTATTGGTATGGCATTTATTGCAATGGCACTAAGTTTAGTATTTTTCGCATCAAGAAGAAAACGTAAATAATAGTAAAAAGACTCCGTTAAACGGGGTCTTTTTTATTTTCTCTAATATCTCTTCTATAATGAATAATTCTAAAAAGTATTGATAAATTAAGATGTTAAATTAAAAAAGTATAATTATTAAGAAAAATTTAAGAAAATTTAAGAAAACACGTACTGAAATTTAATAATCATTAATTTAGAATAAAGTATAAACAGATATTGATTATAGGAGGGGTTTATAATGAATAAACAGTTTAAAGAAAAGAAAATCTTACACAAAGTTAAGAAAAACTGGGTCGTAATTGGTATGACTACAGTTACCTTCTTAGGAGCAGGATATGTTGCTACTGAAACTAACACTGTACCTAACAGCGTAGTTGCACATGCTGCAGCTATCAATTCATTTGCTCCTGCTTCTAATGTATCAGCTAACGTCACTAGTACATCAAATTCATCAAACATTAGTATTTATCCCGACCAATCAGCAACCTATCAAGTATCGTTAACTAATAATGATCAATGGGGAAACTACATACCTAAGGGGACCCAAATTAAACTAACGTTTAATTTAAATGATGATAAGAAATTATCTGATTTAATTGGATACAGAACTTTTGCCACAAACGGTAATACGAATGTTTTCGATGTTAGTTCAGACGATAATAGCATCGTTCTTACTACCAATATAGATATTTATGCAGGAAGCAGAAATGCCAGTTTAACGTTAACAGCAAAAAATAACAATTCCGATACGCAGTTACCGTTTACATCCTCTTTTAATTATAATGGAGAAACCAGTCCAATTTCCCAATCTACAATTGAAATTAAAGCGAAGGATAACACCCTAAATCCCAATGGTGAGCCAATTCAAATGGGTGCCTATCCGTTTAATGTTAAGCAAGATTCCAGTTTGCCTACCTATCCAGATGCTCCAAATGGATATAGTTTAGCAGACGCCAATGAAAACTTAGTATCAAAAGGTGCTAGTACTGCTTCAGCATCATATGCACCAATTAAAACCAATGATAATGGATTACCTTATTTTGTTGCCGTAACACAGTTTAATGGTAGCAATCGTACATTCAAAGCGGACACATTAATAATTGGTGACGGAGATAGTGATAGTCATATTGATCCAAGTAGTTTAAGAGTATACGCTATTGACGGTGATAAATATGTTGATATCACTAATACTCCAGGTGTTAATATTTCCTACGATAGTGGATTAAACCAATACTTTGCTGACGTTTCTAATTCACCATACAATGGAGATACATTAGATTTTGTTGCTTATGTAACATATCAACAATTAACTAAGAATATGTATATTCATGGTTGGATTCACTATCATGCTGATGGTAGTAGTAATATTATTTCTAGTCAAGGGCAACAATCAACTATTAGTATTGTTCCAGGTAAGAATAATACTAATGAAAAATGGTTAGTTGCTCCTGATAAGATTGTATACACAGATGACAAAGGCAATTACAATATCAGTGACGATGATTTATTAAATGGGGTGAGTGCATATCAAGCCACCAAAGATGGTTTTACACAAGTTGACAATAGCCAAGTCACTGTAAATGATAGAGATAATCTACCAAATAATGGACAAATCGCTTATAACGCAGACAATCCAACAAAGTACAGTATCTCATACAAAGTAGACGGACAAGATACTCCTGTAAAAAGAGAAGTTGAAGTTATCAACCCGTATGAAAATGTTAAAAAGAACATAACATTAACTGCAAAAGTTAACTATGTTGATGCCGATACTAACCAACCTATTTCTGGTGTAGATTCCGCAACTAATTCAGTAGTATATACTAACGAGGGTGTTACAAATACTTTAGATGGAAAAACTAACTGGAATGGTGATTGGACAGTTACTAGCGGACAAAAAGACTATTCATTTACTACACCTGAAGTGTCAGGTTACGAATTGGTAGATGCTAATGATAAAGTTGTATCTGGTACTTTAGATTCTAATGGTGATAGTTTTGAAAAAAATGTTCTTTTGAAACGAATTGAACAACCAAATTCAAGCTCAAGTGCCACAGATAGCTCTGCAGCATCCTCAAGTGAAGCATCACAAAGTAGCAGTGCATCAAGCTCATCTCAAAGCAGCAGTGCTCAAAGCTCAGCCCAAAGCAGCAGTGCTCAAAGCTCAGCCCAAAGTAGTGATGCTCAAAGCTCAGCCCAAAGCAGCAGTGCTCAAAGTTCAGTACAAATCAGCAGTGCCGAAAGTTCAGCGAACAGCAGCAGTGCACAAAGCTCAGCCCAAAGCAGCAGTGCTCAAAGCTCAGCCCAAAGCAGTGATGCTCAAAGCTCAGCCCAAAGCAGCAGTGCTCAAAGCTCAGCCCAAAGTAGTGATGCTCAAAGCTCAGCCCAAAGCAGCAGTGCTCAAAGTTCAGTACAAAGCAGCAGTGCCGAAAGTTCAGCGAACAGCAGCAGTGCACAAAGCTCAGCGCACAGCAATAGTGCCGAAAGCTCAGCCCAAAGTAGCAATGCTGGAAGTTCCGCTTCAAATAATGTAGTTGTACCAGGTTCATCAAGCCATGATAACCACAATGGTAATCCAGACACTGATAAGAATGAAACATCAACACAGTCTGAAGAAAGCCACAAGAATAACGCTGTTAACCCTTCAGCCGAACATAAAGGAACTACTAATCCTGTAAATAAAGATGCAAACCGTTTACCACAAACAGGTGATCAAACACATGAAAATGTCGTTGTTGCCGTTGGTACTGCATTGATTTCAATCGCATTAGGTTTAGCATTCTTCGCATCAAGAAAAAAACGCAAGTAATAATAAAAAGACTCCGCTTGGCGGGGTCTTTTTTAATACTTTTAAGTAAATAAAAAAGCACCCAATTATTGAGTGCTTTTTTCGTATATATAAAGACTAGTTGTTCTTAGTAGTGATATCTGAACCGAAGTACTTCATTGAAAGTTTCTTCATAGTACCATCTTTACGTAGTTCAGCTAGTGCTTGGTTAATCTTCTTAGTTAGAGCTTTTGAGTTCTTGTTTAACATAATTGAAGTTTCAGCTGGAGCTTGTAGCTTAGTTGGAACATCAATTTCTTTTAGACCCTTAGTTGAGTTGTGCTTTGCAAAGTACTTCCATGCAGGAACTGAGTTAACAGTACCATCAGCACGACCTTGTTGAATTAATTGGTAACCAGTTGAGTTGTCAGGAGTTGATGATACGTTAGCACCAAACTTCTTAGCAACAACGGCGTTATCAGTACCAGCACCGTCAACGATGTTCATACCCTTGATGTCTTTGATGCTCATCATTTTGCTATCACTCTTAGTGATCAATGTGTAGTATGAGTAAGCGTATGGGTCAGAGAATGAGTATAGCTTTTCTCTTTGTGGAGTAACAGTCATGTTGTTCATAACAGCATCGTATCTGTTACTACCTAGACCAGCAATTAAACTGTCCCACTTAGTTTCAACAAAGTTAGCTTTTAGACCTAACTTCTTAGCAACATCCTTAGCTAAATCAACTTCGAAACCTTGTAGCTTACCATCTTTTCTGTATGAGTAAGGTGCGTAAGTACCTTCTAGACCGATGGTTAACTTACCACTGTTAGTTACTTCTGACTTGTAGTTCTTTGAGCTTGAGCTGTTACCGCATGAGGCTAAGATAGCACCAGTACCGAATACGGCTAAAGTAACTGCTAGAGACTTGAATAATTTGTTAAATTTCATGATATTGAATCTCCTTAAATGTTTTGTAGGGTCATTGCTGCAAGAAAATCTTTGATTCTTTGATCATCTGATTCAAAAAAGTCTTTTGTATCACCATCGAAACCAACTTTACCATCTTCAATGAAGACAATCTTGTCGGCAACACGTTGAGCAAAAGTAAGATTATGAGTAACAATAACTAATGATTGTTTTTCTTTGGCTAAATCTAATAACACTTTTAGAACTTCTAGTTCAATTTCAGGATCCAAGGCGCTGGTTGGTTCATCCAATAGGATGTATTCGGGATGCATTGCTAATGATCTAGCAATCGCAACACGTTGAGCTTGTCCACCTGATAGTTGACTTGGGTATGAGTCGGCTTTGTCTAGCATTCCAACCTTATCCAAAAGTTTTTCGGCAACTTCCTTGGCTTCTTCTTTACTTTTGTTTAGAACTTGAACTTGGCCTTCCATAACGTTCTTTAGAACGGTTAGGTGAGGGAATAAGTTAAAACTTTGGAATACCATACTAGTTTTTCTACGAATGTTTAAAATGGTTTTTGAACTTAACTTCTTTGAGAAATCAATCTTTTGATCATTGAATTCGTATTCACCAGCTTCTGGTGTTTCCAAAAGGTTTAAAGATCTAAGTAGAGTTGATTTACCGGAACCAGAAGGTCCGACAATCACTGAGGTCTTGTTCTTAGGAAATTGAAGGGAGATATTATCTAATGCATGTTGTTTGCCAAATGTTTTAGATACGTTTTTTAAATTAATCATTAACGTACTCCTTTCTAGTTGCTTACAGAATAACGAGAAACTCGTTTTTCTAGGTAACTTTGTAAGATTGTAAGAACACTACAGATTACTGCATAGATTGCAGCTACCAGAATGTACATAATTAATGGTTGATAGTTTTCAGCCGCAATTTGTTGACTGACTTCAAACATTTCAACGATAGTAATTGAAGCAGCTAGTGAAGTATCCTTAACCAAACCAATGAACTCATTGGATAAAGGTGGTAGTGACACACGACTAGCTTGTGGCAAGATAATTCTCCATAGTACCTTGCGTTTGGTCATACCTAATGAGTAGGCAGCTTCCCATTGACCATCTGGAATTGATAGGATGGCACCACGAATGGTTTCTGAAGCGTAAGCACCAGTGTTCAATGAGAAAGTGATAATACCAGCAACAACTGGTGTTAATCTGATCCCATCTGGTAGAATTCCAGCGATTCTTAGGTATGGAAGACCGAAGAATACAATGAATAATTGAACCAATAGTGGTGTACTTCTGAATAGCCATACATAGAAGTAAAAGAATGCTTTTACAATATTGAATAGGCCACCACGATGTGAGATTTTAACTAAAGCAGTAATAACGGCGATAGTTAAACCGATGATAAATGATACGATTGCAATTGGAATCGTGTAAGCAATACATGCCGAGACCAATTGAGGAGTCGCATCACGAATGATATCCCATGCGCTCATATCTCTTCTCCTTTATTTTTTAACTATAATTATGGAAATACGTAATTTAATCCAATCACCATTTTACACTATTTACATTTAGTTACAAATAATTAGTACACAAATTAATCTAAAATAGGTATGTTTTATAAAAAATTTAAAAAACATACCTATATAATGACTATTTTTGTGGAATTGGTGTGATTAGTTTGTTGTTTGGAAGGATAATTCCAGCATCTTTAATTGCTTCAAGATATAATTGTAGGAACTTGAATTGAACGTTGAACTTTTCGGTATCGGTACATGGAATCCATTCCTTTACGGCGATGGTTCCATCACCTAAATCGACAGTTCCTAATAGTTGAGGTTCGTCGATAATGCCTTGGGTGTTTGGAATGTTCTTAGCGTTGACGTCCTTAACGATATCGATGATTTGTTGGATTGGACTGTCAGGGTTAACACGAATGTTAATTTCAGCCTTTAGGCGATCCTTGGACATGTTACAGATGTTAGTGATGTATCTGTTAGGGACGAAGTTAAGTGAGTCATCGACACCACGAATTTGAGTTGAACGAAGGCCGATTTCGGATACGGTACCTGTAATGGTGTCTAATACGACGAAGTCACCGACATCAATTTGGTGTTCAAATAAAATGAAGAAACCAGTGATGATGTCGTTTGCTAGTCCTTGAGCACCCAAACCTAAGGCAACGGTTACAAGACCAGCACCGGCTAGAAGTGAACCAACGGGAATACCGATGATACTTAGAATTGAGTATAACCAGAAGAAGATTAAGATGTAATTGTATGTGTTGGATGAAATTGATTTCAAAGTACCTTCACGTTTGGGACTAATCTTCTTTTGCTTTTGTAGGTATCGACCAAATAGATGATTGATGATGATTTGACCGATAACCTTAATAATAAGGAAGAAAATAGAAATTAAA
This sequence comes from Apilactobacillus kunkeei, assembly GCF_001308195.1. GTDB lineage: Bacteria > Bacillota > Bacilli > Lactobacillales > Lactobacillaceae > Apilactobacillus > Apilactobacillus kunkeei_C. Next base: position 30,923 of record NZ_JXDF01000030.1, on the reverse strand, counting down.
AGAATATCAATAACGGCAAAAGTTAGATTATGAAGCATGTCGCTCCATTTAAAACTATCTACATATTGCTTTAGAATACTTGGATTTTTTGCAGCTAAACTAAACATAATAATGACTTCCTTTCGTATTTATATATGATAGTAAAAAACGCCCCGAAACGGGCGTTGAAACTTTATTTTGAAATATCGGCGATTACCTTGTTGTTTGGTAACTTAATACCAGCTGCGGTAATGGCTTCAAGGTATAGTTGTAAGAATTTGAATTGAACATCAAATCTTGCTTCATCCGTAGTTGGGATGAATTCCTTAACGGCAATGGTTCCATCACCCATATCAACAGTACCTAGGATATCTGGATCACCAATGATTCCTTCGGTGCTTGGAATGTTCTTAGCATTAATGTCTTTCATAATGTTAATAACTTCAGTGATAGGGGTATCTGGGTTAACGCGGATGTCGATATCTGCCTTCATGCGTTCCTTAGACATGTTACAGATGTTAGTAATATATCTGTTAGGGATGAAGTTTAAAGCATCGTTGTTACTTCTAATCTTAGTGGTTCTAAGACCGATTTCAGATACTGTACCGGTCACATCACCAATGGTAACGTAGTCTCCAATGCTAATTTGTTTTTCAAATAGAATGAAGAACCCATTGATGATATCACTGGCTAATCCTTGGGCCCCTAAACCAATGGCAACTGAGAATAGACCAGCACCAGCAAGTAGTGTTCCGATTGGTACACCGATAAAAGTTAGCACAGAGTAAATCCAGAAGAATACTAGGATGTACATGTATGAGTTAACTGATAATGAGTGTAGAGTCTTCAATCTGTTTTCAGGAATACCACGTTCTCTTTTAGCGTAGTTCTTAAATAGATGGTTAATGATTTTTTTACCAATTCCCTTTAAGATTAAGAAAAAGATTGAAATCAATACGATATCGATTACAATATTTGTTAAATTATGTAGGATCTCGTCCCAATTAAAACTTTGAAAATATCTGGCTATGAAACTAGGGTTGGTTGCAACCTTTAGCATATAGTTCACTCCTTAAACAATTATCACATATAATATCGTAACATCAGAATTATTAAGATGACAGTTAAACCGTCTAACTTAAGAAAATGTTAACCTATTGCGGCTTACATCGGTGTTAGAATAAAATTAATGAACGATTTATCCATATCGTATGTGGCGATGCTGACCACTAAAGCTAAGATTAAAAATACTATGTTGTTTTTGATTGTTCTGTGAAAATAGACCTTGCGACCGATAACAAATAAGAGTGTGATAACAGCCAATACAGCTATCAAGAAGACGATGAGTCCACTCATTAGACCAAATTTATACATATTATGCATCTCTTTTCTATTTAATAAGTTAATCATAACACCAACCATACATATTTAAGTGAACAATAACCTTATGGAGGAATTAAAAGTGAAATACGAACACAAGCGCCAACTTACCAGGGATAAAATTGAAGGCGCGTTAATCAAAGTCGCAAAAAACAAGGGAATTGCTGATGTAACGGTGAGTGATATCATCAAGACCGCAAACATTAATAGAAGTACATTTTATCGTCACTATATTGATAAACCAGATTTAATTGATAGCATTGAAGACCGTGTCATTTCTGACATTAAAGAGGCTAACGTTGAGCTAAAAAGTACAGAGCTGGAGTATATCAATACGGCAGCCGGTAAGTTTGTTTATAAATTTTTGACTGTCATTGAAGAAAATCAACCAATTTTGGAATTACTATTAAGCGAAAAGGGCGATATTCGTTTTACCTTGAAACTAATTGCCTTCTTTAATCAAATGGTGGATTCTACTACCGAAGTCTTTACCGATACGATGGATGAAAAGAAACGCAAACTCTTTGCTGCATACAACTCTTCTACCGCAATGGGTGTTGTTACCTTTTGGGTTCATCATTTTGATGAGTACGATAAGGACTACGTCTATGATTTCTTAATGCATCGACAATACTAAAAAAACACGCTATGAATTTCATAGCGTGTTTTTTGTTAGGGGGAAGGATAATTACTAGTTATTCAGCGCTTAAACTTTCGATTGGATCTAGTTTAGCACCCTTGTTTGAAGGAAGAATTGAAGCTAGTAGGTTGATGATAATGGCAACTACGATACCGAAGATGGCATTACCAACTGAGATTTGGATGATTGAGTAGTCAATCATGCCGTGTACCGCTGAGTTAATACCTAATTGAATTAGGTATGAAATAACGACAGCTGATACTGATGAGAAGATTCCTAGGAATAGTGCTTGGCTGACGAATAGCATTCTGATGTTACCCTTAGTAGCACCTAGGGCACGTAGAATACCAATTTCCTTAGTTCTTTCAGCAACACTAATGTATAGGACAACGATAATCATGATTGCTGATACTAATAGTGAAATACCAGCAATGGCAGCTAATACGTATACAGCAAGGTTAATGTAAGTGTTTAGAGTTGATACAATCGCACCAGCACCTTGAATGCTGTATGCTTTCTTACCATTAACTTCGATGGCCTTGATTCTGTTTTGAACAGGGTTGACGTTGTTTACGCCACCCTTGATGTTTACGTTTAAGAAGTTTGGTTCAATCTTGATGCCGTTGTCGGCTAGAGCTTCTTTAACAGTAGCGTAGTTAATGATAGTAAGTGGGCTTTGTGAGTCGATGATACCAGAAATCTTTAATTTCTTAGTTACTGGGTATGGGGTACCGTTCTTCATGGCAGTGAATGAAACTTGAATTTCTTTTCCTACCATTGAGTTAGGGTTCTTCTTGTTTAATGCCTTAGCAGCGGTAGTGTTAATTAGGATTTCGCCATCCTTAGGAGTTGTACCGTGTTTGATATTGTCTTCATTAATAGTAGCTAAACTAGTAGTCATGTATGAAGATTGGGCAGTCTTGTTGCCATCCTTCATTTGAATACCAGTTGATGCGTAAGCTTTTTCAACGGATTTAACACCCTTTACGTTTTCTAAACGGTTAACGTCAGCATCCTTAAATGAGGAATGATCGTTAGTGTTTTTATGGGAAACTTGAACACTGTTTGGATTTACTTGAGAGTAAATTTCATGGTTAATGTATCCTCGAACACCGTTTCCAAGTCCTAGCATGAATACAACTGAGAAGATACCAATCAATCCACCAAAGATAATTAGTAAGTTACGTTTGGAGTTGTACTTGATGTTATCCCAAGTCATTTTAACGATTGATTTTAATGATAGTGATTTTGATTCTAGTGCTGGTTCGTCACTTTCTGAGTACTTGTCACGAAGAGTTCTGTCTTCGTCGATACGACCGTCAGTCATGTGAACGATACGAGTACCGTAATCAGCAACCTTTTGAGAGTGGGTAACAGTTAGGACTAGTTTTCCTTCCTTAGCAATGTTATCCAAGATTTGTAGGATTTCAGTTGTGTTTTCAGGGTCCAAAGCACCAGTTGGTTCATCGGCGATTAGCATTTCTGGGTCACCAGCTAAAGCACGGGCGATTGAAACACGTTGTTTTTGACCACCAGATAATTGGTTAGGGTACTTGTTGATGTGATCACTTAGACCAACCTTAGCAAGTAATTCTTTGGCGCGGGCTACTTGTTCCTTCTTTGAAAGGGTAGTCATTTCAAGTGGAACTAATACGTTATCTAAAATAGTTAAGTGACTAATTAGATTGAAGCTTTGGAAGATAAAACCGATTGTCTTACGACGGTATTCATCTAGTTGTTTGTCAGTATCATGTTTTAATGAACTGCCGTTTAGTAAAACGTCACCTTCGTATTTACTGTCCAATCCACCAATGATGTTCATTAATGTTGATTTACCACCACCGGATTCTCCAAGGATTGATACCATTTCGCCTTTTTCGAATGATAAATCAATTCCTTTTAAGACTTTGAATTCGTCTTTGCCTAGGTAGTATGATTTTTGAATATTTTTTAATTCTAAGAATGACATTATTTTCACTCCTTGTTGTTATTTAATTTGTAATGACTATTATATGCGGAAATGTATGCAAAACAATCATCAAAATGAAAGAAAGTGTTGCATTTTGAGAGAAAAATTGCAGTAAAATTAAAATTTGTCACATTTTGTAATATTACTATATCATTCCTGCAACATTAGGCGTCTATAATGCAAATCAAAGATTCATTTAGAGAAATAGGAGTGAGTATATTGATTAAGTTCAGTTTTAAATCAATATTGATGACAATGGTCGCTTCTCTTGCTTTAACAACGGGGGTTGGAGCAATTGGAAGCTTTAATACAAATGCAAGTGCAAGTAGTAAAACCGTATATGACTTGTCAGAATGGCAAGGGCGTCTAACTAATAAGAAGGCAAAGAACTTAAGCAAAGAAGTTCCATTCGCAATTCTTAGAGTTCAATACGGATCAAGTTACAGTGATAAAACATTCAAACACAACAAAGCGCTATTAGATAAGTACAAAGTACCATACGGTGTGTATTCATTTAGTAGATATAATTCATCAGCAGCTGCTGCAAGAGAAGCTCGTGACTTATACCACAGAGCACCAAATGCTAAATTTTATGTAAACGATTTTGAAGTTGCTTCAATCAGTCGTCGTCATTCAAACGCTGCGACTGCAAAATGGGTAAACACTTTACGTCCACTTGTTGGATCTAAAAAGATTCTATTCTACTCATACTTAAGTTTCATGAAGACATATGCTTCTCAAGCATTAAGTAAGTATGATGGATACTGGTTAGCTTCATACACTAAGAATGAACCATCAATTGCCCACGTATTATGGCAATACACTGATCGTCACTACTCATCTGCATTACACAAAAAGGTAGATGCAAGTAAGTTACGTGAACAAAAATCTTGGTTCTTAGGAACAGTTGCTAAGAAAGTAGCTAACAATGACGCTAACAAGGGTCAAAAGGTGGAAAACAAGCAAGGTAACACTGAAGTGAAACCTGCCGCCACATCAAATGACAAGACTGCTAAAGTTGTTAACTTAGCTGCTAAGAAAGCAACAGTTAAGAAGACAGACGTTAAGAATGAAACTGCCAAAAAAGCAACTGTTAAGAAGGCAGATGCCAAGAAAGAAACTACTAAGAAGGCAAACGCCAAAAAAGCAACTGCTAAGAAGACAACTGCTAAAAAGCACGTTAAAAAAGCAAAGAAACATGTTAAAAAGGTGACTCATCACAAAAAGAAACATGTAAAAAAGTCAGTTAAGAAACACCACAAGAAAAAGCATGTTAAAAAGGTTCACCACAAGAAGAAACATCATAAGAAACATGTAGCATAAAGAAAAAGGCGATAGTCATTAGACTATCGCCTTTTTTTGATCTGAAAACAAATAAAAAAACCTAGTCAAAGGGCTAAGTCTTTTTATTATGTGGAATTATAGATAATTATGAATAAAAATATGGAAAAGCAATTTGCTTTATTAGTTAACATTGGGATAAAGCTAACTTGGGATTTCTCCCAACTGCTCCGGCTGGACTCGAACCAGCAACCATCGCATTAACAGTGCGCTATTCTACCATTGAACCACGGAGCAAAAATGAGGTGAAAAATTATCTTTTTGGTGAGTAGGGTTCCACTCAACTGCTCTAACTGGACTCGAACCAGTAACCTTCGCATTAACAGTGCGCCGTTCTACCATTGAACCATAGAGCAATAATATGTAGTTTGATAAAAGATCTAAGTCTTTTTGATGAGTAGGGATGCTACTCGACTGCTCTAACTGGACTCGAACCAGTAACCTTCGCATTAACAGTGCGCCGTTCTACCATTGAACCATAGAGCAAGAATGAAATATGTGCTTGGAATTTAATCCAACTACTCAAAAGAGTATAAATATGTCCGCATGTGATATTTAAATGAGAAAAAAATGTGAAAGATTTTTCTATTAAATATATCAAATAACAACGATAATTTTTAACCTAAACATCTCACAAACCCAATAAAGACGGTAATCTTATGTTTTGCTTATGTAGTTATCATATCTCTGTCGTTGTTTATAATAATACACCATTATTAAAAGAATGCAACTGTTTTTTCATTAAAAATTAATAAAAAGAAAAAGCCACCAATAAAATGTTGATATAACAACGTTTTTCACCGGTGGCTTTTTTAATTATTCTAACATTTGATCTAATTCTTTGACGAAAATAGGGGTCCAACCGTAACGATATCCGGCACAGGTTGGATGAGTGTCGTCTAGCATAAAACAAGGATTTTCTTCGTTCATTTTCTTCAATGCCTTGTTGTTCCAAATGTCGATGATGGCAAAATGCCATTTTCTTTGTAATTCGAATAGCTTATCACGTAGGAATTCGTACTCAGGTTCTGGCTTTCTTAGACAGGTATAAAAGACCAATGGACAATCCCAAGTATCTTGAACGGTGGCGGCTATGTATTCAATCGCACCGATGGTAGTTTGGGTATCGAAATCTTCAGCATTGTATGACTTACTGATTCTGCCCATTTCGACACCATTTCTTTGATCGTTAGTAGATAGTTGGCAGGCAAACAAATCATAATGAGAATCAAAGTTAAGATTCTTCTTCATTCTACTAATGTAGGATTTTTCATTAATATCTGCCAATGTGGTTCCACTAACTGCTTCCTTAATGGCGTGGACGCCATGTTCGACTCTTAAGAAGTCGACGAATGAAATCCCCTTAGCAGCAAGACCTGCTGTTACTGAGGAACCAAGGAAGACGATTTTCTTACCGTTTAGGTTGTCATCCACAAAGAAATCTCTAGATGGTTGATATATTTCGCTGTTAGCTCTTCTAATATCAATGCTTTTCTTTGATAACTTCACAAGCGCAGCGCCGGCTGCAGTGAATAGTGCAGTTTTAATCAACCCGTATTTCATTGTAATTAACCCCTCATAGTATTTTTATTATTGTCTTTAATTCTACTAGCATTTAGGGGCCACTACAATTAATAGCGGGAAACTTAATTAATATTTAAACATTTGTACAGATACTTTGTGATGAAAATATCATTTAATTAAAGAAATGATCATCATTTTACCCATTAATATTAGAGGAAACATTAAAACAAGGGCGTTTTATAGCGATTTTAGTTGCAAATATGACTAATTCTTAATTTTTATCAAAATTATTTCATCTTTTTTCACTTTTTTACTAATATTGCTTGCTATATAATCGCACAAAAGGTAAAATAACTCTTGTAAATCAAATGTGATATTTCTCACAAAGTAAAGTTATATAAATATTAATTAAAAATTATTAGGAGGCCACACACTAATGAAAGTTATCGTAGTTGGTTCTTCACACGGTGGATACGAAGCCGTTCGTGGAATGCTTTTAGAAAACCCTGACGCAGAAATTCAATGGTATGAAAGAGGAAACTTCATCTCATTTCTATCATGTGGTATGGAATTATACCTTGAAGGTACTGTTAAGGATGTAAACACAGTTGCTTACGAAACTGTAGACAACGCAGAAAAAGATGGTGTACATGTATTTGTACAACAAGAAATCGCAAGTATTGATGAAAAGAACAAGTCAGTTCATGTTAAGAACTTAGCTGATGGTTCAGAACGTGATGAAAGCTACGATAAGCTAATCTTAGCTATTGGTGCTACTCCTCGTCGTTTAGACGTTCCTGGTAAGGACCTAGAAAACCTATACGCAATGCGTGGCCGTGACTGGGCAATCAAGCTAAAACAAAAAATGGTAGATCCTGACCTAAAACATGTTTTTGTTATCGGTTCAGGTTACATTGGAATCGAAGCTGCTGAAGCATTTGCTAAAGCAGGTAAGGAAGTTACTATCGTAGACCACAACCCTCGTCTATTGGGTAACTACCTAGATTCAGAATTCACTGAAAAACTAACTCAAGAATTCAAAGAAAACGGCGTTAACTTTGTTGGTAGCGTAAACGTTGCTGAATTCGTTGGAAAAGACGGTAAGGTTTCAGGCGTTAAGACTGACCAAGGTACTTTCGATGCTGAATTAGTTGTTGAAACTGCCGGTGTTATTCCAAACACTTCATTAGTAGATGGTCTATTAGACCTAGACGAACGTGGCCGTATCAAGACTGACGAACACCAAGAAACTAGTGTTAAAGATATTTACGCTGTTGGTGACGCAACTAAGGTTCCATACGCACCAACTGGTGAATTATCATCAATCGCTTTAGCATCAAACGCTCGTCGTCAAGGACGTACTGCTGCTGCTAACGCTGCTGGAAGAGAATTAAAGATGACTGCTGTTTCAGGTTCATCAGCACTTTCAGTATTCAACTACCACTTTGCTTCAACTGGTGTTAAACAAGACACTCAAGAAAAATGTGGTGTTAAGGGTGCTGAATCAGTACTAATTGAAGACTGGGCAGTTCCTCCATTCGTTTCACAAGAAGCTGGAAATGCTAAGGTTTACTTCAAGATTACCTTTGACCCAACTGATGGTCGTATCTTAGGTGGTCAAATCATGTCAACTAGAGATGTTACTGCAAACATCAACACTATCTCATTTGCAATTCAACAACATGCAACTGTATACGACTTAGCTTACGCTGACTTCTTCTTCCAACCAGGATTTGATCGTCCTTGGAACATCATGAACGAAGCTGCACAAGCTGCCGTAAGAAAGATCAACAAGTAAGAACAAAAAAGACGCTGAAATTTTTCAGTGTTTTTTAATACTAATCAGTTGACACGGTGTCACTATAAAAGTAATATATTCAAAAATGACACAATGTCACCATAAAAAAGGAGTAGTTACAAATGCCTACACAAACTTTTTTAAATTTAAATGAAGACAAGCAAAACCAAATTTTCAATGCATTGATTAACGAGTTTTCAAATCATCGTTTAATGGATGCACAAGTAGCGAGAATTATTAAAGATTGTTCAATCGCGCGCGGTTCTTTCTACAAGTACTTCGATGATATTAACGATAGTTATCAATACGCTTTAAAGAGGGTTTTAAGAGAGATTCATTTTGATGTATTCGAACAGTTGAAGGCAGAACAAACTGATTCACTTCATGCTTTTTATGTGGCAACTGAGTCTTTTATCAATGAATTGGAAAATTCTGATTACGAACAGTTTTATCGTCAATACGTCCTATTTAACCAATACGAATTAAAACATGTCGAATATGATTATAATAATCTACCAGATGACAAACTAATTTTGCTGGTTAACGGTCAAAAGATTGCGGATAGAAAAACAATCGTGTTGACCTACAAATGGGCGAGTCGAGCAGCTCATCAAACCATTCGAACTGTATTGAGCGGCGGCGACGATAAACAAGTGCTATCAGATTTCTCTGATTTGTTAAAACTAATTAATAAGGGTTTAGTTAACTAGGAGGGACAACCGTGTTTTTATCACTTCGCGAAATTAAGAAGAGCAAATTTAGATACAGTCTAATTTGTTTAGTTATCGTGATGATTGCATACTTGATTTTCATTTTAACTGCATTAGCTAACGGTCTAAGCGAAGCTAATCGTCAAGCAATCGATTCATGGAATGCTGAAAAAATCGTTTTAAATTCTGATGCCAATGGTTCATTGGATCAATCTACCATTACTGCACAACAAGCTAAAAAGGCTAGTAATGACAAACGCGCTGACATCACTCAAATGAGTGCTAACGTGCAAACCGTTTCTGATGGAAATAAGGTGGACTCACAAGTGATTGGTTTGAATAAGAATCAATTCATCTACCGCGACTTAAAAATTGTCAGTGGCCACAAGTTGACCAAAGACAACGAAGTCGTAGTCGACCAAAGCCTATTGGAAACAGACGGCTATCACCTGGGAGAAAAGGTGAAGTTCAGCAGAAACGGTCATGTTTTTAAGATTGTCGGAACCGTAAAGAACAACCAATTAAACGTGGCACCGGTGATTTACGCTACCAACGATGCCGTGCAAACTGAAAAGTTTGGTACTGACGTGAACCATACAATTAGTGCCATGATTTATAGAAGCGATGTCAAGAAGGCGGTCGCAGGAACTCAAATCATGAACATTGAAGACTTCATCCAAGACATTCCTGGATACAGTGCGCAAAACAGCACCTTTGAATTCATGATTGCGTTTCTACTATTAATTACCTTAGTGGTAATCTCAATCTTCTTATACGTCTTAACCATGCAAAAGATTCCATACTTTGCCGTGTTAAAGGTACAAGGGGTATCAAACGGATATCTAGCCATGAACGTGGTTTCAAACGCTTTGATCCTAGCAATTGCCGGAGTGGCAATCAGTGGATTATTAACTTTCTTAACTGCCATTTCAATGCCGGCAGCAGTTCCAATGACCTTCGATATGACATTGATGGGTGCGGTTGCTGTGATGGTAATTGCGATGTCAATTATTGGTGGATTAATTCCAATGAGCACCGTCGCAAAGATTGATCCGGCCAAAGCAATGGGAGGTTCATAATGGGAAAAATTGAATTAACTAACGTCAACAAAGTCTTCGGCGACAAGATGGCCGCCACTACTGCTCTTGAAGATATCAATTTCTCCGCCAATTCAGGTGAAGTGATTGCCATTACAGGGCCTTCTGGTTCAGGAAAGAGTACTTTCATGAAGATTTTGGGTGGTATTCTTTCAGCCACATCTGGAGATATTAATATCGATGGTAGTGACTACGGTAATATGAGTAAAAAAGAACAAAGTAAGTTTAGATTGGAACATATCGGTTTCATTCTTCAGGCCTACAATCTATTGCCTTACCTAAAGGTATCTGATCAATTCAGACTAGCCGATAAGGTCAAGAAGAGTGCAAACATTGATCCAGAAACATTCTCAAAGTGGGCGCAAGCGCTAAAAATCGATGATTTAATGAATAACTATCCTGATGAATTATCCGGTGGACAACAACAACGTGTCGCGATTTTGCGAGCACTATACACCAATCCAGATATTATCTTAGCGGACGAACCAACCGCTGCCTTGGATGGAAACATGGCAGTTAAGTCGATGCAAATGCTACAAGACTTAGCACACCGTGAAAACAAGACGGTCATCATCATTACCCATGATGCTAGATTGTTGAAGTATGTTGATAAGAACTATCGCATCGTCGACGGTAAGGGTCAATTTATTGATGTAAATAATGCAGAATTAGTATAGAAAAAAGCAGCTAAGAAATATTTCTTAGCTGCTTTTTTGATTATTTTTGGTGTTTCTTTTCAACGTGGTTGGTGATGTCACTGTAGAAACGTTGTTCTAGTTTGGAAGAACCAGAACTCTTGAATGCTTGCCAACTACCGACTAAGTCGATACTAAACAAGCTAATCTTGTCTTCGATTAAGAATTCTTTTTCAAGGGTTTGCTTTAAGTCTTTTACAATTTCCTTGGTACGATCTAGAACTTCGAATTCCTTTTCGTTAATGAATGATGATTCGAATTCCTTTTGGTACTTGTTCAAGAAGTTACTCATCACTTCTTGTAATTCTTCGTCATATTTGGGAATGAATTTGCGTTTACCATCTTCAAACTTGTGGTAACCGTCATCCACTAGAAATGATAATTTAAACCATTCAGTGTATCCATCTCTGGAATCCTTGTAACTTAAGTCAGGATCGTTAAATTCGTTAAACATTTCATTTACTAGTGCAATTGCCATAATGGTTCAAACTCCTTCGTCCAAATATATTTTCTAACTATATTATATACTAATATTTTCTGTTTTTTACTTCAAATTATTTAGTTTTTTGGATTGCTTGAATTTCTTTGTATTGGTTTTGCATCCATGAAATGTAATTAGGTTCATTACTTGGCTTAGTTTCAGTTACGTAGACGATTGGTAGGTTGTTTTCCTTAGCTAGTTTTACTAAGTTGTTAACGGTCTTGCTGTTAACTTGCTTGTTAACAACGAAGAATGAAAGCTTGTGGTTCTTGATATCTTCTTGAAGTGAACGAATTGATTTTGGACTTGGATCGTTGTCCTTTTCAGTTGCTTCTTCAAATGAAGTGTCTGATACCTTGTAACCCATGTTTGCTAGTGAGTAATCGAAAACGGGTTCTGAAACTGCGACTGGTTTGCTCATCTTGTTCTTCTTGATGTCATCAAGTTGAGTGTTTAGGACTTTTAGTTTTGCGATGTATGCCTTAGCATTAGATTCGAATTGTTTCTTGTGTTTTGGTTGTAGCTTAGCGAACTTGTCAGCTAGGGTGTTGGCTAGTTTTTCCATTGTGGCAACGTTATACCAGATGTGTGGATTATCACCAGTCTTTTTACCCATTAGACTACCAACGTTGATTGAATCAACATCGTTGTTGCTGCTGGCTAGTTTTTGTGCCCATGAATCATAACCTAGACCGTTGTAAATCACTAGATTAGCCTTATAAACGTTCTTGGCATCTGAACTAGAAGGGTTGAAATCATGAGGATCGATGTTTGGGTTGTTGATGATGGATGTTACCTTACCGTATTTACCTAATACATTCTTAGCTACTTCACCGTAGAAGTTCACTGAAGAAGTAACGTTGATGCTTTTCTTGGGGTCGTTTGCCTTGGTAGAAGAACAGCCAGCAAGAACAACTAAGAACATGCTGATAAAAGCAATTAGACCGACTACTTTAAATTTTTTCATTGTTTGCCTCCAAATAAAAATATACCGAATTCTGTTATATAACAAATATAGTTATATATCTAAATTCGGCATATGTCAAGAATGATGTTTCTTAATCATTAATATGGGTTTTTAAAGTTCCTAATAGTTGAGAAACGTGGTTATCACTTAATTGATAGATTCTTTCCTGGCCATCCTTTTCGCTGTAGACTAGGTTAGCATCCGCTAATATCTTCAAATGGCGAGAGATGTTTGGTTGGGAAGTTTCAAAGTAATTCATTAAGTTGGACACATTACTTTGATTGTTGGCTTCTAGGTAATACAAAATCTTAATTCGAAGTGAATTATCTAAAGCTTTGGTAATCATATGTAGTTTTTTGTCGTTTATGATCATAATTTCCTCCGCGAGTTGTGATATTTAGATTATAACGTTAAATGGCATAAAAACAAAACGACATCGCGCAATTATTGCTTTTTTAGTCGATTAATTTTGGCCCCGATTTTTTCCTTCCGATCATCGGATACGCGATACATGACCTGAGCATATCCTACGATGATGATAAGTAGTGATAAAAAGATGAAGACTGGAATTGATAGGTGCCATCTAAAAGCGTCAAATAGTGTTTTAATCGAAACAATTGAGTCTAGCATGCAGGCAAATGAGATGTAGGCCCATGCAGTCGATTGGTTGGAAACGTTGTAAAAAGCCCTGAATTTTTTGATATCTGTATCGGATTTAGCGTTTAACAAAATCTTTTTTAAACGATTACGTTCCAGCATGATTTTTAGCGGTGGAATCATCCATAGTCCGGCTCTCATTGGATGGTATTTTTTGGCAGAGTGTTCTGCTTTATGTAGTTCGTTGATTTGACCGGACATGTCTAAAACGCCTTGAAATAGGCAAAAGACAAACATTATGTAACTTGCTGAAAAACTGATAATTGCGTAAATCATGGCACACCTCTTATCTTTGGATAAGTTTATTGTAACATTTAAATAAACTTTGGTTGCAAAATAAAAAAATAGCATTATTATTGATTAGGGAAAAGAAAAATGAGGGGGGCTTTCAAATGAAAACTATAATTTATGGTCATCGTGGTGTACCAGATTTATATCCAGAAAATTCGCTTCAAGGATTTCGTTATGCACTGCATAACCATATTGAAGGGTTAGAATTTGATGTTCATTTAACCAAGGACAACGTCCCCGTCGTGATTCATGATGAACGAATTGATCGCACAACTGATGGTAGAGGATATGTAAAGGATTATACATATGAAGAATTATCACGTTTTTCATTGTCTAATTACGAACCAATTCCAAAGCTACAGGAGGTCTTAGAATTAGTCGAGGGCAGGGATGTCTACGTTAATTTAGAATTCAAGACCAATAAGATTCACTATAAAAACATTGAAGAAATCGTTATTAAAATGGTGGATGAATACGAATTACTTCACCCAATCATTTACTCTTCTTTTAACATGTCCTCGATTAAGATTGCCCAAACCATTACCCATGATGCTCAGTTTGCATTCTTGACTGGTAATCGTATCGACAATCCCAAGGAATTCATGGCTGCTAATCACTTAGATGCATTGCACCTTCGTTTTTACCAACCAGATATTGAAGACGTGGAACGCATCTGGACAGTTAACGGCAATCTTCGATTACGCTTCATTATGAAACGTAATGTCGCTGGTGTGTTCACCAATAATTTTGAACGAGCGATTAAGATTAGAAACGAAGTCGAAAGAAAAAAAGGTAACAAAAAAGACAAATAAGTGTTAGAATACTTTTATTCTACTCATGGAGGCTATATTATGGCACTTACAACTGCTGAAATGTATTTTTTAATTACTAGTAAGTCCAAAGATAGCCGCGTAATGCTAAAAAATGTTCGTCTACGTGCTTATTTAGTAGACAGCTGTTTGTTAGACTTAGCGGCTGCAGGTGTAATTAAATTAGGTGAAGATAACCGAATCGAGATAATCGACAATTTACCACACAAGTTATACTTCTTGAACTCTTTTATGGATTTAATCATCCGTAACAAGAACGAAGACGTGGATACAATCATGGCAAAACTTTTGCAAAACATTGATGTAATGAAACACACTTACATGGCGTTAGGCGAACAGTTCTATGAAGGTGGCCATGTCTTGGAAAAGAAGAAGGGACTAGTGCACAAGGTGAGAACCTTTGTACCAAAGAACCAAACTAACCAAGAAATCATCGATGCCATTTATGATCAAATGATGGGTTCAGCTCCAATGACAGTTAACGTATACTGCTTAGCCAAGATGCTAACAGTTAGCCGTCAACTAAAGCTATGCTTTAAGAGTCGTGAACGTCGCGTGATTTGCACAAGACTAAAGAGACTATCTGAACATCCTGAATACAATCATATTCAAGAATTAATCGATACTTTTGGTGAACATATGAGAAACGTTGCTGCTTTGGTAGCCAAAGAACAACCAGCCTCATACATGACTAAAACAAAGACAAGCACAATATAAAAAAAGACTCAGCTATCGCTGAGTCTTTTTTATTATCCTTTGAAGTCTAAAATGAATTCTTTATCGTTAGTTTGTTTGATTTTGATGTTCCAAAGCGGTGTAAACATGATGCCATCATCGTATTCAACTACTAGTTGGGCATCATCATAGGCCTTGCCACCATCGTTTTCAGCCAAATATTTTACAAATAAGATAGCGTCTCTTTTTTGATCAAAAAAGGGTAGCATATGGTCTTGATAGAAAATGGTGTAATCATGAAAAGCTATTTGAGGCATTGCAGTCTCCTATTTTAAAAGTCAGATTTTAGTTCATAGTGGGTAGAATCAATCTCTTCGATTGAAACGTAGTCGCCACCATTGGGATGAAACGTTAGATGGTCGTTATCGACATCAACAACTAGCAATAAGTCGCTTCCAGCATTGAATGCCAGTCTTTCGTTATTTTCGTCGAAATAGTCGTCGATTTGATCGTCGTCGTATCTCAAATGATACTGTCTGATTTGAACTTCTCTCATTTAAATCTCCTTGCCCTATACGGGTTGGTATTCGTTGGCGATGATACGGTAGGTCTTATCATCGGCTTTTTTAATGGTAACGCCAGATTGTGGTAGCAATACAAGGCGTTCATTTTTGAACCTAATCTTGATTCTGACTCCACCATCTAAAGTAAAAAAGGTTAACCCTTCTTCGTTGTTGGTGTAAGTAGAATGGTCAGGATTAAACATGAAAGTGTAATCCATAAATTGCAATTTATCCATTGTAATTTCCTTTCTGTTTATTAGACATGATGTTAACATTTTGTGTCTAATTACTCAACAGCGACTAGGTTAACCTTGTTTGTGCCATCAATTGCACTGATATCTGCGATTAATTCATCTATTGTTCCATCCATTTGACTCAAGTCCAGTGAAATCACGACACTGGCTGAATCGTTGATGGGGATGTTTTGGTTGATTGTTAAGATGTTGGCATCGCGGTTTGAAATTGAATTCAAAACTTTGGATAAGATACCACTTTTATGACTTAGTAAAAATGAAATAACGGCTTTTCGTTGCCATGATGATTGTTGGGCTTCATAAACGTAGTCCTTGTACTTATAGTAGCTAGCACGACTGATGCCGACCTTTTTCACGGCTTCACTTACGTTTCTAACTTCCCCGTTATCAATCATTTTTCTTGCTTCAATGACCTTCCCGAATGCTTCTGGTAGAAGCGAGTCATCGACAATATAATACTTACTGATTGTTCTCACCACCGTTAGTTCATAATTTCAACATTTTTGATGCTGAATTTTTCGAATCGTTTTTGCAACGCTTCTATTATTTTATCACGTCTATCAGCTGAATTACTAATGATTATTAGCGTTGATCCACTTCCACTGATATATACGACAGAATCGTTTTCTTTGACGATTTTTCTGACCTCATCAAAGCCGTTGATTAGTTTTTGACGGTAGGGTTCATGCAAACGGTCGTCGATGGCATCGTTTAGTTGTTTGATGTCACCAGTTGATAGAGCGTTTAACATCGCTAAACAATGTGATAGTTGATGGGCTACCGTTGATGTTTTAACTTCCTTTGGAACAATCTTTCTGGCTTCGTTGGTTGATACCTTGAAGTCGGGAATAACGGCAGTGAAGTAGTAAGAATCATCTACCGGGTACTTGATGACGTCGTAGTGACCATTGCTATCTTCAAAGGCCATACATAATCCGCCATAGATGGCGGGGGCGACGTTGTCGGGATGACCTTCCATTTTAGTAGCGATTTGAAGGATAACATCCTTATCGACTTCTTCTTTGAAGTATTCAAACGCACCGATGATTCCAGCGACGACACAAGCAGATGAACTACCGAGACCGCGGGATTCAGGAATTTCACTTTGAATATCGATTGAGATGGTAGGAACTGCTCGGTTTAAATGTTTACATCCTTGGATGAAACCTTGATAGACCAGATTATCTTTGTTTTGGAAGGCCTCGTCACAACCCGTAATGTTAAATTTATCAGCTTCGTCAATTTTGACCGCTGTAAACAGATTAACGGCCATACCAAGACAGTCGTAACCCATCGCAATGTTGGCGCTAGTTGCGGGCACTATTACTTTTATCATTTTTAAACACATCCTTTATTGTGTCGACTACCAAGTCTTCCATTTCGTTAGGGTTGATTTTGGCAGGGACAACAGCTTCATCATGCCAGATTTGTCTTAGTTGTTCGGGCATTTCGATACCAGTCTTTTCAACTAATAGGTCACTAGTTTCGATTGGACTTTGACGGTGTTCACCAATGATGGCATCAGCGACCGCATCGACAAATTTGTATGGACTAGCGGTACTTAGCATTACGACAGGAGTATTTGGATACTTAGCTTGTGTTTCACGTGTAACACGGTATCCGGAAGCAGTATGTGGATCCATTAGGTAATGATATTTTTCAAAGACTTCCTTGATGGATGCTTTGATTTCATCGTCATCGCTGTATCCACAAATGAAATCTTCTTTAATTGATTCTAAAATTTCAGGAAGCACTTCGTATTTACCGTCTCGTTCCAAATCATCCATTAGTGATTTGACATAGTCGACGTTTTCGCCGCTCTTGTAGTACAAAAGACGTTCGAAGTTACTAGAAATTTGGATATCCATACTTGGTGCAATGGTCTTGAAGAATGGACGATTTCTGTCATAGACACCATTTTCGAAGAAGTCGGCAAGAACTTTGTTGGAGTTACATGCAATTACTAGCTTCTTTACAGGTAGACCTAATAATTTGGCGTAGTAACCGGCTAAAACGTCACCGAAGTTTCCGGTAGGGACAGTGAAGATGATTTCGTCACCGACGTTAATTTTGCCGTTTTTAACCATTTGTTTGTAAGCGTCAAAGTAGTAAACGATTTGTGGAACTAAACGACCGATGTTAATTGAGTTGGCACTAGATAGTGAGTTGTCGTCACCTAGTTTTTCCTTTAGCGATTGGTTGTTAAAGATTTTTTTGACGTTAGTTTGCGCGTCATCGAAATTACCATTGATAGCAGCAACTTTAGTGTTGTAACCCTTAGTAGTTAGCATTTGTTGTTGTTGGACCATGCTGACTCCGTTTTGAGGGTAGAAGACCATTGCTCCCATCTTGTCGACATCTTTGAAACCAGCAAGGGCAGCAGTACCGGTGTCACCACTGGTAGCGGCTAATACCATCACGTGCTTGTTTTCAGGGAGACATTGTTGCATTAGCTTTGGTAATAATTGAAGACCGACGTCTTTGAATGCACAGGTAGGGCCATGGAATAATTCTAGAACTGAGAAATTATCGACATCTTTGATGGGTGTAACTTCGTAATCGTCAAAGCCATCATCGTATGCTTCATGGATGCTGTTAGCGATTTGGAAATCTGAAAAATCAGGTAGCAATGTTTTAACAACATCGAAAGCAATTTCTTGGTAACTTTGGTCGATAACTTTATCGATATTAATATTATGATCGGCTAACTCTGGTAAAACGAATAATCCGCCGTCGTCTGAAAATCCTTTGATAATCGCATCAAACGAACTAATTTCGACGCTTTTATCTCTTGTGCTAGTATATTTTTCCATAATTTATATCCTCCTGTGTGGTTGAAAAAGATTTGATTACATGATAATCTGTTTATTAATAAAAAACAAGTGTTTATTATACACATACAAAAAGAAAAGATGTGATCGGATTGGATATCGCAATTTTAGGACTTGGAACAGTCGGTGGTGGGGTCAAAGAAATCATTGATGAAAGTCAACGCTTAAAGGAAAAGTTAAACGTAGCAGCCATCTGGGTTAGAAAAGAAAAGGTGGACGCAACACAAAATAAGACCAATGATTATCAATCAATTTTGGATAATGATGACATTAAGGTGATTGTCGAAACTCTGGGTGGCATTCATCCAGCTTATGAGATGATTATGGATGCTTTTAAAGCGGGCAAAAATGTGGTTACTGCCAACAAGGCGGTTGTGGCCAAATATATGGAAGAATTTATCAATGAAGCCAAACAAAATCATGTGTCATTTCGTTTTGAACCCAGCGTTGCCGGTGGAATCCCATGGATTCAAAACCTTAAACGTGTTCTTAGAATTGATGATGTTCAATCAATCGGGGGAATCTTAAACGGGACCAGTAACTTCATTATCGATGCGATTGTGAATCAACACGTCAGTTTTAAGGAGGCACTGAAACAGGCGCAAGACATGGGCTACGCTGAAGCTGATCCGACAGCCGACATCGATGGTTATGATGTTGAAAATAAGTTATGCATTTCGACTGATTTAGCGTTTAATACACTTGTTAAACCGGGGGATGCGATTAAGAAGGTCGGTATCAGAAACTTATTAAAGGAAGATGTCGATTTCTTCTTGGGTCGTAACATGAATATCAAATTAATTGGACAGGCTAGATTGTACAATCAAGACAAATTAGCAATTTCAATTGAACCAACATTATTCCCGGTTGATAACACCATTGCGACCGTCAACGGTAACTTAAACTACGTCCAACTAACTGGAGATACCATCGGACCACTTGGTTTTCTAGGTCAGGGGGCCGGAAGAAAGCCAACTGCCAACGCCTTGTTACAAGATGTCGTCGATATTTTAGAAAATAATCCGTACTACGACATTGATGGTAGTCATCATTTAGCAATTGATAACCATAACTTTGCGGCGGAATACATCCTAAGAACTGACATTGATCTTAGTGACTTACAAGATGTTAGTAACCTAGAAGGTAAGTATTGGCACCTATCTAACCAAACAATCGAATCCGCTCACATGCTATACCAAGAAATTCTTCAAAAAAATAATAAAGCAATCATGTTTAGACAATAAAAAAAGCAGCTTAGCGATTAGCTAGGCTGCTTTTTATTTTAGTACCAGTGGTGTCTTTGCCAGAATTTCTTGGCGTTAATCCATGAACCGTAACGACTAGCAACATATCTGTTGGCAGTTAATTCTTGGTTCTTCTTTGATTTGTCACCGTGTAGGTAGCTGATATCTAATTGGAACTTACCGTAACAAACACCGTTTCTTGCGTAGTATCTGTTAGTTGATTCGTGGAATGAAATCCAACGTCTTGCGGCAATGTTCTTCTTGCTTAGGTTCTTTTCAGCAACATGTTGCCAGTTAACTGAAGCATCAGCGTGAACGTCGTTTTTAGCGAAGTTGATTGCAAATAAAATTAATAGTGATGTAAATGCGATTACTGTGAATTTGATAAAAGATTTTGTAACGTTATTCAAGAAACATAACTCCTTTATATAAACCTTAAAAATTTTTTCTTCGATTTCTTATGATGTTTAATACTATATCGGAGTTATATATCAGTAACGTTATTACATGGTTACAGTTATATTATTAATTGTTACAAAATGAAACAAAACTACTAAAAACACCGCTATGACAATAATCATAGCGGTGTTATTTTTATCAATTATTCAGTAATTTCATCCATATTTAGGCCTAAAGCATCAGCAACTCGCTTACCATAGTCATGATCTGCACGGTAGAATAACTTAGTTTGACGTACTTTTGTGTCATGGCTCTTAACGCTACCTAAGTGCTTCTTGATAGCTTGGATTAAGCGGTCCTTTTCATCGTCTGAGTAGACGTGGTATAAGGCACCTGCTTGTGAGTATGGGTCTTCGTCATAGGTCTTGTAGCTGTTGGCTTCGCCTTCAACTGCAAATGGCTTAATCTTTGCATGAGGATCTTCGCGTGGAGAATCTTCATATTGGTTTGGTTCGTAGTTAACGTCACCATTTTGACCTTGTGACATGTAACCGTCACGAGCATAGTTGTGAACTTCAGTCTTTGGACTATTAACAGGAAGGTGTTCGTAGTTGGCACCTAAACGGTATCTAGCGGCATCCTTGTATGCGAACAAACGACCTTGTAATAGTTTATCCATTGAAGGTTCGATTCCTGGAACTAGGTTTGCAGGAGAGAATGATGCTTCTTCAACATCATTGAAGTAGTTTTCAGGATTTTCGTTTAATACGAATTCACCGATTTCTTGTAGTGGGTAGTCCTTGTGAGAAACGGTCTTGGTAACATCAAAGATGTCGTACTTGTAGTTTAATCCTTCTTCGTAAGGAATTAATTGAACGCATACCTTCCACTTTGGATAGTCACCATTCTTAATGCGATCGTATAAATCTTGAATTAAGTAGTCGGTGTTTTCAGAAGCAACCTTGGATGCTTGGTCTTCGGTCATGTTCTTAACACCTTGTTCTGAGATGAAGTGGTACTTAACCCAGTATGCTTCACCCTTGGCATTAACCCACTTGAATGTGTGTGAACCATAACCGTTCATATTAGCGTAACTAGCTGGGTTACCACGGTCACCCATTAAATAGGTAACTTGGTGAAGTGATTCAGGTGAGTGTGACCAGAAGTCCCATTGCATATCTTCTGAACGAAGATGAGTAGCAGGGTCACGTTTTTGTGAGTGAATGAAGTCTGGGAACTTCAAAGGATCGTTAACAAAGAAGATAGGTGTGTTGTTACCAACAATGTCATAGTTTCCTTCATTAGTGTAGAACTTCATTGCGAAACCACGCACATCTCTGATGGTATCAGGGTAACCTAATTCACCAGCAACTTCTGAGAAACGAATAGTAAGTGGTGTTTGCTTACCCTTACCATTGAATAAGTCGGCTTTGGTGTAGTCGCTCATATCGCGGGTAAGAGTAAAGACACCCTTAGCACCGGCACCCTTAGCGTGAACAACTCTTTCTGGGATACGTTCACGGTTAAAGTGAGCTAATTTTTCAATTAATTGGTAGTCTTGTAATAAAACAGGGCCACGATTTCCAGCAGTTAATGAATGATTATTATCTGCCCATGGTTGACCTTCGTCAGTAGTTAGTTTGGTCATGAATAATTCCCCCTTTACGTTTATACACCAACATTGTAATGCTAAATAAAAACTTATGATAATATATGCTCACGATTTTAACAATTTTTTAAAAATTTTATCGTTCATGGTGGGGGAAAATGGGTTATAATAAGATTGATTATTAGTTTATAATCATTATAAATAACGAAAGAAGGTACTACCATGCCATTCGATCCTACTGACGCACAAGATGTATATAAAGATGCGGGAAAAAATGTACTATTTACAACCCTAACTATTAATAGAAGTAACGCTGACGATGACCGTGAGAAAGTCGCAGAGTTAGTATCTAGAGAACAAGCAATTTTACGCTCAATGAATATCAGATATCCAGAAGAACATTTAAAGGTCGCTTTTGGTTTTTCAAACTCAATTTGGGACTACTTATTCGCTGATGCTAAGAAACCACAAGAATTAGAAGATTTTAAACCAGTGAAGGGACCTAAATACACTTCACCAGCAACCCCGGCCGATTTATTTATCCACATTCGTGCTGATTCAGAAGCTGTTGTGTACGAAGTAGCCAGTCAAATCAGAAACTACTACCGCGACTTTGCTACGGTGGAAGATGAAACTAAGGGATTCAGATATTTTGAAGGACGTGCCATTATCGGTTTCGTTGATGGTACCGAAAACCCTGAAATTCAAAAGGCTTCAGGATACGCCATCATTGGGGATGAAGACCCCGATTTTGAAAATGGTTCATACGCATTCGCACAAAAATACATCCATAATATGGATGCTTGGAATGCACTAAAGACCGAAGACCAAGAAAAGGCAATCGGTAGAAAGAAATACTCCGACTTGGAACTAGAGGATGACGAAAAACTAAAAAACTCACATAACGTCGCATCTCAAGATAACGACGATGGTGTGGAACACAAGATTGTCAGAATGAATGTCCCATTCTCAGATCCTAGTTCAGGCAAGACCGGAACATACTTCATTGGATATGCTAGACATTGGACAGTTACTAAACGCATGCTTGAAAACATGTTTGGCCAATCCGACCGCTTGCTAGATTTCTCTGATCCAGTGACCGGTAACATGTTCTTTATCCCTTCTATGACAACGTTAGATCAAATCGTGGAAGGCGAACTACCAACTAAATAACTACCATCTATTTATGAGAGCGTTGATTAAATTCAACGCTTTTTTTATATAAAATTTTACGAACGATTACTTAATTTTGTATAATAATCTTTGTGAAATTTTAATCCAAAACTTTTCACAAAGAAAAAAACATACATTCGGTGTATAACTAGAAAAAAGAAAATTTTTTAGATCTATATATATGCCCGAAAAATCAACAATTATCGCTATTTTTTAGTTTTCCACCTCATGTGGATAACTCTGTGGGTAACATTGTGGAAAAGAAAGTTACACGGAAAATGCACTATTGTGAAACGGCTGTGTGACAGTATTTCTTGAGTGTTACACGGGTCAAAATGACATATACACAGATGTGGATAACTCGTGAAAAACCTTGACAATCTGTGGACAATATTAGTAGTAGTTAACAACATTTCCACATACTAAATATAGTGGTTCAAAATTTCAAAAAGGAGATTTCACAAATGAATATTAAGCTAGTTGTGGTCGGAAAATTAAAAGAAAAATATTTTAAGGCCGGAATTGATGAGTATAGCAAGCGTTTATCACGTTTTTGTAAGTTTCGGATTATCGAAGTTCCAGATGAGAAAGCGCCTGAATCCCTTAGTGAATCAGAGATTCAAGACGTTATGGATAAGGAAGGAACTAGAATCTTAGACAAAATTGCCGACAAGGAATATGTATATGCATTAGCCATTCTTGGTAAAGAACGTGCATCCGAAGAATTCGCCAAAGAAATCGATAAGTTGGCCACATATGGTCATTCAGACATCACTTTTGTGATTGGTGGATCACTTGGTCTAGCGCCAAAGGTATTGAAACGTGCTGACACCCAAATTTCATTTGGTCGTTTTACCTTGCCACATCAATTGATGCGTTTGGTACTGACTGAACAAATTTATCGTGCTTTCATGATCAATGAAGGTAGTCCATATCATAAATAAGATAAGAGAGGAATAATTATTTGATTAACGGAATAAACAAAATTGAACAATCAATTAAAGAAATGGAAGGAGGACAGTTCCAAAAATTTTGTGATAGATATTTATATGAAAAAAATAATTGGAATCTTAAGGAAAATTTTTGCGATCCAGGATCGATGCAAGGAACAAATAAGACAACCGCTGGTACACCTGATAGTTATGTAATGGATGGTAATGGAAAATACATACTTGTGATGTATGGTACGCGTTTAGATGCAATAAAAAAACTAGAGAACGATATTCAAGATGCTAAGGATAAAAGTAAAATAAGTATTAACTGTATAAGCAAGATAATTTGCTGTTATGGTGGGAATAACGTTCCTGCTTATAAACAAGAGGAACTTAAAAGAATTGCGGATCCGTGCGATTTAGAATTAATATCTTCAACATCGATGGCATATGATATATTGCAAAATTACTATCAAATCGCAGTTGATTTTTGTGGATTTGAAGAGGGAACAGATCAAATATTTGGATTACAAGATTTTATTTCAATCCATGATAAAAGTGAACTCAATGCACCTATAAGTAATCCATACATTGAGCATGATGACCAATTAGGGAAAATACAAGAATCCATAGAGTACAATGATATAACAATAATTACAGGTAAACCTGGGGTGGGAAAAACTAAAAGTTCGGTTGAGATAATTAAGTATCTTCAACAAAATATGGAAAATAATTGTATTTTAATAAAAAGTAATTCAACTAACGTTACAAATAATTTAAAACTCTATTTATCAACAAAACGAAATAATTACATATTTATTGATGATATAAATGAGATTGAAGATTTAAAGCATCTGCTTTCATTGCTCCATAGTGAAATGTACAATATTAAGATACTATGTACTATAAGAGATTATATTATTTCTGATTTAAAAAATGATATTAGTCAATATAATTATAAAGTGATTAATTTAGAGGCCCCTAATTCTAATACTCTAAAAAAAATATTGGTTGAAGGATCCTTTTTAAGGTATGAAAATCAAATTTCAGATAATGATTTAAGAAAAATTCAAAACAATCCACGTCACAGTATTATTTGTGCACTGGCAATAAACAAAGGCATTGCTTTGTCTAATAATTTTAAGAATATACTTACTAGCTACTATGAAAGTATCATAAAGGACATAAATAAGAGTAATTCAATTTTAGATACATTATTTTTGATTTCGGTATTTAATAAGCTTGATTTGAAAAGCGAACATTTTATTAAAGCTATTGGTTACATTGGGCAAAAAGAATTAGAATTTAACGATAATTTATCTTATTTAGAAAAAAATGAGTTGTGTGATGTTTATAAAAGAAGAATCGCCAGCGTTTCAGATCAATCTCTTAGGG
Source organism: Apilactobacillus kunkeei (assembly GCF_001308195.1). Classification (GTDB taxonomy): domain Bacteria; phylum Bacillota; class Bacilli; order Lactobacillales; family Lactobacillaceae; genus Apilactobacillus; species Apilactobacillus kunkeei_C. The sequence goes on along the minus strand of NZ_JXDF01000030.1, from coordinate 5,489 downwards.
ATTATGTTCTTTATGTTTATTTATTCAAGAAAAACAATCTTTTAGAAACAACTTTTATTGATTTGATTGGAAATGAAACGATAGTTATAGCAATAAATAACGCTTTATCATTTATTTCGGACATTAACGATTTAAATAAATTAGAAATTGATATTTCTAACATATATAAAAAAATTAAAAGTAGACTTGATATCCCTCAAAAGTTGAATTTTATATCTAAGTATGGTTCTTTAATTCCAGATGAAGCATATGATACGATAATAGATATTTTCACCAGTTTAAATGATAAGGATGATGATAATAACTATTATTCTTATTATTTTTTTGAAATAGCAAGAGAGATTTTGAATTCTTCAATCAGAGAAAATTATATAAGAGGAATATTGTTATTAATATTCAAATTAATGAAGTTTAATAATGATTTAATAGAAAATTCTGTTAATTTTATAGTTCAAAATTTGGGGGCAGATTTAAATAAAGAAGATATATTTTTGGACCCGAAAAGATGCATTGAGGAAATCAAAGCGTGTTTTGATAAAGATAATTCTAATTTTATTGAATTTGTTATTCATCTATGTGATAAATTATTAGATAAACATATAACTAATATTACTTTTAATGGGAAAAGAGATATTTGTGTGAGAAATTGGACCTTGCCGAGTGATGAAAGATTTACTAATTTTATTTCTTTAGTATTTAGCTTATTGGTAAAAGTTCCTAATTGCTCAGAAATTGATTCATTCATAGTAAGAAACTTTAGAAAAAACTTAAATGCTAAAGACACTATTAGTGAACAAATCCTTTTGGAATCTTTGAAAATGTGTAATTTAAATAGTGATTATAAAAAATTGATGAGTGTTGATTACTTTTTTGCACATAACGACGGTAGTTGTTCTCCTACCCAAATTAATGAATTTGATGATTTTCAATTAGGTTATGCAATGTTGAGTTATTATTTGAAAGGCAGCATTAAAAATGCTGCTTATGATAAATTAAAAATAGATGTTTTGCCTGGATATCTAATGAAATACGATTCATATAGTAAGATTCTAAAAAACAGTAATTTTATATGTAATATAAATAGATTAATTGCTTTTTTCGATGATAAAGAAAAGAAACTGTTTATATCTGAAATTATGAAAAATGATATTAATAATTATAACTTTTACTTTGTAAATATCTTGGCATGTGAATATGGTATTAAAGATTTTTTGAAAGATTTTTCGGATGAATTATTTAAACATCCTGTCCATTATTATAATGTTATTTGTTCCAATCAAACAATTGAAAATGGTTTTGTTGCCGACATAAAAGATGTAATCCATTGTATGAATGATGAACAAATGAAATTCGTAAGGCTAAATATATTTATTAATCGGGTACAAGAAAATACTCAAATCATTCAAGAAATTATCAGTAGAAGTCTAAAGGTTGACGCGTATGAGATAATATATGACTTAGATGTTGACTTGTTTAAAAACATTTTTAAGAATATTTCTAACAAAAGTGATCTAATTGATATTTGCATAAAATGTATGACAAAGACTTTATGTGGACTTGAATATGGTATTGCTAAATTTCTTATTGATAATGAATATTTTATAAGTTCACTATTAGAAAAGACATATCGCGATGATTTACTTATCAATTATTTTAATGATTATAGTAATCTCCTAATCAATCTATGGGATAGTGAATACTTTAAAGAATATTTATCTAAATTTTTAGATGATGATTCCGATTGTTTTCAAATTCATCGGTCTTTTTGGAGTTCTTTTTTTGGTGCTATAAATGCCAAGAGCAAAGATTGGCTACTCAAAAAATTGAATAGAAGTAATGATATTTGTTGTATTAAAAATATAATGAATTTAGTTAACTATTATTTTAATTATGAGGATTCTATTCCCTTTTTTGAAATAATTAAAGATAAAAAAATTTCGTTGAAAGAAATTTATCCGCTTCATAAAGAATTTGGATGGTCGGGATCACTTATACCTGTATTGGAGACACAAAAGAACTTCATTGATAAACTTCAAGATGTTTTCTATGGAGATCTTGATAATTATATATATTTAAACAAAATTCATAAGAATCTCGAAGATAGAATACATCAAGAAGAAATTAAAGATTATGTTGATAAATAAGATACGCAAAAAGACGCCAGAAATTGGCGTCTTTTTTATTTGAAATAATTACTTGTTTTTTAATCCTATGTAATATATAGTTTACATATGGAATATATATATTACCTAAATTAATATAAAAATCACATGATAATCAGAGGAGCAACATTTTGGAAAATCGTGTTAGAGAAATACGCACAAAAGAAAATGTGCAGCAAAAGGATTTGGCTAAATCTGTTGGTATCTCCCGCCAAACGTTAAGTTTGATTGAAAAGGGAGAATACAATCCGAGCTTGAAACTATGTTTCAACATTGCCAAAGCACTAAAAACAGATTTAAATACTTTATTTTGGAATGAAGGAGTGGAATAGCCGATGAAAGAATCATTGTTTATAAAACTAGTTAAATATTTTTATGGAATTGGCAAACCGTTTGATGAGTTTGCCAGGGATGTCATTAACGATGCTGGAAATAAAATCGCGATGGGGTTAATGGTATATCTTCTTATGTCAGCATATGCGTTGATGGTACTGATAAGATGGTTCAGTCCTATGAATGTAGTAAGTGGTGTAATTATGGCTGATATATTTGTGCATTTGATTGCAAGTGCATATATGAGTAGAATCATTAGAAAAAATAAATTGGATTGCTATGAATTTGATAATGAAGAAGAACGAAAGATTTATGGTAAAAGATTTATTATCAGTAGAATATTCACGACTGTATTGACTTTGTCACTTGCTATGTATCCAATTTCGGTTTGGTTTAGATATTTGGGAATGTCCGAAAGTATTTTTCCATCCTTTATTGGTTGTTTTATTGGTATTTTGGTGGCAATCTATACTCAGTATTGTCGTCAATTTAAAAAATGAGGTGAATGAATATGAAGGAATCTTTATTTACGAAGTTAGTTAAATTTATTTACGGTATTAATGAACCATTTGATGAATTTACCAATAAGGTAATTTCTGAGGCTGCCAACAAGGTGGCATTTGGACTGATTATCTTTCTGTTTGTTTCAATCTTTGTATCACTTGGAATAGGGAACTTTTACGATACTTCCAATATTGCGATTGGTATGATTTTTGCAGATTCAATAGCCGTTTTAATTGCATTAACATATATGAATATTGTTGCGAAAAACCATGGATTAGATGAATATGATTATAGTAACGACAGTGAACGAAAAATAGCTATCAGAAGTTTTATCATTCAAAATTTAATTACATTAGTAGCTATAATGACGGTTCTTATTTGTTTCAACTTAATTTTGGGCGGCCACTTCGACTTTATTCTCTTTGTTATATATCCAATAGCGTTTGTTGTCTCAACGTATTTAGGATACCGACGTAATTTTAAATAATAAAAAAGCTTAGGGCTATCGCTCTAAGCTTTTTTAGTCTTATCCACAATGTAATTAAATAGATTGATCAATTGGCCCACGAATAGAACTGCTAAAACAGTCCCAATTCCAATTGAAGTGACGTAATGTAGGAATATTAAGCCCAAAATGATTGTGATGACAATCATGGATGCGTCAAAACAAAACTTCATTTGGCCAAATGGTTTACTAAATTTATCACTGATGACATTAACAAATCCATCAGCTGGAATTAGGACGAAAGATGCTTTTACCATCATAAAAATCCCTAATGCTGTACATAGAATAGCTAGTAAAGTTACCGGGATTTTTTCATCATATCCCTGTAATGGAATCCGTTTCAATCCAACGGTTAATCCATAAAAATCAACCAGCCAATCAAAAATAAATGCTAGGACCAATTGTAAAACTATTTTTAATTCAAATTTTCTAATGATAATTAATTGGATGACCACCAAAATAATAAAGAACATCGTAGTGGCATGACCTAAAGTAGTATTTAAAATAAATGATAAAGTTTGTGGTACAGATACTAACGAACTAACCCCGAGTTTTCCGCATGCGAATAGTGTTGTACCAAGTGCTAAAATATTTAGTCCAATTATGTACAAGATGATTCTAAACAACATCTTTGCTTTCAATATAAACATCTCCTAGAATTAAACAATAATATCTAATATTTCATGATTTTATCAATGAAGCAAGAGAAATATTCTTTTGTGGTAAAATTAGTACCATAATATGAAACTAGGAGTGCTTATAATGAAAAAAGGACAGCTGAGTTTCTTGCGCAAAAAACTGCTATTGTCGATTGCGACTTGTGCAATGATAGTAGCAGCATTGTTTGGAGTTGGTTTAATTTTATCAATCTCGAATTCAAGAGCGGAAACTTCAGGAATTGTAAAACCAGCGTATAATCCGCAAAACAATTATTCGAAAAATAATGCGTTTTACAAGATTGATGAACAAAACATATCAACTGTAGACGGGTACCTGACATTTAACACGTGGTATCGACCAAAGATGATTCTTAGAAATGGGCAAAAGTGGGAAAACTCAACTTCTAAGGATCGTCGACCAATTCTTATGGCATGGTGGCCAAGTAAACGTCTAGAAACACAATATATCAATTTTATGAACGAATATTTTGATTATGGCGATGATACATATGATATTACCAGTTCACAAAAGGATTTAAACGACGCTACGCAAGTTATTCAAAAAGAAGTCGAGATGAAAATCACCCAAACTAAGAGCACTAAGTGGTTAAAAGCAATTATTCAGGAATTTATTAAAGATCAATCTCAATATAGTTTGGTAAATCGTGACGAAAAGAGTAATAAATTAGTTGATGGTAAGCATCGTAAATTTAATATTAATGATTTAAAACGCTTAAATTCTCTATTCTAAAAAAAGACCCCCGAATTAATTTCAGGGGTCTTTTTGATTAATCGTTATTTATTTTTACGACGTAGAGCAAATGCAGCTAGTCCTAATGCAGTAGCGATTGCAACTGCACCAAGAGAGATTAGCACATTTTGTTCAGTTTTGTCACCAGTTTGTGGTAACTTGTTTTTACTTTCAGCATCATGATGAGAAGCTTTGTTATTGTTACCCGGCACAGCTGGATCTACATGCTTGATGGTAACGGTTCTGTTTGGATTACCAGCGTTATTACCATGATTTGCTGATGATTTGCTGTTTGGAGTAGTGTTAGTAGAACTCTTCTTTGATGTTGGATTACCTGCATTGTTGCTGTGGCTACCGGCAACAGAAGATTGAGCACTAGAACTTTGAGCTACAGAGCTGGAAGCAGAAGATTGAGCGCTGGAGTTTTTGTTTTCAGAGCTAGAAGCAGAAGATTGAGCGCTAGAGCTTTGGTTTTCAGAGCTGGAAGCAGAAGATTGAGCGCTGGAGTTTTTGTTTTCAGAGCTAGAAGCAGAAGATTGAGCGCTGGAGTTTTTGTTTTCAGAGCTAGAAGCAGA
>NZ_JXDF01000029.1 GCF_001308195.1 Apilactobacillus kunkeei | reverse complement strand
CGCTGGAGTTTTTGTTTTCAGAGCTAGAAGCAGAAGATTGAGCGCTGGAGTTTTTGTTTTCAGAGCTAGAAGCAGAAGATTGAGCGCTGGAGCTTTGGCTTTCAGAGCTGGAAGCAGAAGATTGAGCGCTGGAGCTTTGGCTTTCAGAGCTGGAAGCAGAAGATTGAGCGCTGGAGTTTTTGTTTTCAGAGCTAGAAGCAGAAGATTGAGCACTAGAACTTTCAGCTACAGAGCTGGAAGCAGAAGATTGAGCGCTAGAGATTTGGCTTTCAGATCTGGAAGCGGAAGATTGAGCACTAGAACTACTTGAAGCGGAAGAGTGTGAATTAGAGTCAGAGTTCGAGTCACTTTGGATAGCTTTGTATACAACAGTTTCGTTGATATCACCAGAATCACTATTTACATTTCCGTTGATAGTTTGTTGTGATTCATTAGCAAGTTTATATCCACCAACTGATGGGCTGCTAAATGAGTAATTCGTGTCTCCTGTGGCTTTCCAGTCGTTGTTCCAAATTTGTTCTCCAGTAGCGTCGACTTTTTTACCAGTTTCAGTAAAGCTTACAGTCTTAGTTTCCGGTTGGCTAATAGGATTTCCATTTTGATCAACATAGTTTACTGTCACTTTAACGTTTTTGCTTTGGGTATTAGCAGTTGCCCAGTTGACTTTTAAAGTGTATAGGCCGGTGAAATATGTGTTTTGATTAATACCAAAGTTAGAAGCAAAGTTAAATGAAACTGTGGAAGTGTTTGAACCATCATATTTTAGGTTGATTCCCTTAATACCGTTGGAATAACTGTTTGAAACAGTTTCACTTGATTGTACTAGTTTAAATGGTTGTCCGTCATTTCCAATAATAGTGGCATTAGGGTCAGAAATATTTGATGCTTCTAAATTAGTTCCAGCATTATCGTCACTTGCAACGTATGTCCAGTCAACACCATTTCCTAATGTGACATCTTTAATTGTCACTGGGATTAAAACACTTTGTCCATTTTCAGGTTTTGTGATTACTTGAGTATCAGTAACATTTTGATTATTTGCGGTTGACTGATAATTGAATTTATATCCGCTCATCCACGAGATGTCGTTAATGGCATTGTTATCTACTCGGAAAACATCAAGATTCTTGAATTTGGAGGATTTACCACCCAATGCATTCACATTTTGAATCTTGTTTCCAGAAGCTGAAATTGTTTGTAAATTAGTCCAATTAGTATCAGCAAACGCGTTAATATCGCTGATGTTGTTGTTGTCAGCATCTAGAGACTGTAAGTTTGGCCAGTTTGCTGTGGAAATCACTGAAATGTCAGAAATGTTGTTCCATTCAGCGTTTAAGTTTTCAAGTTTAGGCCAATTAATTCCTGCGATTGGAGAAATATCTTTGATGTTGTTATAACCAACATTAATTGTTTTTATGTTTGGAATTGAAATGTTCTTTAAAAATGAAATATCGGAAATATTGTTGTTGGATAAATACAAATCAGTTAAATCGTTAGCAGACCATTCCCCTAGTGTACGTAATTGAGCACTAGAAATTTTATCATACGTTAATGAAATACTTGATAGTTTATCCCATTTAGCAAAAGGACTTAAGTCTTTAATACTACTCATATCAACGTTTTGAATGTTGATTGATTTAATATTGGGTAGACTTTTTATATTGAAATTGTCTAATGAAAGGATCTTATCGGATCCGTTTCCCATATAGTTAATGCTAGTTAGATTTTGTAAGTCATCATTAGTTATTTCTGAAGCGTTTTGGTATCCTTTGTGTTCTTGGCTATTAACAGATGTAAGCAGGATGTTTTTAATAGTTGAATCTTTAATTTGGTTAATATTTGTTGTAGATGTGTCGCTCTCAGCGTGAGCCACAACAGAGAATGTTTCATTTTGATGCACTAAAGCATTTGCTTGAACTGTTCCAAATACTAAGGTGGAGAAAAGTATTGCAGTTTTAATAGATGTTTTTTTCATATAAATATTCCCCTTTTATTATTAATTTAATAATAAAAATAATAGACTACAAATTCAAAAATATCTACGATTATAAAGTTAAGTTTTGTTAAAGTAATTAAATCTTTTATAAAGAAAACTATAAAAATGTTAGCATGTGCATAAAAACGTTTTAGCTACTACAATATATTTGTAGCATTTTATATATAGGTAGCGTACAATTAAAAAATAATGAGAAAATGATGATAAAAGAGAGGCGTTTTTAATGGCTGAATTAGTTAGATTATTTAATCGATTTCAACCTGACCACTACGACATCTATTTAGATGTTAGCCGTAGTGAAAAGAAATTTAGTGGAAAGACCACAATTTACGGTAATGCAAGTGAACCAGAAATCGGTATTCACGAAAAAGACTTTGATGTTACAAGCGTTTCAGTAGATGGAACCCCCGTTGAATTTAACGTTGATAATGACAACGAAGTAATTAACGTATCTTTAGGTAAGACCGGTGAAGTGGCTGTAAATATTGAATACTCCGCCAAGTTAACTGATACTATGATGGGAATTTATCCATCTTATTACCAAGTTAATGGTGAACAAAAACAATTAGTAGGAACTCAATTTGAAACCAACTTTGCTAGACAAGCATTCCCATGTATTGATGAACCAGAAGCAAAAGCTAAATTTAAACTAGCACTTAAGTTTGACGAACAACCTGGTGAAACTGCTTTAGCAAACATGCCAGAAGTAAAAGTTGAAAATGGTGTTCATTATTTCGACGAAACTGTTAAAATGTCTACTTACTTAGTTGCATTTGCCTTTGGTGATATGCAAAGTAAGATGACTGAAACCAAGAGTGGTGTAAAAGTCGGTGTCTTCGGTACTAAAGCCCACGACGCCAAAGAACTAGATTTTGCCCTAGATATTGCTAAGCGCTCAATCGAATTTTTCGAAGACTTCTACCAAACTCCATACCCACTTCCACACTCATGGCAATTAGCGCTACCTGACTTCTCAGCAGGTGCGATGGAAAACTGGGGACTAGTAACTTATCGTGAAGCATACCTATTACTAGATCCTGACAATACTTCATTTGAAGTAAAACAACGTGTTGCAACAGTTATTGCCCACGAATTAGCTCACCAATGGTTCGGTGACTTAGTAACCATGAGATGGTGGGATGACCTATGGTTGAACGAAAGTTTTGCCAACATGATGGAATACGTTGCAATCGATGCAATCGAACCTTCATGGAACATTTGGGAAGTATTCCAAACTACTGATGTTCCAGCAGCACTAAAACGTGATGCCGTTGATGGTGTTCAATCAGTTCACGTTGAAGTTCATCACCCAGCTGAAATCGATGCTTTATTTGATGGAGCTATCGTTTACGCCAAGGGTGCCAGAATGTTAGTAATGGTTCGCGCCTTAATCGGTGACGACGCACTACGTGAAGGACTAAAGAACTACTTTGCTGCTCATAAGTACGGTAACGCCGCTGGTGCTGACTTATGGGATGCACTTGGTAAGGCTGCCGGTATGGATTTAGGCAAGATTATGGAATCATGGCTAGAACAACCTGGTTACCCAGTTGTGAACGCATACGTTGAAGACAACCGCTTGAAGTTAGCTCAAAAGCAATTTTTCACAGGTGAAGGTAAGGATGAAGGCCGTCGTTGGCAAATTCCTTTAAACGCAAACTATGACCAAGCGCCTGACATCTTTAGTGAAGAAACTGTTGATTTAGGTGACTACCAAGAATTACGCAAACTAAATGGCAAACCATTTAGAGTAAATGTTGGTAACAACTCACACTTTATCGTTAAATACGATGACACATTACAAGAAGACATCTTAAACGATGCAGATAACCTATCTCCAATTGATAAGATGCAACTACTACAAGACCTTCGTTTACTAGCTGAAGCAAAACAAGTGTCATACGCTGACGTTGTTCCGGTATTAAAACAATTTGCTGATAGTGAATCTAATGTGATTAACGACTCCGTTTACACACTAGCCAACAACTTGAAGAAGTTCGTGGAACCAGGAACTGAAGACGAAGATAACTTGAAGAACCTATTCAGACAACTAAGTGACAAGCAACTAGAACGCTTAGGTCTAGTAAGTGTCGATGGCGAAAGCAACAACGATAAGTTGACTCGTCCATACATCTTAGGTGCTGCACTATACGATGACAACAAGGACTTCGCCGAAGCTGCTCACGCAATCTTCCAAGATCACCAATCAAACTTGTTATCATTACCTGCTGATACCCGTGTATACATCTTAGCTAATGAAATGAAGAACTACTCAAACGCTGAAGAATTCGATTCATTGGTTGAAGAATACAAACAATCAACTGACCCAAGTTACAAGCAAGACATCTGTGCTGCGGTAACTCTAACAAAGGATGCTAAGTTACTAGGTAAGTTAGTTGCTAACTTTGAAGACAGTAGCGTTGTAAAACCTCAAGACTTACGTGCTTGGTTCTCAGGTGTATTGAGAAACCCAGCCGGTCAACAATTCGCATGGGACTGGATCAGAAACGAATGGCAATGGCTAGAAGATACTGTTGGTGGTGACATGGAATTCGCCACATTTATCACAGTTATCGCAAACATCTTCCATACCAGAACTCGTCTAGATGAATTCAAAGCATTTTTTGAACCAAAACTAGACACTCCAGGTTTAACCCGTGAAATCAAGATGGATACTAGAGCAATCACAAGTACCGTTGAATTGGTTGAATCAGAAAAAGACGCTGTTAGATCAGCAATTAAATAACAATAAAGAAAAGAGACCTAATCATTAGGCCTCTTTTTTAATATTCATAATATAAATGTAATAATTTGTAAACTAAAATCCCGCCAAAACGTTGTAATATATAGCTATCGATTTCGTTAAGGGGGATAAAATTTAAATGAGCAAAATCAAAAACATGATGGTAGCTTTTCTAGCTATCTTTATGCTTGGATCATCATTTGTTACTGTGAGTGCAAGTGCCGATGCCAACAGTAATTACACCAAATCCATGGATAAGTACAACAAGACAAGTAGTGCTACTTATGTCATGAACATGGATACTAACCAGGTTTATTACCAAAAAAATGCCACATCCAAACGTGCCGTTGCTTCGACTGCTAAGATTATGACATTATACTTAGCGATTCAAAAGGCGCAAACTACCAAAAATGGATGGAACCAAAAGGTTAAAATCTCACCTAGTTTAGCAAGAATGAGTAGACATCATTCTCTAGGTAGTTACGTATTAAAGGCTAACAAGAAATACACCGTAAGAAACCTATACAAAGCTTCGTTGATTGCATCATCTAACAGTGCAACCATCGCGCTTGGTCAATGGGTATCTGGAACTAACAACAAGTTCATCAAGAAGATGAACAGCCAAGTGAAGGCATGGGGCATTGCTTCTCAAGCACGTTTCGTTTCTTCATCTGGTTTGGAAAACGCCGACTTATATCCATACTACATTCGCTATGGTTCACACTATGACTACAACAGGGTATCTGCTAAAGCGTTAGCTGTGATTGCTTCCCACTTATTGAAGTTATATCCAGCAATCGTCAATGATGCCAAAATCTATCGTTACCACCAAAATGGTCAAACATTAAAGAACGCCAATGAATTATTGGCTGGTGGGTTAAGATATGATGCAGCGTTACACGTGGATGGTCTAAAGACTGGATACACTCCATTGGCAGGTAACTGTCTGGTAAGTACTAGTCAATTACCAAACAAGAACCGTGTGATTATCGTGTCATTGAACGACAGATTTAACGCCTACGATCAATATCGTATGTACAAAATGATTTACAAGACATTTCCTGAATTTAAATAGTGAAAAAAGACCGACTTTCTAAGTTGGTCTTTTTTGTGCCGAAATTCTATTTTTCACGAACTATAATATATTATTTTTAAATATCGTTCGCTTTTTAGTTGACGAATGTTAATTGACTTGTTATGATGAATTTAACCATTTAGAGGGGAGACTTTAAAAAATGGATGTAGCAGTTGTAATGGGTTCAATCTCTGACTTGCCTAAAATACAAGGAACAATTGATACTTTGGATAGCCTGGGAATTAGTTATAACACTAAAATAATCTCAGCTCATCGGATGCCAAATGAATTACAGGCTTTTGGCAGTTCAGCAAAATACGAACAATATAAGGTGATTATTGCTGCGGCGGGTGGCGCAGCACATTTGCCAGGAATGTTAGCGGCAAATACGATTTTACCGGTAATAGGGATTCCGGTTAAGACCAGCACCTTAAATGGAGTTGATTCATTGCTATCAATCGTTCAAATGCCTTCAGGAGTACCAGTTGCGACCGTCACAATTGGCGACGCTGGTGCTAAGAATGCTGCATTGTTAGCGGCTCAGATTTTAGCAATTAGCAATGACAAAATCGCGCAAAGTCTAGATGATTTCCGTGAAAGACAAACAAGGGAGGCAATTGATAGTAATGAACAATTACACTAAACCAATTTTGCCACCAGCTACTATCGGAATTTTGGGTGGTGGTCAGCTTGGCCAGATGATGGCACTGGTTGCCAAAGAAATGGGTTATAAGGTTGGAGTCTTAGATCCAACACCTGACGCTCCAGCAGCACAAGTTGCAGATTTTCAAATTATCGCTGACTATGATGATGAAACAGCCATTAAGCAGTTAGCTGATAAATCAGATGTTTTAACTTATGAGTTTGAAAACGTCGATCAAGAAGCGATTAAAAAGGTTTCGGATACTACATATATCCCACAGCCAGTTAGTGAACTAGAAATCACTAGCAACCGAAACAAGGAAAAGGGCTTTTTACAAAGCATTGGAGCACCTGTTACTGACTACATGCCAGTAAATAACGCCGACGATCTGTTGAAAGCGTACCAAAAAATATCTACTCCTGCGATTTTAAAAACCGCAGAGGGTGGTTACGATGGACACGGTCAATTCGACATTAATAGTGAATCTGATTTAAAGGAAGTCATTAAACACTTGGACGGCATTGAGTGGATCTACGAAAGAAAGCAACCTTTTGTACAGGAAGTTTCCATAATGGTAGACCGAGATGTTTCCGGCAAGGTGATTGTCTTCCCACTTAGCGAAAATATTCATCAAGACCATATCTTACACACTAGTATCGTACCAGCAAGAACTAATGGAAAGGTTCATAAAAATGCTGAACAGATTGCCGAAAACATTGCTTCAGAAATGAAGCTAGTCGGTGTTTTAGGAATCGAATTCTTCTTAATGGAAGATGGTAGACTTCTTGTTAACGAGCTGGCACCACGACCACATAATTCAGGTCATTACACTATTGAGGCCTGCAATGTTTCTCAATTTAAAGCACATATTTTAAGTATTTGTAATCTATCTTTACCAGATATCAAGTTAAATGATAACGCCGTTATGGTGAACCTATTGGGTGACAATTTAACACTCGGTCGAAACGAGTTAGTTAACCATCCTAATTGGAACTTTCATGATTATGGTAAGGCTGAAATTAAACATCAAAGAAAGATGGGTCACATCACCGTGACTGGTTCATCAATCGATCAATTATTGCAAGACGTTAAATTATTTAGATGAGGAGAATTAAAATGACTACATTAGTTGCATCAGGTAAGACTAAAGAACTTTATACCACCGATGATTCAAGTGTATTGCGTGTGCACTATACTGACCACACCACTGCAGGGGATGGTTTGCGTAATGAATTAATCGAAAACAAGGGCGCAGTTAACAACGAAATTTCAAGTATGATTTTCACATACTTAAACGAAAATGGCGTTGATACTCACTTTATTGAACGTGTGAACGAAACAGATCAATTAAATAAAAAAGTTGAAATGATTCCGCTGGAAGTTGTGATTAGAAACTTTGCTGCCGGACATTTCCAAAAAAGATTCGGCACTGATTATCTTCAAACATTGAAAGAACCAGTTGTCGAATTTTTTTATAAAGACAATGATTTGCACGATCCAATCGTTACGAAGTCTGATGCAATTGGTTTAGATTTAATCGAAGCTGATAAGTTAACTCAACTAGAAGCTAATGGTCTAAAAGTTAACCAAATCCTAAAAGGATTATTCGACAAGATGAACGTTACTTTAGTTGATTTCAAACTAGAGTTTGGGATTAACGAAAATGGTGAAATTATTTTAGCTGATGAAATATCACCTGATTCATGTCGTTTACTTGATAAAGACACAAACGAATCACTAGATAAAGATGTCTTTAGAAAAGAAGCTGGCGATATGATGCCAGGGTACCTAGAAATTCTACATCGTTTACGAGCAGCCATTTAGGGAGGAAGAAATATGTACTTAGCACAAATTTATGTTCATCACAAAGCATCAATTTTAGATCCACAAGGTGAAGCGGTATTGAACGCCTTACAACGTTTGGGTTACGACAAGGTCGACTCAGTTAAACAAGGAAAGTACTTTGAGGTTAACATCCAAGCTGATAGCGAAGATGAAGCATCGAAGGTTGTTAATGATATTGCTAAGGACTTATTAGTAAACCACAATATGGAATCATTTGAATTTGATTTAAAGGAAGTGGCGAAATGAAATTTGCAGTAATTAGTTTTCCCGGCTCTAACTGTGACATGGATATGTACTATGCAGTCCGCGATTCACTAAATGAAGACGTCGATTTAGTTACTTCAGACGCTACTAATCTAGATGGATATGATGGTGTCTTAATCCCAGGTGGTTTCTCCTATGGTGATTATCTAAGAAGTGGTGCCGTAGCTCGTTTTGCACCAGTCATGGAATCTGTTAAGGGAATGGCCGCTGAAGGTAAACCGGTATTGGGTGTCTGCAATGGATTTCAAATTTTAACTGAAGCAAGCTTACTACCAGGTTCGCTTCAACACAACACTAGCATGGAATTTATCTCTGATTGGTCCAAGCTTCGTGTTCAAAATAACGACACAATGTTTACCGACCAATACGAAGAATCAGAAGTGATTGATATTCCAATCGCCCATGGTGAAGGTAATTATTACTGTGATGACGAAACTTTAGCTCAATTAAAAGCTAACGATCAAATCGTTTTCACTTATGAAGACAATCCGAACGGTAGTTGCGATAACATCGCTGGTGTTGTGAACGAACAAGGTAATGTTTTAGGGATGATGCCACATCCAGAACGTGCCGTTGAGAGTATTTTAGGTGGAACTGACGGCTTGAAGTTGTTCAAGTCATTATTAAATCACGTTAGGAGCTAACAAGATGGAAAATCCAAAGACAATTACACCCCAAGATATTAAAGATCAAAAGATTTACCAAGACTGGGGTTTAACTGATTTTGAATATAACTTAATTTCAAATGACATTTTGCACCGCTTGCCTAACTACACCGAAACTGGTTTGTACTCAGGAATGTGGAGCGAACACTGCTCATACAAGAATTCTAAGCCTGTCTTAAGAAAATTCTGGTCAGATGGTTCTCGTGTTCTACAAGGACCAGGGGAAGGTGCTGGAGTTTTAGATATTGGTGATGGCCAAGCGGTGGTATTTAAAGCCGAAAGTCATAACCATCCAAGCTATGTTGAACCATACGAAGGTGCAGCTACCGGTGTCGGTGGAATCATCAGAGACATCTTCTCAATGGGAGCCAAACCAGTGGCTTCACTTGATAGCCTTCGTTTTGGTGAACTAACTAATGACAAGAATCGTTTCCTATTAGACAAGGTCGTTGCCGGAATCGCTGGTTACGGTAACTGTATCGGGGTTCCAACGGTCGGTGGTGAAATTAGTTTCGACCCATGTTATGACGGTAACCCTTTGGTAAATGTTATGTGTGTCGGATTGATGGACCAAGAGGACATCGAGGCAGGAAGAGCTTCAGGTGCTGGAAACTCCATCATCTACGTCGGTGCTAAGACTGGACGTGATGGAATTAACGGTGCAACGTTTGCTTCAAGTCAATTCAGTACTGAAGAAGAATCTGATCGTTCTGCGGTTCAAGTTGGTGATCCATTTATGGAAAAATTACTTGTTGATGCATGTCTGGAAGTGACTCATAACCACAAGGACATCCTAGTCGGAATTCAAGACATGGGTGCAGCTGGTCTAGTATCTTCTTCAGCTGAAATGGCTGACAAAGCTAATAGTGGAGTTGATCTTGATTTAGACTTAGTTCCGCAAAGAGAAATTGGGATGACACCATATGAAATTATGCTATCCGAATCACAAGAGAGAATGTTGCTTTGTGTCAAAGCGGGCCATGAAGATGAAATTCTTGAAATCTTTGAAAAACATCACCTAGACGCTGTTGTCATTGGTCATGTTAATGATGATAAACAATACAGATTGATTCATAATGGTGAAGTTGTTTGTGACATTCCAACTTCAAGTTTGGTTAACGATGTTCCTGAATACCAACATGATGTTGTTGAACCTGACCGTTTGAAGAACGTCGACGAAGCTAAAACACCCGTTATCAGCGATGTTAACGACATGGTAAAGACAATTATTGGGCAACCCACAATCGCTTCTAAAGAGTCAGTTTACCGTCAATATGATTGTCGTGTTCAAGCCAACACTGTCGTTCAACCTGGTAGTGACTCAGGAGTGATTCGTGTTCGCGGAACTAATAAATCACTCGCAATGACTACTGATGCCAACGGTCGTTACATTTACCTTAATCCAAAGCTAGGTGGTCAAATTGCTGTATCAGAAGCTGCTAGAAATATTGTCGCTAGCGGTGCTGTGCCAATCGGTATCACTGACTGCTTGAACTTTGGAAACCCTGACGATTCAGAAAGTTACTTTGAAATGGATCAATCAGTTGAAGGAATCTCTAAGGCTTGTGAAAAATTCGATACACCAGTAATTGCTGGGAACGTTTCTCTATATAACGAAACTGATAACAAGGCGATTTACCCAACTCCAATGATTGGGATGGTTGGTTTAATTGAAGATAATCAATACATCACTAAATCTGACTTTTCGGAAACTGGGGAATTAGTCTACGTTATTGGAGACACAAATGATGATTTTGCAGGTTCAGAAATTCAAAAACATCTAGAAGGCCAAATTTCAGGAAAAATTCATTTTGACCTGGAAGAAGAATTTAGCAACCAACGTTTAATTCTTGATTTAATTCATAACCACCTAATTGAATCTGCTCACGATGTGAGCGAAGGTGGCATTATCGTATCGCTACTGGAATCATTATTTGAAAACAATCTTGGTTTAAATGGTGAAATCGATATTACTAAAGCACAATTATTTTCAGAAACTCAATCAAGATATGTGGTATCAGTCAGCCAAGAAGACCGAGAAGCCTTTGAAAAACTAGCTGGTAAAAAAGCCCATTTGATTGGAGTAACTGACGATAGTCAACAAATCAATCTACGACTACAAGATGGTCAATATGTTGATGATGTGACTACATTAAAAAACATCTGGAAGGAAAGTTTATCATGCCAAATGAAGTCAAAAGCTTAAACGATGAATGTGGTGTTTTTGGAGTCTGGGGTGTTGAAGGTCCGGCTGCCAAAGTCGCTTACAGTGGTCTCCACGCTTTGCAGCATCGTGGTCAAGAAGGTGCTGGAATTCTTGCCATTGACGCTAATAAACGACTAAACCGATATCGCGGACAAGGTTTACTTGGAGCTATTTTTGATGACCCACATTCATTTGATCGATTACATGGAAATGCAGCACTAGGCCACATTCGTTACGCAACTGCTGGAAGCCATACCATTAACAATGTTCAACCATTTATGTTTGAAAACACCGAAACTCATTTTGCACTATCACATAATGGAAACTTAACTAATGCTGACACTCTAAAAGAAATGCTTAGAAAAACTGGAACTATCTTCCAATCTGATTCTGATAGTGAGATTTTCGGTGACTTGATTGAAGTTAGTAATCAAGAAACTTTCTTAGGTCGTATCAAGGAAGCTGCCAATCAAATGCACGGTGGTTTTGCCTATGTATTACTTAGTCCAGACGCAATGTATGCAGTATGTGACCCCAATGGATTACGTCCTTTGGTTGTCGGAAGAAGAAAAGACGGCGCTGTGGTTATCTGTAGTGAAACATGTGCATTAGATCAAGTTCAAGCCGAATATGTAAGAGATGTTCAACCGGGAGAGGTCATTATTGTTGATGACTCTGGAATCAAGATTGACCACTTTACCGAAGATACTGAACTAACTATTTGTTCAATGGAATATGTTTACTTCGCTCGTCCTGATTCTGTAATTCATGGTGTTTCGGTTCATGAGGCTAGAAAACGTATGGGAGCGTTGGTGGCTCGCGAAAATCCAACCAAGGCTGATGTTGTGATTGGGGTGCCAAACTCATCGCTTTCTGCGGCGATGGGATATGCAATTGAAAGTGGCATTCCATACGAAATGGGATTGATTAAGAATCAATACGTTGCCAGAACATTTATAGAGCCAACTCAAGAACGACGTGAACGCGGGGTTTCAATGAAACTTTCCGTTGTTAAATCAGTCATCAAGGACAAGGACGTCATCTTAGTAGACGATTCAATCGTCCGTGGAACCACCAGTCGTTTTATCGTCAAAATGTTAAAGGATGCTGGAGCGAAATCAGTCCACGTTCGAATTGCTTCACCTGATTTGAAGTACCCATGTTTTTACGGAATCGATATTCAAAAGCCGAGCGAATTAATCGGTGCCAATCACAGTGTTGAAGAAATTAAAAACATCATCGGGGCTGATTCTTTAAAGTATCTAAGTGTTGAGGGGCTAGTCAATGCAATCGATCTTGATTGCGACAATCAATACCATGGTTTGTGTACAGCCTACTTTGACGGCAAGTATCCAACACCTTTGTATGACTACCAAGAAACATATGATGCAGAAGCAAAAAGACTACATCTATATGAGGAGGATGAAGTGAATGGCTAACCAATATAAAGAAGCCGGTGTCGATGTTGAGAGTGGCGAAAAGGCAGTAGATTCCATTAAAAATATGGTCGCTTCTACTTATGATCAAAGCGTAATTGATGGTCTAGGTGGATTCGGCGCAATGTATTCACTTCAATCACATTTTGCAAAATACGATGATCCGGTTCTAATTTCTGGAACCGATGGTGTCGGAACTAAATTGATGTTGGCCATTCAGGCTAAACGTCATACCACAATCGGAATCGACTTGGTTGCAATGTGTGCCAATGACATCTTGGCACAAGGTGCGAAACCATTATTTTTCTTAGATTACATCGGAATCGGTAAGTTGCTTCCAGAAGAAGTAAAAGAAATCGTTTCAGGTGTTGTGATGGGATGTAAGCAAGCTGGTCTTTCATTAATTGGTGGTGAAATGGCCGAAATGCCTGGCATCTACAAGCAAGACGACTACGACTTAAGTGGTTTTGCGGTTGGAATTGCTGACAAGAAACGTTTACTAGGGGCACAAAACGTTAAGGAGGGTGACAAGTTAATCGGTTTGAAGTCATCTGGAATTCACTCTAATGGGTACTCATTAGTTCGAAAGATTATCAAGGATGCCAATCTTGATTTAAACGCCACATACCAAGGACTATCACAACCATTAATTGATGAATTACTAACCCCAACGCGTTTGTACTACCACTATGTTAAGGGAATCGTTGAGTCTGGTGCGATTCATGCAATTGCCAATATCACCGGTGGAGGAATTGCTGATAATTTATCTCGAGTAATTCCGAATGATTTGACTGCTAAAATTGACCGTTCATCTTGGTCAGTGCCAAATATCTTCAAGTGCCTACAAGATTGGGGAAACCTTGATCAAAGTGATATGGATTTGGTATTTAACCAGGGAATTGGCATGGTATTAGTTGCTCCTGAAGAGTATGTTCAAGCAGTGACCAACTACCTTACAGACAACGGCCTAGAATATTTTGAGATTGGTGAGGTGGTAAAACGTGAGCAACAAGCAGTTGAAATCGACTAAGCTTCCGGTTGCCATTTTTGCTTCCGGAAATGGAACTAACTTCGATGCCATTGCTGAAGCAGGGCTACCAATCGATATTAGGTTATTAGTATGCGATCATCATGATGCTTATGTAGTGCAAAGAGCGAAAAGAAAAGGTATTGACGTCTTGATAGAAGAGCTTCATAAGGGTGAAAAAAGATCTATTCGTGAGGGACGTATCTTAGAGGCATTAAAGGAACAAGGTGTAAAAGTTATTATACTCGCCGGGTATATGCGTATTGTAGGTGATACATTGCTAAATGCTTTTCCTAACAAGATTATTAATATCCATCCAGCATTGCTACCGAGTTTTCCAGGAAAACAAGGAATTCTAGATGCATATAATGCTGGAGTTAATAAGACGGGAGTCACGATTCATTTTGTGGATTCGGGGATTGACTCCGGTCAGATTATTGCTCAAGAAGAAGTTTTTAGAAAAGAAGGTGATTCGTTAGCAGATTTGGAAAATCGAATTCATGATGTTGAACATCAGTTGTACCCACGCACGATTTTACAATTAATTAAAAAGGGAGTTATTTAAATTGAAAAAGTTAGCATTGTTAAGTGTCTCAGATAAGAATGGAATTGTTGAATTTGCCAAGCAACTAGAACAACGTGATTACGATATTGTCTCAACTGGGGGAACATTGAAGACATTATTGGATAATGGTGTTGACGCGATTGCTGTTGAAGAAATTACTAATTTTTCAGAAATGCTAGATGGTCGTGTGAAGACATTACATCCTCGTATTCATGCTGGTATTCTTGCTCGTCGCGACAATCAAGAACACATGCAACAACTAAAGGAACAAAATATTGGATTAATCGATTTGGTCTGTGTCAATTTGTATCCATTTAAAGAAACAATTGAAAAACCAGACGTTACATATGCCGATGCAATTGAAAATATTGATATCGGTGGTCCTTCAATGCTAAGAGCCGCTGCTAAGAACAGCCAAGACGTGATCGTAATTACTGATGTATCTGACTATGACGACTACATTGCAAGATACGACTCCGATGAAATTGATGCTGAATACAGAAGCGGTTTGGCAGCGAAGGTATTTAGACATACTGCTGCTTACGATGCATTAATCGCCAACTACCTAACCAAAGAAGAATTCCCAGAAAAGCTAACTTTCACATATGAAAAGGTAGAAGCAATGCGTTACGGTGAAAACAGTCACCAAAAAGCGGCATACTACAAGGAACCAATTCCTGAAAAATATTCGCTAGCTAATGCAAAACAATTACATGGTAAGAAGCTATCATACAACAACGTTAGGGATGTAGACGCCGCACTTCGTATTGTCGCAGAATTTCCAGATCAAGCTACTGTTGTGGCATTAAAGCACATGAATCCATGTGGTATCGGTACTGCCGACGACCTATTAACCGCGTGGAACCTAGCTTACGAATCAGATTCAACTTCAATCTTTGGTGGAATCATTGCTCTAAACCGTGAAGTTGATTTAGCCACTGCCGAAAAGATGCATGCCATCTTCTTGGAAATCGTAATTGCTCCATCATTTACTGACGAAGCTTACGACGTACTAGCTAAGAAGAAAAACATCCGTCTATTAACTGTTGATTTCGATAAAATTAACCCTGACAAGAAAGATTTAGTAAGTGTGCTAGGTGGAATGTTAGTTCAAGAACGTGACTTACTTCATGAAGAACCAACGGAATACAAAGTTGTCTCAAAGAAACAACCAACTGAAAAGCAAATGAAGGCTTTATCATTTGCTCAAAACGCTGTTAAGCACGTTAAAAGTAATGCAATCGTAGTTACCACCGACCATCAAACTTTAGGTGTTGGTTCTGGTCAACCAAACCGTATTGACTCAACTAAGATTGCTATCAAGAAGGCTGAAACTAAGTCAGATTACGCAAACGCAGTATTAGGTTCAGATGCTTACTTCCCAATGGATGACTGTGTGGAATTCGCTGCTAAACACGGTATTACAGCAATTGTTGAACCTGGTGGAAGTATCCGTGATCAAGATTCAATTGATAAAGCAGATGAATTAGGCATTGCCCTTGTATTTAGTGGCAACCGTCATTTCAAACACTAGAGTGAGGTTATGAAGAAGATGGAAAAATGGTTATTGATTGGTTCAGGCGGTCGCGAATATGCGATGGCACAAAGTTTAGCTAAAAACGACAATCGAGAAGTTTTTGTAGCACCCGGTAATCCAATGATGAACGTCATCGACAGGGTTCAAACTGTTGATATCGAAGAATTGGATTTCGATGGTCTAATCGAATTTGCCTTGGATAATCAGATTGATTGGACAGTGGTTGGTCCCGAAAAACCACTTAGTGACGGCATTGTTGACCGTTTTACTGATGCTGGCTTGAAAGTCTTTGGACCTAATAAAGAAGCTGCTCAATTAGAAAGCTCCAAAGAGTTTGCTAAAGAGGTCATGCAATCAGCAGATGTTCCAACCGCTGCTTATGCGACCTTTAGTAATCATGATGACGCTCTTTCGTACATGGAAGAACACGATTTCCCAATCGTTGTGAAACTAAACGGTTTGGCTGCCGGAAAAGGGGTTTTCATAATTAAAGATTTAGATGAAGCTAAGGAAACTTTGGCTAAAATCTTTGATAATGATGCCACCCAGGAAATTCTGATTGAAGAATACTTAGATGGTCAAGAATTCTCGATGATTGTGATGGTAAACGGATTGGATGTCATAACCATGCCATTAGCACAAGATCACAAACGTATCTATGACGGTGATAAGGGGCCCAATACCGGTGGGATGGGCGCTTACAGTCCACTTCCTCAATTCGGTGACGACGTCTTAAACGAGGGGTTAGTGAAGGTGATTAGACCCGTGTTGGCTGAAATGCACAAGCGAGGCATTTTGTTCCAAGGTTTTCTATACGCTGGATTAATCCTGACTAAAGACGGTGTCAAAGTCATCGAATTCAACGTTCGAATGGGTGATCCGGAAACTCAAGTTATCTTGCCACAGTTGCAAGGTGATTTGGGGGATGTGATTGTCAAACTAATGAACCATCAAGAACAAACCGTTGATTGGCAAACCGACCGATACTTCCTTGGCAACGTCTTAGCTGCTAAGGGCTATCCTGGTAACCATAAAAACGGGCTTACACTTCCTCAATTTAGCGATGAGAAACTTTCATTGGCCTACGCGGGAGTCGAAGAACAAGACGAAAAATTAGTCAGCTCTGGCGGACGTATCTTGATGGTAATTTCCTCAGACAAAGATTTAAAGGCTGCTCAAGAAAAAGTTAATCAAGCAATTAAGGATAACGTTGATTCAAACGACTACGCTTATCGAACCGACATCGGTGATAAGGCGTTTAGATAAAACAAAAAAGCTATGGTTGATGCCATAGCTTTTTTGCTGCAAGTTTTTATCTTTGTATATTAGGTTAATAAAGTATAGACTTTTGGTTATACATATTTTAGGGAGTTGAAACAATGGAAAATTACGCACAACAATATGCTGATATTAAAAAAGCGATGCGAAAAGACGAGGCGGCTTTTAACAAGATTGACCGTCGTTTAACCCAAAAAATTAACAACGAAGATTTTAAAGTAATCGATGCCGATAAGGCCCTACAAGAAAACTACACATTTGGTAAACGCTTAGCTGACAAGGTTGCTAAGGTCGGTGGATCATGGGGATTTGTTATCTCATTTGTTGTCTTTTTAGTTGGCTGGATGTTCATTAACGTCATGCAACTATTCGGATGGCATTTTGATCCATACCCATTCATTCTTTTGAACTTGGCACTTTCGTGTATTTCCGCCATTCAAGCACCCATCATCATGATGAGTCAAAACCGTGCTGGTGAAAAAGACGATTTAGACCGTCGAAATGACTACCACGTTAACCTACGTTCTGAAGAAGAATTGAAGCTATTGCACGCCAAGGTTGATTTACAAACCAAGTATAACAAACACCAAAGCCAATTGAACCAACTACAAATGGAAATGCTAATTCGTATCGAAGCTTCCCAACGTGAGAAAAATATCGAAGATAATTTACAAAACAAAAAGGATGATTAATTATTTAATCATCCTTTTTTATTCACCTTTTTATGTAAAAAAGGGTTGTTTTAATCGTAAATAGTGGTAATATACGTATAATATATTAAATATAGATAATATAGTTCGTATTTTGAAAGGATGAATAAAATGGATATTGTCAAAGAGTCAAAGGGATTTAGTACTAACCAAAAAAGGACGTTAGCATCTACATCCACCGGGTTTGCTTTGGAGAACATGGATAGCATGTTTTTATCGTTTGCGTTATCTTCAATGATTTTAACTTTACATATTAGCCCCGCAGCAGCCGGATTAACCTCATCAATTACAAACATTGGGAAGTTTGTTGGAGCTTTATTATTCGGGATTTTAGCTGATAAGTTTGGCCGTGTTAAGGTTTTCTCATACACCATCTTCTTGTTCGCGATTGCGACTGGATTATTATTCTTTGTACATAACATTTATGAAATTTATGAACTTCGTTTCATCGCCGGAATTGGTGCCGGTGGTGAATTCGGTGCCGGGGTGGCCTTGATTGCTGAAAACTTCAGGGGTCACAAGATTGGAAAACTTGTTTCTTGGGCAGCTACCGGTGGTCAATTGGGAGCCATCGTCGCCGCTGTTATTGCCGCAATTGTTTTACCACTATACGGTTGGAACACATTGTTCTTATTTGGACTAATTCCAGTACTATTGGCATTCTTTATTCGTCGTCACTTAAAGGAAAGTCCAGCCTTTGAAGAAGAAAAGGCTAAACACGACAATCAAGCACCTAAGGTGTCCGTATTAGAACTATTTAAGACTCCTGCTATTGCGTGGCAAACATTTGGTTTGATGGTCATGATCATCGTCGAAAAGGCCGGATACTACGGTATCATGAGTTGGTTGCCAACCATTATGCAAAAACAATTACACACATCCATTTCTAAATCATCACTATGGATGGTGGTTACCATCATCGGTATCTGTGTTGGAATGGCCACATTTGGTTACATTTTAGACTGGTTAGGACCTCGTCTAGCGTTTGGTCTATACATGATTGTCGCTGCGGTTTCAATTTATGGAATCGCGATTGCTCACAGCCCAATCACATTGTTGCTATCTAGTGCATTTGCTGGTTTCTTCGCTTCTGGATTCTACGGTGGATTCGGTGCCGTGATCAGTCGCCTATACCCAACTAGAATCAGAAGTACCGCTAACAACACTATTATGGCATGTGGTCAGTTAATCGGTGGACTATCACCATTTGTGATGGGATTCTTGATGGTTAAGTACTCACTATTTGAAATCATGATGATGTTATCTTCAATGTACATCGTGGCTGTATTAGTAATGCTATCAATCAGAAATATCGGTAAATTTAATAAAGAATACGCAAAATAAAAAGTTGGTAGGAGACTGCCGGCTTTTTTATTTTTCCGAACATTATTGCGGTGAAATATTTATTTTTATCGTGAATTTAGATTAAAAACAGAAAAATGTTGCCATCTTTACGACAAAGTAGCATAATATACGTATATTATAAAAATAAATCAAATTAATGTTCGTGATTAGACGAAAAGAGGAACTTATAGATGGATGTCATTAACGAGTCAAAGCACTTCAGTTTTGATCAAAAAAAGACGCTTGCCTCCACAACGGTTGGGTTTGCACTAGAAAATATGGATAGCATGTTCTTATCATTTGCGCTATCATCAATGATTTTGAGTTTACATATTAGTCCCGCAGCTGCAGGGCTTACTTCAACAATTACCAATTTAGGAAAACTATTTGGTGGATTGTTATTCGGAATTTTGGCTGATCGATTTGGTCGTGTCAAAATCTTCTCACATACCATTTTCTTGTTCGCGATTGCGACAGGATTACTATTCTTTGCTCATAACATTTATGAAATCTACCTACTAAGATTTTTAGCCGGAGTCGGTTCCGGTGGTGAATTCGGGGCAGGGGTATCTCTTATTTCTGAACACTTCCAAGGATTTAAGGTCGGAAAGATTATTTCATTTTCAGCCGCCGGTGGTCAAATGGGTGGAATCATGGCAGCAATTATCGCTTCCATTGTGCTTCCAATGTTTGGATGGAACACACTATTCCTATTCGGTCTAATTCCAGTTGCTTTGGCTTACTTCATTCGTCGTCACCTAAAGGAAAGTCCAGTTTACGAAGCGGAAGTAAAGAAGAACAATAAGCTTCCACATGTCTCATTCTCCGAACTATTTAAGACCCCACAATTGGCATGGCAAACCATTGTCATTACCATCATGGTGATTGTTGAAAATGCCGGTTACTATGGTCTAATGATCTGGTTACCAACTATCATGCAAAAGCAACTTCATGTCTCAATTTCAAAGTCATCACTATGGATGATTGCCACAATCGTGGGTATCAGTTTGGGAATGATTAGTTTCGGTTACATCATGGACAAGATTGGCCCTAGAGTCGCATTTGCATTCTTTATGCTATCAGCTGCGGTTGCAATCTATGGAATTGCGATTGCCCACAGTGCAATGATGCTACTAGTATTTAGCGCATTAGCCGGATTCTTCGCTGCTGGTTTCTACGGTGGCTTTGGTGCCATCATCAGTCGCCTATATCCTACCAACATTAGAACCACTGCCAACAACATGATCATGGCAATTGGTAAATCAGTTGGTGGTTTCTCACCAGTATTGATGGGATTATTAATGGCTAAGTTCTCATTGATTCAAATCATGGTATTCATGTCACTAATGTATCTAGTGGCTGTTATCGCCATGTTGACTCTTAAGAAGCTTAGAAACTTTAACCATGGTTATATGTAGAATAAATAAAAACTGAATTTGGTATAAGCGAAAATTGACCCATTGTCTATTTTTAGTTATTATTAAGTTAAGAAATAATTATAAAATGATTAGATGTAATTATTTTCGTTTATATTTAGGGGGATTTTCATAATGGATAACGGTTCAAACAACCAACAACCAGATTTTCAACAACAAAACGGTCAACCAAATGGTGGTAACCAATCAATTTACATCAATCAAGCTAAGACTAATGGTATCGGTACAGCCGGTTTCGTTCTATCATTAATCGCTTTATTGGTTACTTCATGGATTCCATTCGTTGACTTCGTAGTATGGTTATTAGGTGCCATCTTCTCAATTATTGGTTTATTCAAGCAACCTAAGGGTCTTGCAATTGCAGGTACTATCATTTCATTTATTGGTATTATCTTCATCTTGTTCGTTGTATCAATTCTATTCGGTGCAGCATTAGCCTAATACTAATAATGTAAAGGTGCTTGATTTGATCGATGATTAAAACAAGTACATAAATAAAAAAGCACTTGACCTGAACCCCTAAAATTGGAGGATGGTTATGCAATTTTCTGGGAGGAATTGTTCCGGTATTCAACCGGTGACATTCCTCCCAGTTT
>NZ_JXDF01000028.1 GCF_001308195.1 Apilactobacillus kunkeei | reverse complement strand
TAATCTTTAATGGCAGCTAATTTTAATTCTTTAGAAAACATAAAAGAACCCCTTAAGTTAGATTTCTCCAACTCAAGGGGTTCAGTTCAACTATCCATTAGGATAGTGCTTTTTTATTGCCGTCAACGACATCTTTTACGATATCGGATAGGGTGATTTTGCTCATTTCGATTTCGGCTTGTTGTTGAACTTCATCGTATGCCTTATGCAAAGCAGATTGAATGTTCGCCCCGACAGGACATTGTTGATTAGTTTCTTCATCAACGTGGAATAAATCGGGTTCTTCGATTGCTTTGTAGACATCTAAAAGAGTGATTTCAGTAGTTGGTTTGCTTAATGATACGGCTGCGCGGCCGGGTTCACTGGTGATTAATCCAGCATTTTTGAGTGACGACATCAGACGACGAACAAGGCTGGGATTAGAGTTGATACTTCCAGCGATTGCGCGACTTGATAGATCGTCTTCTACAATTTCAGAAGCGCCAATATAGGTCAAAATATGAACAGCATCACTTAAACGGTGTGAATACTTCATTATTTGATAACCTTCTTGATGGCGTCTTCGATTGGAGTAAGTGAATGACTAATTACGGCAGTTAAGTCATTTGTTTCTTCATCCAATTGACCATCAGCGATTAATGCTTGGATATCTGAAACGATTCCAACAGTGGCATCGTCTAATCCAGCTTCCTTTAGACCGTTCTTGTAGTCTTCAGCAGATGCTGAGATGACAGGAAACTCTTTACTAGTTGCCTTCTTTAATGCTTCTGCTAGGTCGGCGTAAGTACGACGTTCACCAGCAAATTCATAGATTTCTTTTGGTGACTTGCTTAATAGAACACGAACAGCACCTTCAGCGTATTCTGACTCTAGTGCCCAACCAACGTGACCGTCGCCGGCACCGTATACAAATGGTTGTCCTTCGCTCGCTGGTTTTAGAACGGTTGCTTCGTTTTCTAGGTACCAGTTGTTACGAACGAATGCGTGGGCAATGCCACTTTCCTTGATAGCTGCTTCTGTTTGAGTGTGATCATGTGATAGGAAGTTATCAGCAGTTTCGGCGTGTGGGAAACTAGTGTAAACGATAAATTCAACGCTTGCTTTTTTAGCGGCATCAATCACGTTTTGGTGTTGAGTCATACGAGGTAGGACAGGGCTTGGTTGTGATGAGACAAATAATAGCTTATCGATACCTTCAAGTGATTCCGCCATTTGATCAGGGTTACCGTAATCGAATGGACGAACGTCTAGACCAGCTGGAAGTTGTTTTTCAGCCTTTTCAACGTTTCTTGCTAAAGCGACGATGTCAGTTCTGTGGACGTTTTTCATTAAAACTTTGATTGCTTCTTTACCGAAGTTACCGGTAACAGCACTAATTGCGTATTTCATAATTTCATCAACCTTTCTAGTTGTTACTTTATAATTAACATGTTACATATAAGATAACAGGTGGATGGAAATAATGCAACAAAAAAGCTTCCAAATTTTTAGAAGCTTTCAAAATGTTATTCTCTTGGTTTACTGAAATCAGTAAAGTCACCATCTGTATCGTTAACAGATTGAGTACTTGATGAATCACTTTTTTGTTGTGGTTCAACGTTTGCTGAAGATGGTTGATTGTTTACAGGTTGGTTGTTGATAGGTTGACCAGTGTTTGGATCAAAATTGTTTTGTTGTTGTGGTTGGTTGCTGTAGTTTACAACTGAAGCACCATTGAATGAAGTGTAGTTAATACCACTTAATTCTTCAACCGATTTACCAGTGATTTGATTGATTCCTCTGTATGCAGCTTTTAGACGGCTTTCTTTTAACCATGATTGGATTGAGAAAGCATCGACAATCCACCAGATCCAAACGGCACTTAGGAAACCAAGACCGATGATAAAGAAGATTGTAACCCATCCAACGATTTCTAGGGTTAGCATTAAGGCAGCGTAAGGTTTCTTAAATAGGAAACGGTGGGCACCGAATATCCCAAAAAATATCCATAGCAACCATGCGGCAACCGGACTAACGGCATTATTTTCCACGTAATCGTTTACCATTAGTTGTTCTTGGGTAGATAATTTCTTACGTGCAGCGAAAACTTGTTGTTCTAAAATATCGACATTGTTCATATGAAAATCCCCTTAAACATTTTGTATAGTTTTAATTATACCATTATTAGATAAACCGAAGAATTCTTAATAATTTCTTTAATTGATTTTTTGTAAGTGATTAATTAAGATGTACTTAGAATATGAAAAGGGGAAATATAATTATGATTAAAGCATACAAACAATTTTGGAAAAACTACTTTAACTTTACTGGAGTAAGTACCAGATCAGAATTCTGGTGGGTATTCTTGATTAACTCAATCATCTACGCAATCTTTGCACTAGCATTCGGTGGTGTTGCAGTTGTTACCGCATTTGCAACCGGCCATGCCGATAAGTCATTCGGTATTGCTGCGCTAATTGGTATCGCAGTATGTATCCTATACACTATCGCAACTGTAATTCCTACAATTTCACTATACTTCCGTCGTTACCGTGACGCAGGTGTAACTCCATGGTTCCTACTAATTACCTACGGTGTTCCAACTGTATTGAAGGGTTCAAACATCTACGACAAGTATGTACTAGTTCAAACCCTAGTTCTAATTATCTCAATCATTGGTTTTATTATTCTAGTAATGCCAAGCAAAGATAGAAAATAATTAAACATCAAAAAGGGCGGTGAACCGCTCTTTTTTTATGTCAAAATGCAGGAATTATTGGTACATTAATTTTTCAGTGTAACATTAAATTTAAAGAAAATTTGGATGTGGTAAGATGCTAAGCTTTATTGAAGGCTTCTCAATGTATTGGACTCGATACTTTGATTTTAAAGGCCGCAGCACTAGATCAGAATTTTGGTGGAGTTTTTTGGGATTAACGCTTATCACTGGAGTTATTGCCGGAATTGAAAAAATCGATAGTAGAGTCGGTCTACTAATTTACCTAATTTTTTCAATCATCACGGTGATTCCGAACATTTCACAATACGTGAGGCGTTTTCGAGACATCGGAATAAGTCCGTATTGGGTTATCATCACATTTATCATACCGTCATTACTTGTATATACAATTAAACATCTACCATGGTATCTACAAGTACTTGATATTTTATTGATTCTTTCGGATATCGTTTTATCAGTTCTACCAAGTAAGGAAGACTAAAAAAGAGCTAGATTTCTCTAGCTCTTTTTTGTTTAGTTTAATTCGTTTGGAATTAGCTTGGTCTTTAGTTCGATGTTGTCTTTGTAATCGACTGGGATTTCAATGATTACTGGCCCGGTGATGTCCTTAGCACGGTTTAAAGCACTGTTTAAATCGTCAACGCTGTTGGCACGGATACCGGTAGCACCAAAACTTTCAGCGTATTTAACGTAGTCAACGTAGCCGAACTTAACTCCGGCGTCGTGACCGTATTTGGCAACTTCTTGGAACTTAACCATGTCGTAGTAACCATCAACCCAGATCAATTGAATGATGTTTAGGTTTAGGCGAACGGCGGTTTCTAGTTCTTGTCCTGAGAAGAGGAATCCACCATCTCCAGAAATTGAGATGACTGGTTCATCTGGATGAGTTAACGCTGCACCGATGGCCCATGGAAGCGATACCCCAAGGGTTTGCATACCGTTGCTGAATAGCAAATGACGGGGTTTGTAAGTCTTGAAGTAACGACCCATCCAGATGTAGTGACTTCCGATATCGACAGTTACAATGGTGTCTTCACTGACGAATTTTTGAAGTGATTGAATCACTGAGATAGGGTGCAAACCATTTTCGGTGGTTTCATGAACTTCTTCGATGGTTTCGGTGAAGTGATCACGCAACTTGTGTAGGTGGTCGGTAACTTCCTTGGAAAGTTCCATTGAATCATCGATGTATTCGGTTAAGGCGTCGATACTTTCTGCAATGTCGGCATTAACGATGATACTTGGTTGGTATTCAGCGGTGATTTCTGGGGAAACTGTATCGATGTTAATTACTTGGGTGTGGGCTTGGTTCCAGTTTCTGGCTTCGTATTCGACTGGATCGTATCCAACGGCAATTACTAAATCGCTGTTTTTCAAGATGGTGTCACCGATTTGATTATCAAATAGACTGACACGACCGTAGTAATTATCAACAAGTTCCTTTGAAATAACACCAGCGCCTTGGTAGGTTTCAACGACTGGGATTGAGAACTTATGTAACAATTTGTGAAGGGCGGCACTGACTTCAGGAGTTGATGCGCGCATACCAGCTAAAATAACTGGTTGTTTGGAGTTTTCAATTAAGTGGGCGATTTCCTTCATACGAGTCTTATCAACACTACCGTTGGTAATCTTAGGTAGTTTATCGATTACTGGACGGGAGACTTCGTCACCTAAGACGTCTTGAGGGACTGAGATAAAGGCAGCACCTTTCTTAGGTGATTGAGCTGTGATGTAGGCGTTTGAGAAAGTTTCTGAGATGTTGTTGGCATCTTGGACTTCCACGCTAGACTTGGTAGCACTCTTTAATAAGTCGGCAGAGTTAATGCTTTGGTGGGTAAGACGCAATAAATCATCTCGTTTTACTTGGCCTCCAATGGCAATGATTGGATCACCTTCAGAGGTAGCGGTGATTAATCCGGTTGCTAGGTTGGAAACGCCGGGGCCAGAAGTGACGGCAACGATGCCGGGTTCACCGGTTAAACGACCGATCGCAGCAGCGATGAATGCGGCATTTTGTTCATGTCTGGTAACGATTAGTTTAGGTGTTCTTTCGTCATCGAAATCTTGTAGGTCTTCGAATAGTTGATCGACTTTGGCTCCGGGAATCCCGAAGACGTATTTAATGTTTTGGTTGATCATGCTTTGAATCAAAGCTTTTGATCCGGTAGTTGGTTTATCCATAATATCACCTCAAATATGATAAATAATTCTGACAGATTGATTGAATTCTGATACTCTAGAATAGTAAATAATACTATAGGTCAATCTAATTGACCTTTCTATAATAATAGCACTATTCTATATAAGGTCAACTTAATTGACCTAAAGGAGAATAAAATGATCGATAAAAAGAAATTAATGGTCTTTTACTTTGCATACCAAGAAATCAATAGAATCGTCGATTTATCAAAGTATAACCTAACTTCAAATCAACAAAAAATGTTATTCTCAATCGATACAATTGATGAGATTACCATCAAACAATTATTACAAATTTTAGATATTTCAAAACAGGCGTTAAACGTGGCGTGCCGCGATTTGCGAGAACGTAACCTCGTTTATACCGGTCCAGCTAAATCTGATAAGAGAAAAAAAGTCGTGTATTTAACAGATGATGGACGAAAATTAATCGAACAGATTGAAGCTGAACAGTTGAACTTTATCAACGCTATTTGTAATAGTACCAACTACAATTGGGAAGATACGATGAAGAAGTTAACCAATAGCTATCTAGAAGACATTCAAAAATAAAAACGTTGCTAATTAGCAACGTTTTTATTTTGTCTCGATAACGACATAGTAGTTATTTGATTGGTTGGTTTGACCGTTTAAGATGCTGGTATTCTTGGCAGCAACCCCAATCTTTGTGATATTACCATCGGTTAATAACTTGGTGTAGTTTGCATCAGAACTATTTGAGATGTTGGAGTACAAAATCCAACTTAATGAAGTTCCGCGGTAGTTATTCTCATCACTGAATTGCCAGTATGAAACACTATCGGAGTTAGCGGGAACCGGACTAGTTTCAATTGAAGTAATCCTGTTATTGGCATCTTTTTCCAGATCATAGTCTAGTTGAAGTGGGGCTAGACCATTGTAGCTTCTAGCGGTATTAATGACCCCAATTGTGTTAACCGCCATTTGATGGTTAAATGATGCGGTCTTATTCAATTGAATGGCACCATGCCAAGCATAGCCGATTAGTTGATGATTTTGGTATAGAGCTTGGTAGATTGCTTGGATTTTTTTACCGTTTTTGTATTTTTGAACGTGGTAACTGGTACCAACGGTCACTGGTTGATCTTGTAGTTGGTATAATCGTTTGGCACGCTTAGTAAACGTTAAATCGGTGTATAAATATTCATAATGCTTTGAATTGATGACCCCGACACCATGATTGTTCTCGTCGGATACACTGTAGATATATGGTTTAGTATTTTTAGCCTTAGCGAAAGCTTCATAACCGTTTGTCGATACCGCAAAGGTAGACATAATGGTTAATAGAATTAAGAATTTTTTCATTGTTACACCTTCTTTGTTGATAATAGTATAGCAGTAATAATATCGAATAAATGTTAAACTAAGGTTACAAAAAGAGGTAAAAATATGAAACAAGACAAATTATTGGTAGCCGCAATGGTCGTCGTGGGAATTATCCTGCTGGCCTGTATTGTGGCGTACGTTGCCTAAATAAAAAAGCATCGGAGACTCGATGCTTTTTTATTATAATTTGTCAGCGACCGCAATCACGACGAACAATAAAATGATTAGTAGGTTAGCGAGTTTGTGTTTCATCAAAATAGCGATGAATTCTCTGATAATCGCGTTTGGTAGGAAGAATCCACTGGTCTTTGAACCAATACCACTGATTTTCATACCGGCGTTCTCAGCGTAAGCTGTGGCACGGTAGATGTGATAGTTGTTTGAAACAAAGATGCCGTTATTTGGATCTAATTTGTATCTATCGACAATCTTCTTAGAAAACGCGAAGTTTTGAATCGTGTTGACCGATTTATCTTCTGCGACAACGTCGTCTGGATTAATGCCTTTTTGTAGGACATAGTCTCTCATGGCCACACCCTCTGGAATCTTTTCGTCGCCACCTTGACCACCGGAACAGATGATTAGGGGATGTTTATCGGAAACATTGATTTGGTTTTGATAGAAATCAATCGCACGGTCAATTCGAGATGCCAATAGTGGGGAGACCTCGTTTCCGTTTAGCAGACCAGCACCTAATACAATGATGAAGGCTTTGTCAGGCTTTGGACGATAGAAGTTACAAATCCAGACTGAAAGGGAGAAAATCAAGAAGATACTGATCATGTAGAATGAACCCATTTCGGTAAAGTGTTCAATCATTAGATTGTATGGCTTTGGAATCAGTTTGCGCAAGAATAGGAAACTCATTAGCGGATAAATCAACAAGAAGACACCAATGATTAATGTTAATAAGTTGGCTAGTGAGTGACTTTCTCGTCTCCACACGATAATTCCGTTCCAGATTAATAGCACGGCGTGTAAGGCGTAGATTAACGTTAAGGTAACCATGATTGCCAAGGCAATAACTAAAAAGATGACGTGTAAAATCTTGCTACTACTGATTAGTGAGAAGAACATCACGTTCCCAGCCAGAGCAAACACCGACATTAAGAATAGGAAACCATTCCAAAATGTTGCCTTTTTCTTATAAAACGACCAACATAAAAGGCCGATACAAATTATTAATGTTAAAGGTATTAAATACATATATATCATCCTTATCTCTTAGGATAAAAAAGCTCACAAATTATTTGTGAGCTTTTTGTTTATCTCCATTCTACACTATACAAGTGCTCCTGGAACATATTTCTTATTAACTAGTTTGTTGTGTGGCACCATCACAAAGTGAATACCACCAAATTTATCGAAAGAAACGGCAAAGTAGTTTGGTTGGTACTTCTTGTGGATGTCTAAGTTCATTAAAGCAGTGGCGTGACCCCAATATGATGGGCCGTCTTCAAATAATTGAAGGGCAATTGAGTTGTATACAGCGTGCTTTAAGGCGGCCATGGTTACGACACGCTTCTTAAGCTTAGTGCTAGTTAAAGCAAACGATGGGTTATCACTGTAGTTTTCTTCGGCCACATCTGAGATGTTGTACTTCTTAGAAGCAACGGATCTAGTTCTTAAGTCATGACCAGTCTTTTTACCAGTGTTGTTCCAGTTGTCCTTGCTGTAAACATCAGCAAAGGTTTGGGCAACGGCAATGGTGTTTTTAGAAGACTTGTATTGGATTCCCTTAGCTTGCTTGATTGCAGGATTTAGAATGCTTAGGGCGAATTGAGTAAGTTCTTTTCTTTGACTGTAAGTCATTTTATTTAGGTTAACATTTCTACTTAAATCTTTCTTGCTTGGTGTAAATGAGTTAATTGCTAGACCCTTTAGACCAATTTTACCCATTGCAACTTGCAACTTGTAGTTACCGATTGATTTTTCGCTAGCTGCTTTTTTTAGTGTAGCGTTAGTATAACCCTCAGGTAATTTGATTACGTTTTTAGGATTCTTTTTAGCGTTATAGTTAATTTTAGTTACAAAATTAGCATCAGAACCAGGATCGGTAACTTGATTGCCAGAAACCTTCATCGCTTGAGTTGGAATGAAGTTATTCAAGTCATCGGTAGTTAGCTTACTGATTGATTTAGTAGTTGCGATTTTGGCATCATCGGTAGTTTGTTGTTTAAATTTTTTAATTAATGTAGATTCTTTTTTAGTAGAGCTTGCGTGAGTAGTTACAGCTGGTCCTGATGAAGCAATCACAGAACCGATTAACGCAGCAGCAGCGATCATTTTAATTGTTTTTTTCATATTTTTTCACCTATTTAATTCCTAATAAATATACAGATAATCCAACTAGGATTACCCCAATTACAACAATAAATAAAC
This sequence comes from Apilactobacillus kunkeei, assembly GCF_001308195.1. Classification (GTDB taxonomy): domain Bacteria; phylum Bacillota; class Bacilli; order Lactobacillales; family Lactobacillaceae; genus Apilactobacillus; species Apilactobacillus kunkeei_C. The sequence goes on along the minus strand of NZ_JXDF01000028.1, from coordinate 8,453 downwards.
CAAATTTAATTAGTTTACCACCGATTCCATCCCAAGCAGGTTGATTTGACATCGCGCGAAGCTTGAAGAAGAACCATCCAATTCCCATACAAATGGCGCCAAATAGAAAAACACCATACGCAAAAAGCATAAAAAAGCTTTGAGTTTGTTGCATTACCTTCACCCCTTATTGAAAGTTCTGTTTAGAATATATTATCATAGTTTACATTTAGCTCAAATATATAGATACAATCTTAAAAATTACTTAATAATTACAGAAAATATTCTTAAGTGTTATAATTTTTAATTATGTATTCAAGATTTCAATAATAAGGAGATGAGTTCACCCTTGGGTGATCGAGCGATAAACTGGAAACAAAACCTAAACGTCTTATGGTTTGGGACATTCGTTGCTGGAATCGGATTTAGTAGTATCAGTCCATTCATTGCATTATTTATAGGTCAACTGGGCGATTATAACGCCACGCAAACATCAATTTACAGCGGGATGGCATTTGCAGCGCCATTTCTAGTGAAGATGATTGTATCGCCATTGTGGGGTATCTTGGCCGATAAGTACGGTCGAAAGCCAATGTTACTTAGAGCATCCTTGGGGATGGCCGTCGTAATTGGTGCAATGAGTCTGGTAACTAGTGCATGGCAATTAATTGTCCTCCGTCTTTTACAAGGAGTCTTTTCTGGATTTATCAGTAACGCCAACGCCTTGGTGGCTGCTGAAACGCCAAAGAGTCATGTAGGTCATGCTTCAGGAAAACTAGCGACAGGAAACGTATCAGGAACATTAATCGGACCAATGATTGGTGGATTAATCGCCGATACATTTGGCTACCGTTATACATTCTTAATTACTGGATTAGCAATGATGGTAGCATTCATCCTAAGTATCTTTTTCGTTCATGAAAACTTCAAGCCAGTGCCACATGAAAAAGGGGAAAAACAACCCCATTTCTTATCTGGAATTCCAACTAAGCAAATCTTATTTGGAATGTTTTTAACCACCTTATTTATTCAAGCAACTAATAACTCAATCTCACCAATCTTGAGTTTGTACGTTAAACAATTAGATCCAACATCGACTAATATTGCGTTGACCGCGGGAATTATCCAAGCCATCAACGGGGTGGCGATGATATCGGTCGCACCGTTCTTTGGTCGTTTGGGCGATAAGATTGGTTCGCATCAAATCTTGAAATTCGGATTGGTATTTTCGATGGTTGTCTTTTTCCTAACGACATTCGTGCAAAATGTCTGGCAATTAGGTGCCTTGCGTTTTCTAATCGGGATTTCCGATGCGGCATTGTTACCAACGGTTCAAGCAATCCTAGCTAAGTACAGTCCACACGACCGAATTAGTCAGGTCTTTAGTTGGAACCAAAGCTTTCAAGCTGCCGGAAACGTGACTGGTCCAATGATTGGTTCAGCGGTCGTATTAATTGGTGGCTACCGTGGAGTCTTCATTGCTACCACTATTTTAGCCGGAATTAACTTGTTCCTAGTTCGCAAGAATATCAAATCAATTGAAACCGACAAGAACTAAATATTTGTTAATTGATGAAACATCATTATAATTAATAGGATAATATTTGGAGGTGGATTGCGATGACTAGAGAAGAAATTGACAACAATTTACTAACATTAAAGAGAACGCGTTCACACATCATTAACGCACTAGATGGTACCAACCGTGACAGCAACGTCATTCGAGATATCGACCATCTAGTGGAGTACTTAAATGAAACAGATGAACGTGAAATAACACAAGAATATGTTGATCGTAAGTTTAGAATCATCAAAGGTGAAATTAACTGTTCACTTGATTGTTTCAATAACGCGATGAAAGCATTGACTAAGTAGGCATCCGAGAGGGTGTCTTTTTCTTTTATTTTAATAATTATGCGAGTATAATAGCTTATATTAAGTAAGCGAAAGGAAGATGAATATGTCAAAATTACTTGCACCGGCAAATGTTGGTGGACTATCTCTTAAGAATCGAGTAGTGATGTCACCAATGTGTACCTATGAAGTGATTCGTGAAAATGGAATCGCGACACCATTTCACTTTGCTCACTATGGGATGCGTGCAATTAGCGGTGTTGGTTTGATTATTACTGAATCAACTGCCGTTGACCCAAGAGGTCGTATTAGTAACAACGACCTAGGATTATGGAATGACGAACAAGTTAGTGAATTCAGTCGTTTGGTTGACTCACTTCACTACCTAGGTTCAAAGGTAGGGGTTCAATTGAACCATGCCGGTAGAAAGGCAGCCGACGAAGATGTTCCAGTTGCACCCAGTGCGATTGCATTTAGCGATGACAGCAATACACCTATTGAATTAAGCAAAGAAGATATCGCAAACATTGTTTCCGAATTCGGCCAAGCTGCCAAACGTGCTAGTGATGCCGGGGTAGACATGATTGAAATTCATGGTGCTCATGGTTACTTGTTGAACCAATTCTTATCAGCCGTTTCTAACAAACGTGATGATGAATACGGTGGCAGTCTAGAAAATCGTTTCCGCATTGTTTCTCAAGTCATCGATGCTGTGAAGGAAAACTTTGCTGGACCAGTCTGGATTCGTTTATCACTAACCGATTACGATGAAAGTGGTTTGCAAAATACCATGGAAGATTGGCAACAAATCGGTAAGTGGTTAGAAGAAGCCGGCATCAAACTAATTGATGTTTCAACCGGTGGATTATTACCAAAGGGACCTAACTTCCCAGTTCATGACGGATATCAAACTCCATTTGCCACTGAACTTAAAAAAGCGGTAGATATTGATGTCTCAACTGTTGGTTTGTTAGATAACCCTGGATTAGCCGAATACATCCTACAAAATGATCAAGCTGACTTGATTATGGAAGGACGTGCATTGCTAAGAAACACTAACTGGTTAGCAGATGCTGCTAAAGAATTACATGATCATGACTTCAAGGTCTTTGATGCGTCTTACGAACGTGGACAAAAGTAAAAAATAAAAAGATATCCATCTGGATATCTTTTTTTATTGGTAAAATTTTGTCATCTAATTTTAATTTGTTATATAATTATTCTATTACAGCGAATAAAATGAGGTGATTATATGTATTGGACAGACGAAAGAATTATGACATACCGTGCGAAGATTAAGGGGGCATGGTACGTTCAAAAATTCCAACAATACTATCAATTCGACCTTCGTAAACCAGAAGATAAGATGAGAATGTATCGTCAATTGGAACCCAAAACAATTAAGTCCTATTTTGATGATTTAATCGACACCTACGAAAAGAAATTCTTGGAACAACTTGATAACATGAGTACCGATGATCTTTTGGAAACACTAGATTCATTAAGGGATGAAGGATATATTGATATCATGTAAAAAAGAACCGATATAATATCGGTTCTTTTTTATTAGTTATTAGTGTTTAGACTAACTGATTGCTTTTCACTAAGCTTCTTATCCTTAAAGGTAAGGTTGTAGGCATGTGAATTGTCATATTGGTAGGTCATAAATGACATTCCATCAGCTTCTTGTTGTGAAAGTGGTGATCCTAAAGTTGCTTGAACGTCTGAGAATGAAGTGTTCTTAGCAATCTTTTCAATCTTAGCTTTCTTCACAATTTTAGCAGCGGTGTTTTGTTGGTAACCCTTGCTTAAAACCTTGTCCTTGTAAACAATTACAAATATGTATTGTAGTTGTGCGTTACCACCCATTTGCCAAGTATATTGCTTTGCCGTGTCATTGTTAGTAAGGGTAGTGTCGGTAGTCTTAGATGGGTTTCCTAGTAGGCTAACAACCTTTTTGTAACTTGAACCACCGTGTAATTGTTGATCGGTGTACTTGATTTGTTGGTACTTTTCTAATGAGATACCTGATGTATTCAAGGCATCTGATAGGGAAGGCTTTGGACCAGAAATTGTTTGATTGGTATCTTCTGCCTTCTTCTTACCACAAGCACTTAATACTAGTAGGCAAGTAAAAAGTGCAAGGAAAATCTTAAAAGTTTTATTCATACTATATCTCCTCAATATGTTCTATTAGTATTTTAATCAAATTAGGGGACAAATATCAATAATTTAAATTATTTATTCATAATTTAATCATGATTTTTTTACAAACCAAAAACTTGTAATCGATGGATTTCCCTAATACCATGGGGGGTGAAGAAAGAAAAAAGGAGGTTGTATCTATGAGTAAGATTGCTGCAATTGTTACCAGCGGATACGAAGATTCTGAATTAACTTCACCTATGAAGGCGTTAAAGGATGCGGGTCATCAAGTCGAAATTATCGAAGACATGGCCGGAAACACAATTACCGGTGAACATGGTGATACACAAAAGGTTGATTTAGGTATCGACGATGCCAACTTTGATGATTATGATGCATTGCTATTACCTGGCGGTGGCTCTCCAGATGCATTGAGAGCAGATGATCGTTTCAATGATTTTGTAAAACGTTTCCTATTGGCTAATAAGCCTGTATTTGCAATTTGTCACGGTCCTCAATTCTTTATTCAAACCGGTTTGGCAAGTTAATTGAAGTTGACTGCATACACAACAATCAGATATGACCTATTCTATGCCGGTGCTGAAGTTCATGATGAACCAGTCGTAGTAGATGAAAAACACAAACTAGTCACAAGCAGAACTCCTGACGATTTAGATGCATTCAATGCTGAAATCGTTAAGTTCGTAAAATAATATGTAAAAAAAAGAAGCCTTTTGGGCTTCTTTTTTATCTTCTGATGACAATTCCACAAATTTCAGTCATTGAAGTGTTGATTAGGCGGTAGAATACCTTCTTGAATTCTTCAACTGATAATGGAATTGGTTGTGAAATCCATGACATAATCGCGTCTAAAATGACTCTGAAGAAGAAAGTTAACACATAGTACTTAGGGATGCCATATTCCTTTTCATCGTAGTTCTCGAAGTAAGGAACTAGGAATTTGGAATAATGACTGCTTAAAAATGAGAATAGTTGTGGTTCGTAGAATTCGTATAGAACCTTGATGTATTCACGATCATCGTAGACGATTGGGAATACCTTTTCGCTTAGAATATAGAAAAAGTTATCATAATTTTTATCAACGTTAACAAATTGTTCATCTAAAGAATGGCTGATGCTAGTTTCGATGAAGTTAACGATGTCGATTTTATTCTTAAAGTGATTGTAAAAAGTACCACGAGAAATATTTGCGTTTTCAATGATGTCATTTGTACTAATTGTGTTAATGTCTTGATGAGCCGATAAATTTAGAAAAGACATTACGATTCTTTTCTTGGATTTGCTTTTAATAAACATTCTGATTAAATCCCCCTTATAAATTTTTCCTATTCAGGGCTGAGTAATGTGAATTACATTAAATCTTTGCCATGCTTATAATTATAATCTTATCTAGCGAGATAAATACTTAAGTTTTTGCAAATTTAATTAAGTTTATACAAAAAAGTTTAAAATATATTTTAATTATGATTGATATAAAAAGTATTTATAGAAAGGGTACTTTTTATAAGTTAAACTTAACTTAAAATCATTGAATTCTAAGTAACGATTAAATGTTTATAAAAAGTGGTTAAATAATCTTTATTAGTTATTGAAAAACAGCGGTGTGGGTCATATAATTATTTTTGCTGAGTTGTTAGCAAAACATTGACTTGATTATTGAAAACTTTTAGAAATTAACAATAATCAAAAAGTTATACACACTGTCTAATAACTCGTTTCAACAAGATTATCGATATACTGTTATGGTTTAACATACTATCAACAAATTACTACATATGAATTTGGAAAAGAAATTATGGCGAGAGTTATAAAATCGATTCGGATTTTACAACTCTTTTTTTATGCCGCCAGGTTGGTTTGTAGAAGCGTTGCCGTTTATCAAACGGATGGAAGAACTTGAGCAAGATAAAGATGATGGAGTAAATACTGTGTAGTTTATATAAAGGAGTAGAAAATTTTGGATCATTACACGCTATTAACTAGATGCATCGCTGAATTTATTGGAACAGCCATCATGGTCGCATTGGGTAACGGATCAGTTGCTAATGTTGAATTGAAGGGAACTAAAGGTTTCCATGGTGGATGGGTATTAATTGGTTTTGGATACGGAATCGGGGTTATGATTCCCGCAATGATGTTTGCGACAATTTCCGGAGCCCAAATTAATCCCGCTATGACACTTGCTTTGGCTTTTACAAACCAATTCCCATGGCACGAAGTATTACCATATATTGTTGCTCAACTATTAGGGGCAACCGTTGGTCAAATCGCCGTGGTACTTACTTACAAGCCATACTATGACAAGACTACTAACTGTGAATGTGTTTTGGGAACTTTTGCAACCATTGACTCAGCTCACAGTTACCTAAATGGTTTCATTAACGAATTAATCGGAACATTCCTATTGGTATTGGGTGCGTTAGCAATGACTGCCGACAAACTAGATCCACGCGCTGATTTTATCGCACTTGGTTTTCTAGTAATGTGTTTGGTTGTTTCATTCGGTGGACCAACCGGACCAGCATTGAACCCAGCCAGAGATATCATGCCAAGAATTGTACACGCCTTTTGTCCATTCAAGAACAAGGGTGGCTCACACTGGAAATACAGTTGGGTGCCAATCGTAGCGCCAATCATTGGTGCAACCCTTGCTGCAATCCTATACAAAGCCGTATTTTAATCATTTAAAAAATAAAAGAGAGGAAAATATTAAGATTTTCTTCTCTTTTTTATTTTTGATTAAGTTTTAAATATACAAAATGGACTACTTGTATAAATAAAAAATCAAAAGCCTAGTTTATAGCGGATTTAGTAAAAAATAATTTGATAAAAGTCTATTAATTGCCGTTTTGACAGTGTTTTGTCAAAATTATATTATTATCTTCGAAGAGCTGGTTAACAGCTTAATCGTTATTGCAACTGTTAAGATTGTTAGTTTTCTCTTTGTTTAATCTTTGTGATTAAACTCTAGATGTTTATTTATTAGAATATGATTGCTTGATTTGGATGCCCCTGATTTGTCTATCAAGTGATTTATGCACCTTCAGAATTGCTTAAAAATCGTGGAATTGTAGCATAACATAACACCAATAATAATAAATTTTGGTGGTGCATCGATTCGCTAAGATCCACAACAAATTAATACCATGAAATCGTGTAACCTTAGTCTAACTTTCTTTGAGAACTTTATTCATACACTTTCTTATAAAACTATCTCTAAGTCTATTAACTATCAAGTCGCGCTGGTAATTAATAGATAAAATCCGTTAATTTATGAATTTCCCCGAGTTTGTAAATTAATTCTCTCGTCCATAAGTAGATAAATAAAGTTAAAACATTTATTACGTTTGCATGTGTTCATATAAATATTATTATGCACTTTCATGGTATGCTCATTCCAAAAAAATGATTATGAATTCTTCCCTGAATATAATTAGTAAGCAAAGAGCAAACCAGTTCTTACGTGAATCGATATTCCATAAATAAGCTGATCGTAAATTAAAATTATTCAAGGCACTGGGTAATTTTAATTTTTACATCAATAACCGATACTTTCGTAGGTATCGGTTATTTTTTTACTCATAATTATTTCATTGTGATAGAATGGAATAAATTAATTAGGAGATGAAAAGTAATGAATAATGCTAATACTTTATACCAATACGGTACGTTAGCAATGTTAGTTCCTGGGTTGTTTGAAGGAACATTACCATTAAAAGAATTATTAAAACACGGTGACACTGGTATTGGCACTGGTGACGGTCTAGATGGTGAACTTGTTATCTTAGACGGTGTGGCATATCAAATCGATGGTCAAGGAAACGTCAATGAACTAGATGGTGATTTCACTGTTCCATTTGCTGATGTTCATTTTGCTAGTTTTGAACATTTAGCCAATGTTCATGCATTAGTAAAAATGGAAGACTTAGAAGAAAAAGTGTCCTCTGAACTAGATTGGAATAATGTTTTCTACTCAGTTCGTGCCCACGGGACATTTAAGTCTGTAAAGACAAGATCAGTTCATAAACAATCAAAACCATATCCAACACTTGTTGAATGTGCTCATGAACAAAATGAATTTGAAAAAGAAGATGTTGAGGGTACAGTAATTGGATACTACTCACCACAGCTATTCAATGGACCATCTGTTGGTGGATTCCATCTTCATTTCTTGGCTGATGATAAATCAGTAGGTGGTCATTTACTTGATTTCGAGATGGTTTCTGGCGATATTAAAGTACAAAAGCTTGATGAATTAGTTCAAAAATTACCATCATCAAATGACGACTTTATGAAACATGATTTCTCAAATGATGACATTGCTGGTGCTATCGGAGAAGCTGAATAAAAATAAAAAGGACTGTGACCTGAACCCCTAAAATTGGAGGATGGTTATGCAATTTTCTGGGAGGAATTGTTCCGGTATTCAACCGGTGACATTCCTCCCAGTTTTT
>NZ_JXDF01000027.1 GCF_001308195.1 Apilactobacillus kunkeei | reverse complement strand
AATAATCTTTAATGGCAGCTAATTTTAATTCTTTAGAAAACATAAAAGAACCCCTTAAGTTAGATTTCTCCAACTCAAGGGGTTCAGTTCACTGACATATTTGTCAGTCCTTTTTTATTACTTAGAAGTAGTTGTATTAGTATTTCCAGTATCTTTTTCTTGGTTATTGTTGGTAGTGTTTGAATTTGTGTTGTTAGTTGTAGTTTGCTTTGGTGTATATACTTCACGATACAACCAACCTTCAAGAGAACTTGCATATACGTAAACCTTGTAGTTACTTTGCTTTGGATTGTATTGGAACCATTGATCACCATTTGAAGGTGTATAAGTTTTTGGAAGAATTACACGACTATCACCAGGGTTGTATAGTGATTGTAGTCCAGTGTTTCCGTTAGCTAGTTTTAATACTAAAGTGTTTGATGTGATGGCATAAGGTTGGTTGTTGTTGATTGTAACCTTGTAACTCTTACCACCTATTACAAGCATTTCGTTTGAATCGTCAATCTTCATTGCCTTCACTGAATCACCAAATTTAAGAACGGTCTTACCTGTGCTGATTGGTGCGTTCAATGCATAGTAAGCATCGTTAGCAGCCTTAGTGCTTAAGTCGTTGGTAGGAACAGTCTTCTTACTGGTAGTGTAAACAGGAACGCGTTTAATCCAGTTTGATTTAGTGGTCTTAGTAATCCAGATACCGTTCTTGATTTCAGGAACGCTTCCACCGATTAACATCCATTGACCGTTATTTAATTTTCTAACTAAAATAACTTGGTTTTTAGCAATGGTGCTCTTTTTGATAATCTTCTTGGATTGGATGGTGTTGTTCTTAACAGCGTATCCGTAAACAGTGGTCTTCTTGGTAACCGCGTATAAAGGAACGTTCTTGTTAGTATTAACAGTTACCTTGGTAGCTTTTTTAGCGGTGTTCTTTTTAGCAACTTGTTTCATCCAAGTAGTTTTGGCTTGGCTAGTTGTTAAAACAGTGTTCTTAGCAGTCTTAATTCCGGTAATTTTCCAAACATTGCCCTTCACGTGTGTGACAGAGATTTTGGCTCCCTTTTTGATGTTAACCTTCTTTAGAACTTTCTTAGAAATCTTCTTCTTCACTACCTTGTGTTCAGTTGCCTCAATTTTTTTGGTAGTGGTAACGACACCTGCCTTATTCCAGTAACTGGAAGATTTGCTTGGTAGTGAGCTGGCATTGGCGGCAACAGCAGGTGTGGTGATTAGGACAGCGCCAGCTAAAGCGGTCATGATGCTTTTTTGAAACTTCATGTATGAATCCTTCTTTCAAATTAAATATTATGACTATCTTAACCTATAATTAGATATTTTTCTACATTTTCAGAAGATTTTAATCTTTTTAATCATTTCGGGTTACATTTGTAGACAAAGACAAGCCGATTTGATATATTCTTAATCAAGCAAGATTATTTAATGTAAAACATATTTTATAAGGGGTGCCAAATAATGAAGAAAAGAAACATTATGACTTCACTTTCAGTTGCTGCTTTATCACTATCATTACTATCTGGTGTAGCTGTAAGTGCTGATTCAATGAGTAACATGCACGACATGTCATCAATGAAGATGGAAAAGAAGACTACTAAGAAGTCTACCAAGAAATCAACTATGAAGATGACTAAGAAGTCAGCAAAGAAGACTACTGCCAAGAAATCAACCATGAAGATGACTAAAAAATCTTCGAAGAAGATGAATATGAAACACTCAATGATGAGTGGCATGATGATGGATGGTTTAGAAATGAACATGAACTCTAAACTACCAAAGGGATTGAAGAAAGCTACTCATGCTAAATTCCACGTTGGCCAAAAGGTAACACTAAAGGCTAAGCACATGGAAGGGATGTACAACGCTAAGGCAACTGTTGCCGGTGTATACAAGACCGACCTATACGAAATTGACTTCATGCCAACAAACGGTGGCAAGATGGTTGAGAACCACAAGTGGTTAGTAGCTAGCGAACTAAAAGCAAAGGGTGCCCTAAAAGCTGGTAAGAAGGTTACTGTTTTAGCCGATCACATGTACAATATGAAGGGTGCTAAGGGTAAGATTGTTAAGGTTCACAAAGGACCTGCTTACGTAGTAACTTTCAAGGATACTAAGACTAAGATGGTTATGAAGAACCACAAGTGGTTAACTCAACAAGAACTAAAAGCAATTAAATAACAATCAAAAAAGACCTGACAACGTCAGATCTTTTTATTTTATAGTAATGATTTAACGCCAAGTAAGATCAGCATTATACCAATAAATGGTTTTAAGTACTTACTGATTGGGCTCTTGGCAAGACCACTTGCTAACATTGGAGCAACAATGGCACCGACGATTGCACCGGAGGTTAGTGGTAAACCAGCATACCAATCGATTGATCCACCTGCTAAGTGGAATAACATACCAACGGTGGACATGAATGCCAATACGTATGTTGATGTGGCAGTTGCGTTGAAGGTTTCAAGCCCTAGGATGAATAGTCCGGCAGTGATAACCGCGCCACCACTCATTCCGGCAACTCCGACCATTAGACCAGCTAAACATCCGTATAGGGAAGCCTTTAGTCGGTCATTTCCGTTATTATCGATGCCTGCTTCAGAAACCTGTTTGGTTTTTCTAAGCATGTTAACACCTAGAATAATCATGATTAAACCGATAATCCATTTGTAGAAAGAATCGGGGATGAAGTGAGATAGGATGGAACCAGCGACTACAGATGGTAGTGCAGCAATTAGCATTTGGTTTCCGATTTTGACATCAATTTTTCCTTGGCGGTAGTAACTGATTGCTCCGATGATTAATGGTGGCAAACTAGTTACCAAGGATGTAGATGCTGCGTTAGCGGCGTTTAGACCGATGACACCGGTTAAAATTCCTAGATAGATGGCACCGCCACCACCACCTAATAGGATAGTCAGCATTCCGACTGCAACACCAAAGACGATTAAAAAGATAATACTAGACATGATAATAATCCTCTCTAAATAGAGTTATTTGCTTTTTCGTTTTTTATTAATTACAATATGTAATTATATCATTCAATATGTAATTATCAATTTATATGCTTGGGGGCATCGATGTGAGAACAGCAACGATTTCAAAAAAAGATATTATCAAGACCGCAATCATCATGATTGAAAAGGGTGAAAAAATTACATTTTCCACTATTTCTAGGAAGATGAAGATTACGTCTCAATCGTTATATAACTACTTTAAGAACCAAAAGGAATTAGAGTATGCAATTGTCGGGACCGTTGTTTCATCAGCTTGTAAAATTGCTCAAGAAAAGACTTTTGGCAAGAGTGGTCATGATGGCGTGACCTCATTAGCACTAACGTTTAGAAAGATGGGCGTAAGACACATTAACATGGCTCAATTTGTAATTTCACATCATCGTACCAATCAATATAAGATTGTTACAGATGCCTTTAACGAGTTGAAAATATTGATTGATCGCATGCTTGAAAGTTACATCGATTCAGATAAGTTACTAAAGGCCAGTCGACTAATTAGAAGCCTGGTAGTTGGCGATATTTTGAACGTTGGAACTGGTTGGTTTAAGAGCCCCGAAGTGAGGGCAGAATCCAGCTTCATTGAGATGTTAAATCTTAGTTTAAATGCTTTAAAGAATTCTTAATTCGTCGATTTAATTTGAAAAATCAATTTATTTTTTAAGTAATTTGGATTATATTTGTTATTATATATTCAGAGTGTTTTTTAGAAAGGATACATAATAATGAAAAAATTTACCGGTTGGGTAAAACATTGGTACAGATATAAGACTGATGAACCATACATTATTGCTGCTGCAATCGTTGGTGCACTATGCCTTTTAGGATCAATTGCTTTAGACCACAAAAAGAGATTTTACATGTACGTTTTAATCCTAATTTTAATTGCAATTTGGGCACTATTTAGGAGTGTTACCTTTAAGAAGAACTTTGTTCGTCAATTCGTTGATGAAAACAAGTTCGAAGGCAAGAGTAAGGGATTAGATTTAGGTACAGGTACTGGCTACGCATTAATCAAGCTAGCCCGTGATACTAAGCTAAAGAAAGTTTATGGTGTCGAAGACAAGTATCAATACACAATCAAACGCCTTGAAAAAAATGCATACTTAGAAAATGTTAAAGATCGCATTGAAATCACCACTGCAGATATTGAAAACCTACCTTTTGACGATAATGAATTCGATGTTATTACAGCCATTTCAGCAAATGGTAATCAATTAAGCACACCTAAGAGGGCTGTTTATAAAGATATTGCTTTTGAAATTGCTCGTGTAATTGCTGATAAGGGAACTATCTTTATGGTAAACACTCCTCGTATGACAAAGAAATATGCCAACGAGTTTGAAAACAGAGGACTAAAAGTTGAATACATGCACAGAAAATTCGAACGTTTCTTCTTCTTACGTGCAATCAAAGTTACCAACAAATAAAAAAAGCCGACCTGCTTAGGTCGACTTTTTTATTTTGTCTAGAAGTGGTGAACGCGGTTGAAGAAGTCAACGAATAGTTGGTTTTCTTCATCGTATTGATCCCACATATTTTCTGGATGCCATTGCACACATTGGATTGACTTGTCGTCATTTTCTAAGCCTTCAATCATACCATCATCGGCACGAGCCACTACATGAAGTCCTTCAGCAACGTCCTTAGCAGCTTCATGATGGAATGAATTGACAAATGCACGAGTGCCAAATGTCTTGGCTAATAGTGAATCGTCATCAATACTGATGTGATGCACTGGAGAGTATCCGATTGCCTTTTGTTCATGTTGTAATTGAGGTAATCCGTTTTGTGGGGTGAATTGAGCACCAATGTCTTGGTATAAAGTTCCGCCCATTGCAACGTTTACGATTTGTAATCCACGGCAAATTGCTAAGATTGGTTTGTGCATTCTAATTGCTTGCTTAACTAACGCTAATTCGAATTCATCTCTGGTTTCAAATGTACGACCAATTTGAGCAATTGGTTCTTCGCCGTAATATTTGGGCAATACATCTGGACCACCGGTAAAAATTACACCATCGACAGTTTCTAATAATTCGGCAGCCATGCTTGGCTTTCCAACTGGAAAGATAACTGGAGTGATGTTATTTTCTAGCAAACAGTTCATCAAAGTCCTTTGAGCAAAATGTCCTTCTCTTTGACGGAAAGGTTCATCCTGACTAAAGATGATATCTGATGTAACTCCAATACGCATATGAATCAGTCCCTTGTTAAAATATTGTGATAATATAGATATTCTATCATTTTATGTAATAATTGCCACTTATAATAATTAGGGCACGATATTTTTGATTGCATTGACTTTTTAGATGTGCTATTTTTGATAACATATTGTGGAAAATTATGATGAAATAGTTTTCAGACAGGGGGATGAACTTTTATGAAATTCAAGTCAATTGCAAAACTAGGTGTAGTGGCCATTGCTGCAACAATGGTGCTTGCCGCTTGCGGTAAATCATCAGATACAACATCTAGAACAGATTCATTGAATTGGATGAGTAATACAACATTGACCACTTTAGATCCTTCTAAGGCTGTTGATGTTACCAGTGATCAAGTTTTATACAACGCAATGCGTGGTTTAGTTACTCCCGATAAAGGAAATAAGATTGACCTAGCAATTGCAAAGAATTACAAGGTTACTAATGGTGGAAAGACTTACACTTTCACCTTAAGAAACACTAAGTGGAGTAATGGTAAGAAGGTTACTGCCGGTGATTTTGAATACGGAATCAAACGTAGCGCCGATCCTAAGACTGCTTCACAAATGGCATACTACATGGCTAATATTATGAATTACGATAAAGTGAAGACAGGTTCAATGTCAGCTGATAAATTGGGAGTTAAAGCAATGGGCGACAATAAGTTGCAAATTACTTTAACTAAACCACAAGCTGATTTTATAAATGTCTTAGCATTACCTGTCTTTTATCCTCAACAAAAGACGTTAGTTGAAAAATACGGTACCGCTTACGGAACAACATCAGATAAGATGGTATATGATGGTCCATTTGCTGTTAAAAACTGGAAAGGTAGCAACGATGCTTGGACATTATCCAAGAATAAAGGCTACTATGATAATGCTAACGTGAAATTAAAGGCCATCAACTATTCAGTGATTAAGGATCCACAAACTGCATTGGATGAATACCAATCAGGTAAGTTGGATCAAACACTATTAGCAGGTAAACAACAAGTTAACACCTACAAGAATAATAAAGATTTTGTGAACCACAAGCAGTTTATGGTTCAATATCTATCCATTAATCAAAGCAAAGTTCCTGCTCTAAAAAACAAGAACTTAAGAAAAGCTTTATCATTAGCAATTAATCGTGAAGAATTAACTCAAAATGTTTTAGGGGACGGTTCATTTGCTGCCAGAGGATTGGTTCCAGATACTTTGGCTTACATGAACGGTAAGGACTTCAATGATTATGCTACTGTTAAAGATGCTACTACTGGTGATTTAACTAAAGCAAAAGAATTATGGGCTAAGGGATTAAAAGAAATTGGTAAGAAGTCTGTATCAATTTCAATTATGAACAACAACGATCAAACGAGTCGTTCTGTTACTGAATTCTTGCAAACCGAATTAGAAAAATTACCAGGACTAAAGGTAAATGCAGAAATCTTGCCTAATAACGTTGCTTCCGGTCGTTCATTAAAATCTGATTACGAACTTTCAGTTTCAGGATGGGACCCATCAATTAGTGATCCAATCTCACCTCTACAAACTAAAGTTTCAACCAGTCCAATTAATACTTCTAAATGGGGCAACGCAATGTATGATATGTACATTGATCGTTCAAATAATGAAGATGCTAATAATCAAAATAAACGTTTCTTTGATTTAGTAAATGCTCAAAAGGTAATCTTAAATGATCAAGGAATTATTCCATTGATTCAAAAGGCCCAACCAGAACTAATGAAAACTAATATTCATGGTGTTAAGTACTTAGGAAATGGTCCGGTTTGGGATTTCTCTCACGCTTACATTAAATAAATCATAAAAGTCGCCAAAATTTTTGGTGACTTTTTATTTTGTTTTAGCTTTATATTAAATGTTGATTTATCAACGTTTGACAGCTTTGTAGCGTATATAATTTTTATGATTGTTATAAAATAAAAAGAATAGTTCGTGCTTTTTGGATAATTATATCGAATATTTATGGTTGTCAAAAATTTCGTTCGGATGTATTATACTTATAAATCATAAGGAGGGGTTCATAATGAAGATGTTTAACGAAGAACAAATGTGTTGTTGTCAATATCGAAGCATGAACTCTATTCTTATATTCTAATCAAGAAGACGTTTTTTAATTAGATTATAACGGGGTGTCATGGTTCGGCTTTTTAGCGTAGAATCATGACGCCCTTTTTCTTTTTTTAGATGGCCATCTATGTAAAGAGTATTTATTGAACAAAGGAGTATGGATATGAAAAAGTCACGGATATTATCAATCATCGTTACCACTGCATTACTTGGTTTGGTATTAACCGCTTGTGGTAAGAGTCAATCAAGTAATAAAAAACACCTGAACTGGATGACAAACGCATCCATTGCGTCACTTGATCCATCAAAAGCTGTTGACACTAACACTCAACAAGCTGTTTATAATGCTTTTTCTGGTTTAGTATCTCCAGATGGTAGTAACAAGGTGCGTCTAGCAACCGCCAAGAGCTATCACGTTTCAAAGGATGGTAAGACATACACATTTGATTTGAAACACACTAAGTGGAGTAATGGCCAAGAATTAACAGCAAAGGATTTCGAATACGGTATCAAACGTAGTGCTAATCCAAAGACCGCCTCACAAGAAGCTTACTACATGGATAACATTGAAAACTACACAGCCATCTCTAAGTCACAACTATCATCAGATCAATTGGGCGTGAAGGCAATCGGTAAGTACAAGCTACAAATTAAGTTAATTAAACCCCAACCATACTTCTTGAACCTATTAGTATTACCAGTGTTCTACCCACAATCAGAAAGTACTGTTAAGAAATATGGTAAGAGCTACGGAACAACCAGTAGCAAAATGCTATATAATGGTGCCTTTAAAATTACTAACTGGAATGGTACCAACGATTCATGGACTTTAACCAAGAACAAGGAATACTACAATGCTGACAAGACAAAACTTGACAGCATCAAGTACACAGTAATCAAGGACCCACAAACTGCTTTGAACGAATACCAAAGCGGTAAGTTAGATCAAACTACTTTAGTTGGTAAGCAACAATATAGCAGCTACAAGAACTCAAAGGACTTCCATTTAAGAAAGATTTACAGTGTAAGATACCTATCACTAAGTAACAAGAACGAACCTGCGTTTAGAAACGTTAACATCAGAAAGGCACTATCGTTAATCATCAATAGAAAAGAACTACTAAACGATGTTTTAGGTAACGGTTCAACTCAAGCACGTGGAATTGTGCCAGATACTTTGGCATCACGTAACGGTAAAGACTTTAACGACTACGCTAGCGTTTCTGACGCAGTCAACGGTAACGTTGAACAAGCTAAGAAGCTATGGAAAAAAGGTTTAAGTGAAATCGGTAAAAAGAACTTAACCATTTCCATTAATAGTAATAATGGTGATGATGCTAAACCTATTGTTGAATTCATTCAAAACCAATTTTCTAAGCTACCTGGTTTGAAAGTTAATCTAACATTACTTCCAAACACAGTAGCGACCTCAAGATTCTTAAGTGGCCAATATCAAGTAGCAGTTACAGGTTGGAGTCCATCAATTAGTGATCCTATTTCACCACTAAATATTAGATACTCAACTAATTCAATGAATACTGCTAAGTGGAGTAACGCTGAATACGACAAGTTGATTGATAAATCAAATGACGATGATGCTTTGAACCCAGCAAAACGCTGGAACGATTTAGTAGACGCCCAAAAGGTATTATTAGACGACCAAGGTCTAATTCCGCTATTCCAACCAGCACAAGCTGAACTAATTAAGAGTGATATTCACAATGTGCGTTTCTACGGAAATGGCCCAATCTGGGACTTCTCTGAAACTTACGTTAAATAGTTAATAAAAAGGTCATCTTATAATGGATGACCTTTTTATTTTTTTAAATTCTAGTTTTTTATAATAATGGTATAATTAGATGATATTAAATAACGATTAGAGGTATTTAATTATAATGAATCTAAAAAATAGACTGCATGACCTCTGGCGCAATCATGCGATTGTCATTTTAATTTTTATGGTCATGTCGATATTAAGTGTCTCAATTATGTGGCACTACAAATTTATTACAATGGGATCAGACATGCATTTTCACTGGGAACGAATTTGGGACTTACGTGAATCATTAGTTAATAAGAGTCCGTTTCCACTGGTAGCATTAAACCAATATAACCAAACTGGTTCCGCCGTAATGGCATTGTACCCACAATTAGGGATGTTGCCTATTGCATTACTTTCTTTGGTAATTAAATCATTTATTCCGTTGGTTTATACCGTATTGATGCTAAGAAACTTTTTTGCGTTGATTGTGGCTTACTTTGCTAGTTATAGCTACAACTATAACAGAAAGATTAGTTTTATTTTTGCATCTGGTTACACTTTGGCGGCCACAGTTTTATTCCATGCCGTTATCAGTTATGATATCGGGCGTTCATCTTCTATCATTTATTTACCATTAATTCTTTTTGGCTTCTTAAATCTATTAGAAAAAAACGACTGGATTGAATTAAGTCTCGGAATGAGTGCGATCATCATGTGTCACGTGGTAAATACTGCAATTGCCATCTTTTTCTTAATTGTTATGACACTTATTAACATTATGAAATTACTAAACAAAGATAAGTTAATCGCTTTGGGAAAAGCAGTTGTGATGACCGTTTTACTAACTGCACTATACTGGATACCGTTTATAATTATTGTTGGTAATAATTCTATTAATTTTCCACCATCTTATTGGAAAGTTGCTGGAACAGACACATATGTCTGGTACCTATCAATTATTCAAAATAGTGTAGGTCCATTTTTCAATATAATTAATTTATTAGGATTAGCTTTCGGGATTATCTTTTTTAGACGTCTGGGAACATATTCGAAACAATTATTATTTGTTGGAATTGGATTCTTAATTCTATGTAGTAATTTGTTTCCTTGGGATTTAATTGCGAAGACTGGAATTAATGATTCTCTTCAATTCACTTGGCGTTTAAACATCATTCCACAACTAATTTTTTGTTATCTATTCGCTGAAATTGTTGTGAAAATGTTCAAAAAAGAATCATTTACATGGACTGCAATTGTTGTTGCAACGATTGGAATTGTATTGTTGCAATTTAATGCTCAACAATCAGTGGTTAATGAAACCAAGAATAATCTTGAGTTGAATCACAAATTTTATGAAGATGGTAAGAAGTACCGTTTGAATAATAATCAGGATTTCAACAATATGATTTTTAGTGACGTTGGGGTGAGTGACTACTATCCAAGCGCAGCAATGAAGTATTATGGTAATACCAACAAACATATTGCTACCTATAACGGTAATCAACGATTAAAAGTAAAGTTATTAGGTGATGGTAAGTACTCATTTAAAGCACCGGTTAAAATTAAGAAACTAACATTGCCTTTCCTACATTACAAAGGGATTTCTTATGAAGTGCTTGTTGATGGTAAAGTTGTTAAAACAACGGCTAATCACCATGCTTTACTAACGGTTTCCCATCTTTCAGCTGGTCGTCATCACGTTCAGATTATCGTTCATCGAACTAAGAAGGAACTACTTTCATATTTATTTGCAGTTGTCGGAATTATTATTTTGATAACAGCATTGATCAGAAAGTATGGATTTAAAAATAATAAATAATAAACGATAAAAACCACAGGTCCAATGGGCTTGTGGTTTTTATATTGTGATTATTACCGTTTAGCTAGCAAAAAATACCACTTATATGAAATTTTGTTATTAATTTGTCGAATTGACGTAAGATTATCATATCGATTAGGAGGTTATAAAATGTTAGAAGTAAACGGATTAACAAAACGATTTAAAAATAAAATTGCAGTTGATCACATCGATTTGCAAATTAATGATGGTCAACTTGTCGCTTTTCTAGGTCATAACGGAGCCGGAAAATCGACAACCATTAACATGTTAATTGGTCTATTAAAACCAGATGCAGGAGAGATTCAACTAAACGGTTTGACCCCCAATGATAAAAATTACAACGATTCATTAGGTGTTGTCTTCCAAAATAGTGTTCTAGATAAATCTTTATCTGTTGAAGATAACTTAAAGATTGCTGGCAGACTTTATAAGAATTTTGATGCTGATTTTCAAAAGGATTTGCTAGATAAGTTAGAAATCAAATCCATTCAAAAACAAAAGTATGGCTCATTATCCGGTGGACAAAGAAGACGTGTCGACATTGCGCGTGCATTGCTAAGTAAGCCAAAATTATTATTTTTGGATGAACCATCAACTGGTTTAGATATTCAGACCAGAAATAAAATTTGGGAAGTACTAAATGAGCTACGCCATGAAATGGGATTAACCATTATATTGACAACTCACTACTTGGAAGAAGCTGATCAATCTGATTGGGTATATGTACTGGATAAGGGAAAGATTGTAGCCTCTGATACTGTTGACAATCTAAAGGCGCGTTATGCACAGAATACATTGATACTTTACGCAAACGACTTATCCACTGTGGATAAATTATCCATGCTTGATGACGTTAAAGTTTTGCACAATAAGGTGTTATTAAAAGTTAATTCATATCAAGAAGCAATCAGCATTATAGAAGAATACAAAAATGATATTTCAGACTTTGAATATATTCACGGATCAATGGACGATATCTTTATTGCTTTGACCGGAAAGGAGATTAAGTAATGATTTTAGCTAGTTTAATCAATCGTAATTTGAAATTATATTTTAGTGATAGAAAGCGCATTATCTTTTCACTAATGGGTGCACTAATCTCGGTGGTCTTGTACGTGGTTTTCTTGAAAAATAACATTCAAAAGGGATGGACAGGTATTGATGATGGGGTCAAACTACTGGATTATTGGTTAATTGGTGGAACCATTGCGATTGCTGCCATCACAACTACTGGGGATGCTTTGCACCAAAGAATCTATGATATTGAAAGTAAACGCATGGATGATCTAATGATGACCAATGCGAATAAATCAGTGATTGATATGAGCTACGTCATTAGTGCCACCTTGATTGGTTTAATGATGCAGGTGATTGTTTATGTCATCCTATCCGTTTTATTCATGTTGATGGATCAACTTCCCTTTAACTTTGCTATTTCGGGTCAACTATTGGGCGCAATGTTGATTGGTAGTGTGGTTTGGACACTCTTCAACATGATTATCTTGATGTTTGTTAAAAAGGCATCAGTAATCCCGTCATTGAATGCGATTATTTCCAGTTCTGCGGGTTTCTTTGCGGGAGTCTACATGCCATTAGGATTGCTTCCAAGTGGTGCCAGCAAGATTCTAAAGTATACACCAGCTCCTTACGATGCTTCGCTGGTAAGAAATATTTTGATGAACTCACAAATAAAGACGAGTTTTCAACATGTGGATAGTCACGTGCTAAGTAATTTTAAATCCACAATGGGACTTGTGATTAATGGCTTTGAAAAATCAATCGGGGATGCATGGGTATGCGTATCATTTATCGGTGTTTTCCTAATTGCATTTGTGATGCTAACTAGATTTAGAAAAAATGCAAAGTAGTTATGATAAGATATAAAAAAGGAGGTGGGTAGATTGAAGATTGATTTTAATAAGGATGGTCGATTGAACGATGACGAAATCAACGTGTTGGTCAGTGCCAAAGAACTAACCCCTGAAGTCATTGACTTATTATCGATGCTAAAGGATGCATCGAATGAAAATGATAATTGGCTTCCAGTTAATACTAACGACCGTGTTCAGATGATTGCTGTTGATGATATTGTCGGCATTGAGGTCTATCAAAATGAATTGAATATCTACACCACTGAGGAACAGTTTGTCACCACTGGGACTTTAAAAGATATGTATGAAAAATTGAAAAAACATCACTTTATTCAAATCAGTAAATCCGCGATTATCAATATTGATCACTTAGATTATATGGAAACAGCATTTTCGGGAAACATGACGGCATTTTTAACTAATGATTTAAAGTTAAATGTTAGTCGTAAGTATTTACCTGGTTTGAAGAAAAGTCTAAGGATGTGAGAAATTATGAACTTATTTTGGAATCTATTTAAGCGTTTCTTTATGGGGATGTTGTATGGATCATTTTTATATGTAGTTACCGGATTATACTTTAATAGCAGTTCCTATAACATATCTGATAGGTTAATCTTTTTATTCGCAAGTGGATTAATCGGATTACTGAGTGTGATATTTAAGAGTGAAAGAATCGGTATTGTATGGGAATTTGTCATTCATGGTGCTTTATCATACATGATTGTTGTCGCATTGAATCTCGTAATTACACCATATTTTGATTTTTGGAATCCAAACATCTTTACCACCTTTACCGTTGAATTCATAGTCATTTATGTGATTATTTGTAGCAGTAGCATCGCTATGTTTCATCGTTCTACTAGAGAAATTAATGATGAAATCACTAAACGTAAACAAAAAATGAACCAAAAAAATAATTAAGAAGAGCTTAAAAAAGCAGCCGATAATGGCTGCTTTTATTTTGTTTTAACTTAGTATGATAGAATGAACCTATAATTAATTTAACGGATGTGATTAAATGTTAAACCAAAAGATTAAGGATAATTGGAAATGGATCTTAATTCCAATCATCTTGATTGCAGAATTGTTAATCGATGATTACGTGATGCCACATGTTTATAAATTTGTGTTCCATCTATTTGCCTTCAATCCAGTCGAACACTTCTACACTTACTTAAACATCTACAAGATTGTGTCAATTTTGGTAATTTGTTTATTGAACTACTGGATTATCAAACAAAAGATATTCTTCAAACCCAGTGAGACCAAGGTGGGGTGGCTAGTATTTCTAGTTATCTGCTTTACCATCGTACTTACATGTTTTACGCATAAGAACTTCTGGATTGCATTAGACGTCGGCACCATTGCGGCATTGCCTGAAGAATTGATGTTTAGAGGAATCATTCTAGCATTTGTATTAAAACTAATGACGAGAAAATCAACTGATCAATGGAGAATCATTACCAGTTTGGTTATCTCTGCGCTAATTTTTGGTGGTTTCCACTACATTAACCTTACCAGCCAATCATTTGGTTTTACTTCTCTTCAAGTGGTCAATGCAGCCGCATTAGGAATGCTATTGGGTGCCGTATACATTAAGAGTGGGACCATCATCGTTCCAATGGCGCTTCACTTTATTTATGATTTCTTGGTGACATTGATTAAGGGAATGTCAGCAACCAATTATACAAGTGTCCAAACTAACCAATGGTGGGGGCTATCTATGTATGTATTGATATATTCAATCGTGGCACTCTCAATCATTAATTACAAGTCATCTGACAACAAAATTTTACCAAAACTTAAGAAATTATAGCACCGTTCAATGGTAAAATACGTCTTGAGTATTATATAAGAGTATAAAAATTAAGAGTTTAAAAATGGTTTTCATTGATAACATCTAGAAAGAAGGATGAACGGTGCGTAACAGTGACACTTGGAGATCGGACCACCTCTTAAAACGTGGTTTCATCGGTTTTTGCCTAATCTGCATGGTTGCTAGTTCAATTCAGTTTATTCCTGTTCAATATATTCAATCTAATCAGGCCAACGTTAATAATGTGGCTTTAACTATTGAATTCTTTGGTGCCTACATCATTATGCTAAACTTCGCGGTTTACGCGTACAGACGATACGGTAACGGGAATATATTTAAGGTACTAAGTCTAAAGGACTATCAACTAACAGCTTTCGCAACTGTGATGGCATTTTTAATTGCCCAGGCTTATATTTACATGTTCGATATTTTCTTCCAAAATAGATTCCAAATTGAAGCAATCCACTTTCCTAGAGATCTGTATGATAATACGTGGTCGTTAATTCTATTAGTGATTGGGTTCGTCTTCTTGTCACCAATTCTAGAAGAACTGGTATTTAGAGCCTACATTCTAGACGTGGCGTTTTCCGATAAGTGGCGATGGTTAGGTGAGATTGTTTCCGCATTATTCTATGGATTATTCCATATGAGATATCATAATCTATTCTCGTTTATCTTCTTTGCCCAGTATGGTTTTTGGATGGCCTGGTTATATAACCAGACTAGAAACGTTAGGGCCGCAATTTTGATGCACATAGTATTAAATGCTGTGACGATATCGATTGTTGGTTATTATTATCACTAAAAAAGCAATGCCTCATTCTGGCATTGCTTTTTGTGTACATTCAATTATTTGTTTGGGTGAGTCATATTTGAAACGTTGACCCACTTGTCGAAATCTTTTTCATCAATATCGAAATGTTGAGCGGATTCCTTTAGGGTGGTGTTATTTTGTTCAGCCCATTGGGCGATTTTGGCGCTCTTTTCATAACCAATGTGAGGGCTTAAGGCAGTCACTAGCATCAATGAATTATTCAATAGTTCGTTGATACGATCGACGTTTACTGTTAAACCATCAACTAATTTTTCGGTGAATGACTTAATTGATTCATTCAACAATTCGGTACTTTCCAAGAAACTATCGATGATGATTGGTTTGTAAACGTTCATTTCGAAGTTTCCTTGGCTATTAGCAAAGGTAATGGTAGCGTCGTTTCCAAATACTTTTGCGGAAACCATCGTCAATGCTTCAATCTGAGTAGGGTTGACCTTACCAGGCATGATTGATGATCCCGGTTCGTTACTTGGAATTGATAGTTCGTTGTATCCAGCACGAGGTCCGGAAGAAAGAAAACGGATATCGTTTCCAATCTTGATTAAATCGGATGCCAAGGTCTTAAAAATACCGTGAACCGAAGTGATTTCGGAATGGTCGGCTAGACCATGGAACTTGTTTTCTGCCACTTTGTAGTTGGTGTTTTCGTTGTGATTAATGGTATCGACGACGTCTTGGTCAAAACCATTTTTGGTGTTTAGACCAGTTCCGACGGCGGTGCCACCGATTGGTAATTCTAGTAGTGATTGTTTGATGGCGTTTAAAGTGACAACGTCGTGTTCAAGTGTTGATTTCCAACCACTGATTTCTTGGCCGACTGTGATAGGAGTGGCATCTTGTAAGTGAGTACGACCAATCTTGATGATTGATGCGAACTCATTTTGTTTCTTATCAAACGATGCGATTAGGTTTTCAACGGTCTTAATGACACTGTTGGTGGCTTGATATGCTGCCATCATCATGGCGGTAGGGAAAGTGTCATTTGAGCTTTGTGATTGGTTGACGTGATCATTTGGATGAACGTGGGCGTCTGGGTGTAGTTTGTTGGCAAGGTTTGCGACTACTTCGTTGACGTTCATGTTGGTTTGGGTTCCGCTCCCGGTTTGATAAACGTGAAGTGGAAAGGCATCCTTATAGTCGCCATCGATTAGTTTGTCGATTGCTTCGTTGATGGCGAAATACTTTTTATCATCTAGTGTTTGATTATTGTGGTTAACAAAAGCGACGGCTTTTTTAATCTTCAAAAGTGCATAGATGACTTCCATTGGCATGGTGCGACCAATGTTAAAATTATGTAGACTACGTTGCGTTTGGGGGCCAAATAAAGCGTCTTTAGGTACTTTGACCTCACCTAATGAATCGTGTTCAATGCGAAATTCCATCATATCAAGTCCTTTTATTAGAATATACGATAATTATAGCCATTTTCCTTAGCTCTTACTACCGAAAACATTATCCAAATGATACAATAGAATATACATATTATGTAGGAGTAGCAATATATCATGCATATAGACTTAAGATTTTTTATCGCTGAACTACTTGTCTTATGGATGCCGTTATCCATCGTAGTTTTGGTGTCAGAATTGCTTAAATTTAACTGGTTTCTGACTGGATTGTTATTACTATTGGTATACTTCTTGGTAGTCTTGTTTAACAGGGCTAACAGGGTGGTTTATTTTCTTTTCCACGTGCAAAAGCAATCAAGTAACCAATTGTTAGAATCAATCATCTTCTTTTTGGTGCTATTAATTTCAGTGATTCTGTCAGTAAAACTATTTGACGATTCCGCGGTCGGAATTATTGTGTTTATGTTGATCAGCACACTAGCTGGTTCTGTCGTAATTGACGCAAAATAACCACAGATAGTTTCAAAAATAAAAATAAAAAATTTAATATTTAATTATTACTGTAATTTCGGTAATTTGACCCCTATCTCGACTTTTGAGACCCTTGCAAAAAATATTGAGCATGGTAGTATATATAGTGTTGTTTTTAAGAAAGAACACTATATATTGTATGCATACATATTTTAGGTTCCAAATATAGAGATAGGGGTTTTCATTGTGTCAGCTTATTTTAAATTTTTGGCCCACCAACTAAAGGGTTGGCCACAACAAAATTACTACTTATTCTTCTTTAGTTTAGGTGCTCAAGTTATGACATTGGTAAATGCACCAATTACATGGCTTTCAATTTTAACTTTCATCGGTACTACCTTAGGGGTACTATGTGTCCTTGCAATTAACGCTGCTAAGTCAGTTAACGGGGTGTTGGGAATTCTATCAGCAATTTGTTTCATCATTGTTGGTTTCTCAGCAAAGAACTACTTAAGTATCGGTGAACAATTAGCATACGTTATTACACTAGATATTCCAGTTCTATTGAGTACAGACTGGAACGTTAACATGGTTTCTAAGATTAGAAAGTTCACTGCTAAGAGTTGGGCAATTTCAATTATCTTCACTCTAGCGGTTTACCTAATTTCTGGTTTCGCAATCAAAGCACTTACTAATGAACCACGTCCATTCTACGATGCCTTTAGTTTTGCTGTTTGTTTAACTGCCGGAATCATCTGTTTCCTACGTTACAACAACCAATACTTCTGGTGGTTAGCTTCAGGTCTAGCCCAAGTCGTTCTATGGTTCATCACATTCAGAGAAGGATCAGCAACTCTTGCGATGTTTGTTAACTCAGCAATTTACGTTGCTAACGATATCCTAGCCTTCACTGTTTCTCCATGGTTCAACGAACGCGAAAAGAAACGTTTAATGAAGGAAGAACAAGCTTACGCTGAAAAAGTGGAAGCTGACGCTTAATAATCACAAAAAAAGCTACCAATTATTGGTAGCTTTTTTATTATGCTTTGATATCTGTATCAATGATGATTCGAACACGTGAATCGTTGATGTTGAAGTCATCATGAATTTCTAGTAATTGGTTAAATGTTTCATCCTTAACACCGTTGATGGACTTGTTTTTGATGTTATCCAATGTAATATCATCATTGAAATAGTCCTTGGCTAGTGCAAGAGAGAACTTAATCATATTGTCCGAATCAAAGAAAATTTTATTTTTGTAGACGTCAAAAATACGGGTGTCGTATTCAAATTTTTCGTCTACGCTTAGTTGTCGATCCTTTAATTCCAATGGACTCTTACCGGCTAATAATAGGTATGAGTAGCAGTTTGTTTCATTATTAATTAGTTTGTAGAATGTAAACGTCAATTGAGGTTCGATGTTTAGACCACAAACGTCATAAATTTCCGCTCCCATGTCGATTAGGGTATACCCTTCGCCTAGCATTAATGAAAGATGATTGTGTTCTTCGAACAATGGTAGGTGGGCTGGTAGGAACTCTTCGAAGCTGGTTTGTTCAAACCCGTGGTTAGAGTTGAATTCACGAATGCCGTTTAGCTTTTCGGTAGTGGCATCGGTTGGAAACATTTGAACATTGGCATCGTATTTGTTTTCAATCTTGTCAAAGCTCATCTTCTTGAATGTTCCGATGGGACTATCGATTAGAGCGTGTGACATTGATTGACCGATAAGGTAGTCGGTAGCAAAGATTGGATCCTTGCTGTCAGTCATATCGGTCATTTCTTCGATTGCCTTTTGAGCTGGACCATAGAAACGATCGCCTTCAACACTGTTGTTCAAGGCGCGTTCCATTAGTTCGTTTGCTTCGGCAATGTTGCCGTTATTCATTAGGATTTTACCTAAGTAATAGTTGGCAGCCACGTACTTGCTATCGTATAAGATTGCTTGTTGAAATAGATGTACTCCGGTTGGATCTAATGATGAGCCGGATTCTGTAAAAATAATTCCTAGTTTAGTTAAAATTTCAGAACGACTTGGAATTTTTCCTTCGATTTCTTCAGTAGTCATAACCCCTGCTGGGTATTGTGAGATAGCAGAGCTTAGTAAAGAAATGGCGTCGTCTCCTTTATTGTCATCGATACATTGTGTAGCTAATTCGATGAATTTATTTAATTGTTGGGCTTTATCTTTTCCCAATTCAATAGCGTCCATTTGAAAACTCCTGACTTGAATTTATATATCTATTATAATCATTTTTGCGAAAATAAAAAACTTTACTATTAATATGGATTTATGTAATATTGAAGCTAATCAGAAGGGGAAAGCGAGGAGATAGATTGAAAAGACTGAAATGGCTGGCTTCGATTGTCTTGCCATTGGTTGCTTTAATGTGGTTTGTGCCAATTACAACCCACGCGGAAAGCACCAATCCAACACCTACCAAAGAGTATGTTGTTGATGATTATGCCAATATATTGACTGATAAGACAAAACAATTGGTAATTAATAAAGAAAAAGAATATCAAAAAACTAAAACACAGCCTCAAATTGTCGTGATGACCGTGAAAAGTACCGGGGATCAGGATATCGATGGCTATTCAGATAGCTTGCTAGATAATGCTAGATGGAAGTTTGGTAAGAAAGGTTTGGATAATGGGGTATTAATCCTATTTGCCCAAAACGGTGGTAAGAACAATGTCCGTATCTCCACCGGATACGGGGTAGAAGACATCCTACCCGATGCTACTACCAATCAGATTTTACAGGCCAATAAATCATTATTAAAGTCCAATAATAATGATGAGATTAATCAAGGTCTACAAAATACTTTTAACCAAGTTGCATCAATTTTGGATAAACGTTATGCTAATAAATCTTTAAATGAAGCCAAAGCAGAAGTATCACAAAACCATAATAATAAATTGGCTGGAATATTATTGGTGATAGTTATTTTAGTTATTATCGGAACTGCCATCTGGGTGATAAAAAGTAATGGTGATGACGACGATAACCACCGAAATGGTGGTGGCGGTGGTCGCTATGATTCCGGAGATACCTTCTTATTAGGAGCATTGCTTGGCGGATTAGGTAACTCCAGAGGTGGTTCATCAGGTGGATTTAGCTCGTCTGGAGGCGGCGGAAACTTTGGGGGCGGAGGTTCCTCAATTTAAATTAAGGAGATAAATTATGATTGAAAATAAACCATTTTATAAAAAAGGCTGGTTCATTTCACTAGCAGTTGTTGTCGTTTTATTATTTGCTTTAATTGGTGGCTTCATCAAGTCTGCTAACAGCATGGCTACCAGTGAACAAGGCGTTGAAGAACAATTAGGTCAAGTCCAAACAGTCCTACAACGTCGTGCTGATTTAATCCCTAACTTGGTTAACGCCGTTAAGGGTCAACAAAAACAAGAAAAATCAGTATACAGCGATATTACTAAGGCGCGTACTCAATACTACAACGCCAAGAACCAATACAATAATGCCAGTTCAACTTCCGATAAGGTAAACGCCTTGAATACTCAAGAACGTTCATTGAACATCTTGGTTGGATCAATCAAGGAAGCATATCCAAACCTTGCATCTAACTCAAACATGCAAACATTAATGGTTCAACTAGAAGGTAGTGAAAACCGTATCAGTGTTGAAAGAAACAGATACAACCAAGCAGCTAGGGCTTACAATGACAAGATTGTTAAGTTCCCAGGTTCAATTGTTGCTGGAATGACTGGTCACAAGAAGGTTAACTACTTCACAGCTGATTCAAACGCTCAAAACGCACCATCAGTTAACTTCTAATTATATATACGCAAAAATAAAAAACGTTGAGATTAATTTCTCAACGTTTTTTTATTACTTCACGATGTCGATAGCTTTATTAACTTTCTTAGCGTGAATTTGTGATAGTGATAGTTTGTTGTGCTTTTGACTGATAACGGATTTCTTAGTGTAGTTGTCTTGAGTAACTACCAGCATATCTTCGTTGTTACCTTTATCGACCAATTGAAAGGCATCTGGACTAGTTATGATAATTGTTTGATGTGGGCGAATTGGTTCGTTTTCCCAACTTTGTTCATAGCGATTCAATTTGGCTTGTTCATTGGCATTCTTGTTGGTGTAAGCAGATGAGTAGGCAAGTGGTTGATCTAGCTTCTTGTCCTTACCATCAACCTTGGCTGAAGCTAGTAGTTTAGTGTTGTTTACGATTTGGCCAGCGGTTAACATCTTATCTGAATTGTTAGTGGCTTTGAAACTGTATAGAACCATGTCGAAACGTTTCTTACCATTGTTATCGTAGCTAGTACCACGATAGGTCTTGTAGAAAGTAATGCTACCTTTTTTAGTGACCAGTTTAGTTTGGTTGTTTTCGTTTATTAATTTAACGTACTTAGTGGGTTTAGTTGATTGATCCGCTTCTTGCTTGGTCTTGGAATTTGAACATGCGCTAAGTGTTACAACTGCTAATAAAGCAAATCCAATAATTGATAATTTTTTCATATTGCGCCTCCACGTAATTTATACAACTTTATTTTAGCACTTTTCAACACAAATAAAACGGCTACCCCCAATGGATAGCCGTTAAGTTTTTATTAAATTTTGGCTTCCTTATGACCGGAAGTCTTGTATATGATTAATCCGATGATGGCACCAACGATAGCTGGAATTACCCAGTCCATACCAATTGAGGCAAACGGTAAAATCTTTTGTTCCGCATTGATTAATGCACGGATGAAATAGATGTTTGAGATAACTGGTGGAAAGGCTGCCAACATATCGAAGAATGCTGGGATTAGAGTAAAGATAATGGTGAATAGGTAAACGTTTCTATCCTTGTTAAATAGTGGTGAGCATAATGCTAGGATGATTAATACAATCGCAAATGGATATAGGAACATCAATACTGGAGTTGACCAAGTGATGATAAGTGATAGACCTTCGTTTGCAATGATAAATGATACGAAGCAGTTAAATGCTAACCATTGGTGGTATGAGAAACGAGGGAAGTGT
Source organism: Apilactobacillus kunkeei (assembly GCF_001308195.1). GTDB lineage: Bacteria > Bacillota > Bacilli > Lactobacillales > Lactobacillaceae > Apilactobacillus > Apilactobacillus kunkeei_C. Next base: position 29,808 of record NZ_JXDF01000027.1, on the reverse strand, counting down.
TCGTGGAAATCTTGGGCGAACGCAGCAACAAGTCCTACGGCTGTGGTAACACAGGTTAGAGTCATCAATGTTGCTAGTAAGGCGTGGCCGGTAATTCCTAAGTAGTGACCCATGAATTGGTTGAAAGTAGTTCCACCGTCATCGGTACTAATCTTGAATAGGTTCAATGAAGTGGCACCAATCCAGATTAGGATGATGTAGATGATTCCAACCAATGCTTCGGAGATTAGACCGGCTCTGGCAGTTACCTTTGCATTTGACTTAGGAGATGTCTTTCCTAGTTGGTTAACAGCGGAAACAACGGTAACCCCAAAGGCTAATCCTGCCAATGCATCCATGGTGTTGTAACCCTGCAAGAAACCATTGAAGAATGATTGGTGTTGGTAAGCTTGGGTAACTGGTTGTGCTGAAGCAGCACCCATTGGATGTAAGAATGCCAATAAGAAGGCTAGGAACAATAGTGCCAAGAATAATGGGTTTAAAATCTTACCTAGGTTATCGATGATACTTGATGTTCGATATGATAGATAGAATGTAGCAATGAAGAATAGTGCGGTGAAGATAAACATTGCTAGTTTGATGTAGTGATCAGGGATGAATGGTTGAATCCCAACTGTGAAGTTAACGCTGGCAGTTCTAGGTGTGGCAAACAATGGTCCCAATGTTGAATGAACTAATACCAAGAAAATGATTGCAAATACTGGTCCCAGTGGTTTGGCAATGTCGTATACTCCCTTGGCACGAGAGATACTGATTGATAGAACTGAAAGTAGTGGTAATAATACCCCAGAAGCTAGAAAACCTAGCATGGCAGGTACCCAGTTGGCACCTGATAATTGACCCAAGTGAATTGGGAAGATTAGGTTACCCGCACCGAAGAATAGTGCGAATAGCATTGAACCGATGATTAGATATTGTTTGATTGACAATGGTTTTGTATTAATGTCTTTGATTTCGTCTTGCATAATAAGCGCTCCTTTAATAATTGTGTTCTTGATTTGTTATATGTGCTAACTACTCACAACGTTTTTCATAACCATCATCTCCTTTTTTTAAAGCAATAAAAAAGCACCCTTAGCTCGTATTGAACCAAGGGTGCTTTGTGCACGGTACCACCTTTAATTGCTAGACAAATAGTCTAGCCACTTCACGTACTAACATACGCTAACACTGTAATGGGTGTACCCAATATACGTTACTCTCCAACGGATTTCGGTATATAGCTCCAAAGATACTTTCGCAATTTAGTAGTTATCCCGTTTCCAGAAAGTAGGAACTCTCTTGAACTAGCCGAATTGTTACTCTGCTTTTTCATCGCTTTTTTAAACTGATTTATTGAATATAAAAAATATATCAGCAAAATTTATGAAAGTCAAATTTTATTTTAGAGAATCTAGTTCATCGGTAGAAATGAATTTCTTGTCTACTAATTCAGGATGACTTTGTTTAAAGACGTATTCCTTAATTGGTTGCTTGGTAGGAACCGATGTGTAGATCTTGAAATCAGTGAACTTGTCGGCGTTACTTGTGACCATGACATTATAACTTTCATCACCATTAACCTTAAGTGTAGCAGGCCAGTATGTGTTGATTTCATATAATGATCTGATGTACACGGCGTTAGTTGTACGGTATCTTTCCATTACCAATGGACCTGGACCAGATACTGGGTCGGTTGGATGATCACCTCTAAAGATGTAGTCGCCGACTTGAATCTTGGCTTGATTACCGTAGTACCAGTCACCGTAGAAATCATGGGTGATTGGTTTGTAGATTGGACTAGCAGGAATTGGAATAGAGTATTGCTTTGGTTGTTCTTTTTTCTTAGCAGTTTCTTTTTTGCTGCTTGAACTAGATGACATAGAAGATGAACTACTGCTAGTTGATACAGTAGAACTTGTTGCCTTTGAGCTGCTTGATTCAGCAGTATTATGGGTTTGATCGTTATGTTTAACGGATGCAAACGCCACTGTTCCTAGGATTAAAACAGCAACAATTGATATAACAGAAATGATTACTTTTTTACTGTTCAAAATAGCACTTCCTTTCTTACTTAAGTATGTTATCACTCTTGAACAATAAAAAAAGAGTTGAACATTTCGCTCAACTCTGATTGTTTGTTTAAACGTTAGTCTGTAACGGTTTGTAAATATTTTTTATTTTTGTACCAGTGACACATTAGGCCAAGTAGTAAACCTACGACCGCAAATGGTACCCAATCCATTCCGATTGATGCCAATGGAAGATAACTTTGTTGGAAGTTTCCGACCATTTTGGCAAATGCACTTTGTGATACGACTGGTGGAAATGATGCTAGCATGTCCATCAATGCTGGCACAGTGGTTAATAATACGACCCAGAAGTAGACGACTGAATCACGTTTGAATAGTGGTGAGAATACTGATAGTAGGATTAATACCATTGCGAATGGGTATAAAAACATTAGCATTGGAGTTGACCATTGGATGATGGTATCTAGTCCAAAGTTAGCAGTTAGAAATGATGCGGCACACATTAGTCCTAACCATTGAACGTAGCTTAATGCTGGGAAATGTTTGTGGAAATCTTGGGCGAATGCGGCAACTAATCCCATCGCAGTAGTTAGACATGTAAGGGTTAGTAGTGTGGCTAGTAGTGCGTGTCCAGTTGCACCTAGGTAGTAAGTCATTAATTGGTTAAAGGCAACACCACCATCTGCTGATGCCTTGAAATGACCTAGGGTAGTGGCACCCAACCAGATTAGGACAACGTAGATTAATCCGACTAGTGCTTCGGCTAGGAAACCGGCTTTGGCAGTTACTTTGGCGTTGCTAAGTGGGTTAGTCTTACCAAGTTGGTTAACGGCGGTTACGACAGTAACACCAAAGGCAAGTCCGGCTAGGGCATCCATGGTGTTGTAACCTTCCAAGAAACCATTGAAGAATGATCCACTTTGATAAGCTGCGGTGACCGGTTGGCTACCTGCTGAGCTCATTGGATGTAGAAATGCCAAGAAGAATACTACGAATAGTAATACTAAAAAGATAGGGTTCAATAGTTTACCAACACTAGCCATGATTGATGATTCCTTGTATGAAAGAAGGAATGCGGCTAGAAAGAATAGAAATGAGAATACTAGCAAACCATAGTGCATAAAGTTACTTGGTAGTAATGGTTGAACACCGACTGCAAAAGGAACGGTAGCGGTACGAGGGGTACCAAATAAAGGTCCGATGGTAGCGTGGATTAATACCATGAATACCAATGCAAATGTTGATCCCAGTGGGGTTCCAATGTCATAGACACCCTTTGAACGAGTCACACTGATGGCTAGAACTGATAGTAAGGGTAATACCACTCCTGTACATAAGAAACCAAGCATGGCGGTGAACCAATGAGCACCAGCTAGTTGGCCTAAGTGAAGTGGGAAAATTAAGTTACCAGCACCAAAGAATAGTGCGAATAACAGTGAACTGACGACTAAATATTGTTTTACTGATAATGGCTTTTTGTTTAAGTCTTCCATAATAAATCTCCTTTAAAAATTGTATGTGTTTGAATTGAATCACTATGTGTAAAATGTCAATCGGACTATCCATGCCATCATCTCCTTTTTTATGTATTAATTAACTGATTGCGGGGCACAAAAAAACGCCCTTAATCTAACTTTACAATTAGACTAAGGGCGTCATTCGACACGGTACCACCTTACATTCGTAGCTTAAAAAAGCTACCTTGACGTACTAACATACGCTGACGCTGTAAGGGGCGCTCCCCATGCACTTTACTTTTTGTTCAGTACATCGCTCGAAAGGGATTTTCGTAACCTGATCAACGCTTCCTTTCACCAGACGAAGCTCGCTTTGGTTGATGTCAGTTATTACTCAACTTTCTCATCGCAATCGTTTATTTGTCATTATATTAAAACTGGATTAGAAAAAAGTCAAATAAAATTGGTAAAGAAGCTTAACCAATTTTATACTTTTCTTAATAAACCTCTTGAAACGACAGTGATATAATATTAATATACTATAAACCAAATAATAGCTGTCAATTTTTCAGTATGCATAGAGGAGATATATACAATGAAGATTGATAATTATGTTCCAAAAAATCAACGAAGAGAAGTTTCTGACAAACGAATTCGTAATCTAAAAATTATGAGTAAAGTGGCTATCTTTACTTCATCACTAATGTACATTGCTTACATTCCAGAAATTATGCAAAACTTTTCTGGTAACCCAGTTAGCCCAATCCAACCATTCGTGGCCACTATTAACGCTACCTTGTGGACCCTATATGGTTGGTTTAAGACCTACAAAGATTGGCCTTTAATTATTTCAAATGTTCCGGGAGTTATTTTTGGTTTAATAACACTTGTTACAGTGTTTATTCATTAAAAAGGCTTATGACGACAGATCGTAAAACGGTCTGTTTTTTTGTTTGCAAAAAAGAACATTTGTTCGTATAATATATTTTACTGAAAGGAGGAACCCAACATGGATTATTCAAATGAACCCAAAGGGGTCTTTATGGTCATTGATAATAAGTCGTTTTATGCCAGTGTTGAGTGCGTTCAATTAGGTTTGAATCCACTGACGGCTAGCTTAGTGGTGATGTCTGATCAAGACAATACCAACGGTGGATTAATCTTAGCATCGTCTCCGACAGCTAAGAGACGATTCCACATTACGAACGTGACTAGAAAGCGTGATTTGCCTTGGGATGATTCATTAATTGTGGTTCCTCCAAGGATGAATTTGTACATTCAAAAGAACTTGGCAATCAATAAAATTTTCCATGAGTTCGCCGATGAAGAACAATGTTTTCCATACTCAATCGACGAGACCATCTTGGATTTGACCCACACATGGCAATTATTCGGCGATAGTCCTGCCCAAGTAGCCAGAAAAATTCAAAAGACGGTCAGACAACGCCTTGGTCTATACACGACAGTTGGAATTGGTGACAATCCAGTGCAAGCCAAGCTAGCGTTGGACTTGTTTGCTAAACACAATAAGGACCTAGTCGGCCAATTAAGCTATGACACTTTTGCCAAGAATGTTTGGCCAATTGAACCCATCGATAAGATTTGGAGTATTGGTAAACATACCGCTGAAAACTTAGCCAAACTAGGGATTCATAACCTAGGTGAACTGGCGAGAACAGATCCATATCAATTAAAGACGCACTTAGGTGTGATGGGATACCAACTTTTTGCGATTGCGTGGGGAATTGACCGTGCTCAATTAGACCAAAAAGTGCCAATCAAGGATAAGGGCTTATCCAATTCCCAGGTACTACCAAGGGACTACAAGGACCAACACGAACTAGAAGTCGTTATTACTGAAATCGCCGAACAAGTGGCATCTCGTTTACGCCACAGAAAGAAACAAACCAGCTGTGTTCATCTTTACCTCGGCTTTTCGTACGCGGAAAGTGAAGGCAGCGATCGAACCAGCATTTCACACGAACAAAAAATTACCACGACTTCGGATAACCGTGAATTGGTTGGAGCAGTCATGGATTTATTCCATAAGTATTGGCACGGCGAAAGGGTCAGAAATGTCGGTGTCTCATATACCAGATTAAGCAGTAGTAATGCTCAACAATTAGACATTTTTGCCGATCCAGAGGTGCAAATTAAGAAATCAAAAGTCGATAAAGTAGCAGATGAAATCAGGGACAAGTTTGGCGCCACTGCCATCTTTAAAGGTCACAGTCTAGAAAAGGGCGGCACAATGTTAAAACGTTCCGGATTAGTAGGTGGTCACAATGGAGGAAATGCATATGACTAATCAACAAACAGCAAAATTAATACTAGATAGAGCAGAACCATTATTTAAGCGTGAATATAATGTCCAATACAGAATTAAGGTCGTTTTTGATCATTACGACCATCAATTTAATTTCTACATGATTAGATACAAACCAGGTCACATCACGCGAGTAACACCATTGCACCACGTGGAAAGTACTTGGATTGCTGACTTGGAGGAAATCTTAAACCTAATCGAAAAGGACCTAAAGTTAACCATCGTGTTCACTGGATTCGAAGGCATTAAATGGGACAGTCGTAATTCCTACATTCAACGTCCCAAAAGAAAGGTCGGATAAAGTTGTTAAATCACCACATTGACGACAATACAGTGCAAAACTTCTTTGACTATTACTATCACGACAGAGGGATGCTAAAGTGGCAAGGATTTATGCTTTCTGATCACGTCAGTGCTCTTAGAAAAGAGCACAAGGAAGCCTTTGATGATAGCTTTATGTATATGGATTTTCAAAGTGTTCACGAGGAATTGGAACATAAGGGAGAAGGCCATGCTAAAACAGAGATCACCTATGTTAATGATGATGGGAACAAGAGCGTAATAAACGGACTTGTAATGAACCTACAACCTAGCCAGGTTACAATTATGACTGAAGATGGTGAAATGGTATTATCCATCCAACAGATTTTGATTGTGCAATAATTATGTGGCAAAAAAAGACACACCTTCTCAGCTCTGATATAATTAGTAGTAATAAATAAAGAGGTGTGATTGTCTGATGAACAAGAAGGCCAAACTTACATTGGGTCTATTTTTAATATCAATTGCATACATGTTATTTTTTATGCACCCAACAATTTGGCGTGATGAAAGTTTCACGATGGCATTGGTAGGACATAATTACGGGGATATAATCAGACTGGATTCGATGGATGTGCATCCACCGTTGTACTATATAGCATTAAGATTCTTCTTGAGCATTACTGCTTTTTGGACGAATTCGTTCTTCACGAAGGTCATTATTGCGCGATTATTTTCATACATATTAGCAGTCTTAACGTTTTTAACACTATCCAAGACGGTGAAAAACTTGGGCGTTCCAGGTGCCAACGCCATTCAATGGGCGGGATTCTTCCTAGCACCAAGTATTATGAGATATTCTACGCAGATTAGAATGTACGCTTTAGCAGCGTTGTTCTTAGCGTTAGTATTGAATCAATTGCAGCACTACGATAATTCGCAGAAGATTGGTCACATTTTCTTAGCGGTTATCTTTGCATCGTTTGCATCGTATACCCATTACTTTGCGGCTGTGGCAGCAGGATGGATGCTGTTCTTATACTTCGTTAAATTTCAATTTAATCGATACGACGGAAACGCCATCTTACGAGGGATTATCGTGTTTTTAGTGATGTTTGTTCCATGGGGAGTTGTCGCATTTGCACAAGCCCAACAGGTGTCATCTTCCTACTGGATTCCACCAGTAAACGTCGAAAACATTATCAATAATTTTGTGAACTTATTTGCGGATGTTTTTACCGATAATGGTGGCCAATACTATGCGATTGCCTTTATGGTATTGCTAATCTATCCAACGATTTGGGCATATCTAAATATGTCAAAGAAGTTTAAATCAACACTAACCATTGTACTGTTGACATTTGTTCTAACCACTTTGACTGGAATTGCGATTTCAGTGGCGGTAAGACCAATTTACATTGCTAGATACGCTTATCCAGCATACGCAGTGGCAATCTTCTTCATGATGACGATTGTGTCCCAAATGATGAAGAAGCCACTTAGTCGTTTGTCCAACTACTTCACGACATCGATACTAGCGGTGGGACTAACCATCATTATCGGAATGAATGTTGGTTTCCTAGGCAGTAATCAGTTTAATAATTACATCATGCCTAGCTACAATTTAGCGGATTCGGTTGAACAATATAAGGAAAATCCAAATAATGTGATTCACCTAAATCCAAACCAAAGTCCAAATTCGATTGTTGAAAAAACTGTCTATATTAAATCAATTAATAAACGTGTTTATATAAAAAATTTCAATGTTGCAAGAATCCTAGGAAAAGATAATCAAAAGCTATTCTATGGATTGTTTGATAACGTTGATCAAAGTTCAAGTAAATAGATAAAGGGGTTGTTATGAAAAATAACAACCCTTTTTTATTGGAAAATTTTTTTGTACAATTGAATACCCTGACTGTTGAGAGAGATAAATAAATTGAAAGGATACTTATTGATGAAAGAAAGAATAGATTCAGAAATTAACGACACTTCGAGCAACCGTTTGAAACGGTTCTGGTTGGAGCTGAAAAAGTGGTTAATTGTGATTGGCCCGGGGTTGATTGTTATGCTAGCCGATACCGATGCAGGGTGCTTAATTACGGCGGCACAATCCGGTGCTAGTTATGGTTATTCCATGATTTTACCTCAGTTGTTGTTAATTCCAATTCTATTTATGGTGCAAGAAATGACGGTTCGATTGGGAATTGTCACAAAGAAGGGTCATGGTGAATTAATCCGCGAATACTTTGGTAAATTCTGGGCATATGTCTCGGCGATTACCTTAATGATTTCAACCATTGGAGCGCTTTTGACCGAGTTTATCGGGATTGCCGGAGTTGGTGAATTGTTTGGTGTTTCCAAATGGATTACCGTTCCACTAAGTACGTTTGTTCTCATCTTAATTGCCTTCTTAGGTAGTTACCGTCGCGTTGAAAAGATTGGGATTATCTTTGGTTTGTTTGAATTAACATTTATCATCGGAATTTTCATGGTTCATCCAAACATGGACTCCATCATAACGGGGATTCAATCAATTCCAATCCATGATGATGGTTATGTATATTTGGTAGCCGCAAACGTTGGTGCGGTAATTATGCCATGGATGATTTTTTACCAACAAAGTGCGGTAGTCGATAAGGGCCTAAAGCGTCACATGATTAAAAAGGAACAGACAGATACAATGGTGGGAACATTCATTACCCAGGGGATTATGATTGGGTTCATCGTATTATTTGCCGCGACCGTTTTTCATAGTAAACTTCATGCCACCGAAGAAACGGTTGGTGACTTGGTAACCTCAATTGGTAGATATATCGGAATGGCACCCGCCAAAGCGATTATGGGATCTAGTATCCTAGGTGGGGCACTGGTTGCTGCCATCGTTGTTGTTTTAGCCGGAACATGGGGGATGACAGAGGTATTGGATTGGAAACACAGTTTAAACGAACGAATTAATCTTTCCAACTTAGGTTTTTATTCAATGTATTCACTGGTATTAATCATCAGTGCCTTGTTGGTATTATTTAACGAGGACTTAGTTTCAATTGCGATTACAGTCGAAGTAATTAACGCCTTGATGGTACCAATTGTGCTTGGCTTCTTATTAATGCTTGAAACCAAAGCGTTGCCAGATCGATACAAAATGAAGGGAATTTACAAAAAAATCGTAATTATTCTTTCATTAATTGTCATGGCTTTTGGTATCTACATGATTTTTCCAGTCTTGAATTTGTAATTATAGGCATATAGAATTAAGAGTTAAGTGGATTATGCAAAAATTATTGATGTATAATTGTTCACGGAAATTATGAATATTAATTATGAAAGAAAAGAGTGAGTGTTTTGAATAACGACGAAAACATGAGTCGAAGAAACAACAAAAACACATCCAAGAAACACATGAAGACTTGGAAAAAAGTTGTTTTATGGATTATTGGATTATTGATTGTATTATTGGGAGTAGGTGCATTTGCTGCTTACCATACAGTTAAGAAGACTGCCGATGCAGTATATCAACCTTCTGGAGCGAAGACGGTTAGGGATGCCGATTCACTTTTGAAGTCTGAAAAACCAGTATCATTACTATTTATGGGTACCGATACCGATTTTGATGGCAGAAGTGACAAGGGTCGTACAGATAGTATGATGATTGTGACCTTAAATCCAAAGACCAATACAACCACAATGGTAAGTATCCCACGTGATATGAAGGTTAATTTACCTGATTTCCAACAATACTCACCATCAAAAATTAATGCTGCCTACACTTATGGTGGTGCCAAAGAAGCAATTAATGCTGTCGAAAGTCACTTCAGCATTCCAGTCGACTATTACGTTACTTTGAGTCTAGGTGGACTTAAGAAGGCCATCGATCAAGTTGGTGGAGTTGATGTTGTTTCTCCGTTAACCTTTAGCTATGAAGGTCAACACTACACTAAGGGTAAGTTAGAACACATGGATGGAAAGAAAGCAATGTGGTTCTCCAACATGAGATATCAAGATCCACAAGGTGATTATGGTCGCCAAGGCAGACAACGATTAGTATTGGAGGCCCTAATGAAGAAGGCTATCTCATACAAAACAGTGATTAATTCTGACTTTTTGAACTCAATTTCTCATAACTTGAAAACTAATTTGACCATGAGCGACATGCTTCAATTAGCATTGCATTACAGAGGGACTAATAAAAACATTAAGAGTGATTACGCACATGGAACTGGTGAAATGCTAGACGGCGTATCATTCCAAGATGTTTCTGGTACTGAACAAAACAGAATTTCTAGCCTAATCAACGAAAGTTTAAAAGATTAAATAAAAAATAAAAAAGATACGACATTTTTGTCGTATCTTTTTTTATACATTTGTTCAAAAGGGAAAATTTAAATTGAGTTATAAAACGTTTAAATCTTAATTAGACTACAGTTATATTTGTCAAGTTCCCTTTTCTAGCGATTTTAAGGTGATATAATGAACAATTGTTTATAGTTTACTTAATGAAGATATTTAAAATAACTAATAGAAGGGTGCTTTATAGTGGAGAAACAAGAAACTAATTCTTTAGAAGAATTAAACAAAATCTTTCGCATTTTGTCTAAACATATCAAATTGATAATTACTACGGTTGTAATTACAGTATTGGTTTTTGCAATCGGAGTATTTTTTGTCGTTAAACCAAAATACCAAGCGACATCAGAAATTATCGTTAGCCAAAGATTGGATCGTGACGCTCAAGCAGCTGAACAACAACAAATTCAATCTACCGACTTGCAACTAGTTAATACATATAAGAGTATTTTGAGCAGTCAAACAGTTGGTAATTCAGTAAAGCATAAGGTTGGTAACAAGATTTATAAGGACAGTGAATTAAACGTTTCAACTGACACAAATTCACAAGTTATTAATATTAACGTTACTTCTCACGATGCAAAGCAAGCAGCTAGAATCGCTAACGTTACTGCTTCTACATTCAAATCAAAAATCAAGAACATTATGAACGTCAATAACGTCTCAATTATTTCAAAGGCTAGAGAAATTAAGAAGCCAATCTTCCCTAAGAAGGGGATTAGCCTACTAGCCGGTGCACTGGTTGGTATTATCTTAGGAATGTTCTTAGCACTATTGAGTGAATTCAACGATAAAACAATATCTACGACTGACTTTATCGAAAAGGACTTGGGTCTTATTAACCTAGGAACAATCAGTGATATTGACATGCAAACCATCAGTAAACAAATTAAGAAATAAAGGAAGAGTGTAATGGGATTATTTAATAAGAGTCCAAAGAAAAAATTAAATGATGACAGTTCCAAATTCGGGGTTAATTTGGTTGCTGAATTGTACCCAACTTCATCAGTATCTGAACAATTCAGAACTGTAATGACTAATATTTCATTCGCCAACATCAATGGTGAACTAAAGAGCATTATGGTGACCTCAAGTGATCCTTCAGAAGGTAAGTCTACTTTCAGTGCTAACTTAGCCGTTACTTACGCCAAGCAAGGTAGAAACGTTGTTTTAGTCGATGCTGATATGAGAAGACCAACGGTTCACAAAAGCTTTAACGTCAGCAACCAAAAGGGATTATCAACAATCTTATCTGGTAACTCAACAATTGAAGACACTATCAAATACACTTCAATTGATAACTTAAACGTAATTACCAGTGGTCCGATTCCACCTAATGCATCTGCATTACTAGGAAACCGCAAGATTATTGATATTATCAACAAGTTTAACAAGCCAAATGACTTGGTAATTGTTGATGTACCACCTGTTAACACAATGACTGATGCATCAATCGTTTCTACTACTGTTGACGGTACTATTTTCGTATTACCACAAGGCGTGGCAGAAAAGAAACGTGCCAAGATGGCCGTAGAACAACTAAAGAAGGTTAACGCCAACATCCTAGGTGGTGTGATGAACATGTCTAAGGACAACATCACCAACGATTACTATTACTATTATTCAAAGTAGGAGTTATTAAATGATTGATTTACATTGTCACATGTTGCCATCTGTAGATGATGGGGCAAAGACTATTAGTATGGCCTTGGATATGGCAAGGGAAGCCAAATCAGATGGAATCAATAAAATCCTACTAACTCCCCATCACATGGATGGCGAATATATAAATCACAGAAAAGAAATCGAAAAAGAAGTCGCTAACTTACAAATGACTTTTAACGACAACAATATCGGTATTGAGTTACGTCCGGGTCAAGAGGTTCACATCAATGGTGACCTTTTGAAAGACATTGATGAAGACGACGTGTTATATGCTGACGGTATCAATAAGAAGTACATGATGCTTGAATTCCCACATAGTGGGGTGCCTGAATATGCAGAAGACATGATTTTTGAATTAAAGGTGAAGGGGATTATTCCAATCATCGTTCATCCGGAACGTAATCACGGAATTCAACAAGATCCAGACATCTTATTTGATTTGGTTAGTCAGGGATGCCTAACTCAAATCACCGCTACCAGTTATGTTGGTGGCTTTGGTTCAACAATTCAACGTTTTACAGACAAGATTGTCGATGCTGGACTTGGGTTCATGTTTTCATCCGATGCCCATAACATGGAAGGTCGTCGTTTTAGAATGAAGGAAGCCTTTGACCGTTTGGCAGAAAAGAAGGGCAAAGACTTTGCCTTGCAATATGAACAAAATGCCGAAAAGGTTTGGAACAGCGAAACAATTGAAATAGGGAATATAGATAGAGTCAAGGAAGAAAGCACAGCTTCTAAATTCTTTAAGAAGCTTTTTGGGAAATAGAGAAGGTAGGTTAAATAGAAATGGAAAAGCATTCAAATATTTATAGTAATTTTTACCTTACTGTTAAAAGATTATTTGATATTGCTGCTAGTTTATTTGCGTTACTAATTACGTTGCCACTAACATTGGTGGTATCACTCTGTATTTATTTAGATGATAGAGGTCCCATTTTTTACACACAAGAAAGAATTGGTAAGGATGGAAAACCATTTAGAATCTACAAATTCAGATCAATGTGTCAAAATGCTGATGCTAAGAAAAGAGAATTAACCGAACAAAATGAAGTTAACGGTGCCATGTTCAAGATGAGCAATGACCCTCGAGTCACTAGGGTAGGGTGCTTCATTAGACGCCATAGTATCGATGAATTACCACAATTAATCAACGTGTTATTGGGTAATATGACAGTTGTTGGTCCAAGACCACCTTTGCCAGAAGAAGTCGCTCAATACAGTGAACATGATAAGGAGCGACTAAAGGTCAAGCCTGGTTGTACCGGTCTATGGCAAGTGAGCGGAAGAAATTCATTAGACTTTGATGAAATGGTAGAGCTAGATATTGATTACATTGAACACGCAAGTCTTTTGTTAGATATGAAGATTTGTTTTAAGACGGTTTGGATTATGATTTATCCAAACGAAGCGTATTAGTAACAGGGAGATTTTATGCCAAGAGAGAAAGAAAAACTGAAAATTATGTATGTTGTAGAGTCACTCGGCGGAGGAGTCCTCTCATACCTACTACTTTTATGCAATGAACTAGCGAAAAAGGGCAATGATATTACATTGCTTTATGGAGTTAGACAACAAACTCCTGATAACTTGAGAGAGCTATTTGATAACAGAGTTAACTTAATCGAAGTAAAGAATTTCCAACGTGCTGTTAGTCCAATTGCCGATTATAGGGCATACTGTGAAGTTAAACAGCAGATATTGGACGTCAAACCAGATGTCGTCCACTTGAATTCATCAAAAGCTGGTGCCATTGGTAGAATGATCAAACTATTCAATTTCCGTAGTTTGAAAAACATCCAATTCTTCTATACACCACATGGTTACTCTTTTTTGATGGGTAATGAATCGCCTTTAAAAAGAAATATATACTACGCCATTGAATCTTTGTTGAGTAAGCTAAATACCACGACAATCGCTTGTGGTAGTGGTGAATATAAGTATGCCAAAAAGATTGATAAGAATTCTAAGTATGTAAATAATTGTGTGGATTTGGATTACATTGATTCATTTGTGAATAGTGATTCTAACACGTTGACGAACGTGTTTTACACAGTTGGTAGAATCAACGAACAAAAGAATCCAAAATTGTTTAATCAAATCGCTTTAAGACACCCTGAATGGCAATTTATTTGGATCGGTGATGGACCAATGAGAGATGAACTATCAGCATCCAATATCAAAGTAACAGGGTGGCTTTCCAATCAAGAAGTGATGAAAAGCATTCAAGAATATGCCAACTTTATTTTGACATCTAAGTGGGAAGGTCTTCCAATCGTGTTATTGGAAGCCATGGCCTTACGAAAAAAATGCTTTGTCACCGATGTTAGTGGTAATTCAGAAGTGATTAATGACACTAATGGTTTTAAATTTAACACCGTTGATGAATTTGACGAGCAATGCGCAAGCATCAAAAGAGATGAAAACTCGTATAAGGGTGTAATGGCACGCAAAGACGTGGAATGTCTATATTCAAAGGATTCCTTCGTACAGGGATACAGCAGAATTTATGAGGGATAGTTTTAAGGAGAACGAAATGATTTCAGTAATTATGTCTACCTATAATCGTGGTCAGAAGATTAGTCGATCAGTTGAATCAATCTTGCAACAAACAGTCAGAGATATCGAATTTATCATTTGTGATGATTGTTCAACCGACGATACCTATGCCACATTACAAAAGATTGCCAAGTCAGATGATCGTGTGAAGTTAATCAGAAACGAGCACAACATGGGACTGCAAAAGTCTTTAAATAGATGTCTTAGCATATCTAATGGTGATTACATCGCTAGAATGGACGATGATGATTTCTCATTGCCAGATCGATTTGAAACTCAATTGAAATTTTTACAAGATAACCTTGAATATAGTTTTGTGGGCTCAAACGCTGATGAAGTGTTTGATGATCATAGCCTAGTCACTGATTTACCAAGTCATCCAGACGAATTCGACTTGATTAAGAGAAATCCCTATGTACATCCATCAATTATGATGCGAGCTTCAGTAATCAAAGCTGTTGGTGGCTATTCTGAAGCTGTTAACCATTTAAGAGTGGAAGATTACGAACTATGGATGCGTCTATACAAGAATGGCTATAAGGGTGCCAACATCAAGAGACCGCTAGTGGAATATAGCAAGTCATTTACTAACACTAGATTTTTAGATCGCAAGAATACCATTAGATTAGTGCATCAATATATTTATGACTTTAACTTACCAATTTACTATGAATATATTAATGTACTAACAGCCGCCAAGTTATTGGTGCCAGCTAAATTGAAGAGATTAATAAGACTTATATAGTAAGAGGGATTTGATTAAGAAATGAGACAAGCAATTCTTGTTATGAATAATGGTGGATTTGATACTTTACAACAAACAATCAATCTACTTGATGATAAAGATATCGATTTTTATATTTACGCTAAAAACAACGGTAGTTTAACTGCCAAGAACTCCAAGTTAACCTTTGTTGGATGCAATAAGAAGGTACATGCTCAAACTTTTGCTGAATTAGCAGAAGAAAAATTACTAATTCAACAAGCGTTGAAGGGTGATTATGAATACTTTCATTTAATTTCATCCAATGATTTTCCATTGATGACCAAACAATACTTCAAGGATTACTTCGCAAGTAAACCGGTTAAATTAGGGTTTGTAGAATTCTCCGATTCTCAAGATCAACATTCATTGGCTTTCTACTACCCATTTAACAACTTTAACTACCAAAGAGTATGGACTGCTTTTCCATTCGTTAAAGTATGCATGTTATTAAACCACTTGTTTGGTGTTGAAAGAATTGCTAGTGAAGATGTCGTAAAGGGATGTCCTTACTTCTCACTACCAAGAGAATATGTAACCGAACTAGATGAACAAAAGGTTGATAACTATCGTCATACCATTAATCCAAAGAACTTCTTTGCGCAAACCGCATTGAAGAACTTAAAGACTAACAATCCTGAATACACAATGAATTCTAATCGCTTTAACTTGATGAAAGCTTACGGTGATTCAGCTAGATACGCTAACTATGTCAAAACTAAAAAGATTAATTGGTTCGATGAAAATGCTTATCAATTCTCTGATGAAGACAGAGACGAACTAGGCAAAGTTGTTAATTCAGACTATGCCTTTGCGCACAATGTAACCGACGGTGACGACTTAGCGTCATTATTGAAAGATTAAGATTGGGAGGAAACTATGAAACACGCAGTTATGATTATGGGATACGGAGACGGCAAGATTGTTCAAAACACCATCGATGTATTAGATGATCCAGAAATTGATTTTTTTATCCATTGGGATAAGAAATTTGATATTCCAGAATTTAAGAGTGTTCACTCTCAAATCTATTTTATTAAAAATCGCCGCAAGGTTTATTGGGGTACTGATACCCAAACAATGGTTGAACGTATGATGTTAGAACAAGTCTACAATACACATCGTTACGATTATGTCCACCTAATTTCATCAAACGACATGCCATTAATGACCCCAGATTACTTCAAGTCATACTTTGAAAAGAAACCATATGCAATTGGTTTTCTAGATTATATCGACAGACAAATTTATAACCGTGCCAAGTACTATTACCCAATTAGATACATGAAACTAAAGACCGGTGTTAGATTCTACATGATTATTAAGAATCTTGAATACATCAATACAATCCTAGGTGTTGATAGATTGAAGCACAAGATATTGGAAAAGGGATGTAACTGGTTCTCAATGGACATTAAATACGTCAAAAGAGTGCTTGATTTCAAGGACTTCAAGATGTTTAAGAACACATTTACTGGTGATGAATTCTTTATTCAAACCATATTGCGTGATTTGAAGCCAAAAGGTCTTACTGAAAAGTATGATTACTATTCTGATGATTACAGAATGACTCGATCAAGTGTGATGGCTAGCCGTTATATCGATTGGCTGAATGGTCATGGTAAACCATATGTCTTTACTACTGATGACGTTGATCGTCTAAAGAAAGTCGTTAATACCGAGTATGCATTTGGTAGAAAGATTGATGATGAAGCGGTAATCACAGACACCTTTAAAGACTACTTAGCTAATAAAGGAGAATAAACGTGGGTACGATAGACATAATAAAACAACGATTATATCTTTTTTCGTATATAGTTTTAATGGCTACATCAATGCTATATATGTACAGTGAATTTAATAGTGTTGATCAACTTCCAGAACCTGGATATGTAAAAATGATTTGGTGGGCTGGAATTGCCATTTTTATTGTTTTGCAAGCCACGCTTTTATTGTTAAACATCAACGATCGACTCAAAATGAGTTGCCTAATCATTTTAGCTGGTTTGTTTTTGCTTGATATGATTGGTTTTAAATCGATTAATCTTCAGATTATTTGCCTGTCATTTTTAATCATGAATAGTGAATCGGTCAGCTTTAAGGAATTTATTAAGGTCGATTTTGTCACCAGACTTGCCTGTATTGCTTCGATTTTAATAATGTTTTTCTGTGGTATTTTTCCCAGTCAATATGATGTATATGTTCCAAGAGGGGACACCATCAGAAGTTCATTAGGATTTAACCATCCTAATTCATTTGGTGGGTACTGCCTATACATTCTGATTTCATTTTTACTTTTCTTCTATAGTACGGGACGTCTACAAAACTTAAAGAAAATCAGTAATCTATTCTGGTTCTTACTTATGTTTATCACAGGATTCTTTATTGAATTCGTATATGCAGATTCAAGAAGTTCACAAGTGGCATTCATCTTAATGGTGCTACTAATTATTCCGCTCGTATTCAACAAGAATATCAAATCATTTAAGCCATTATTAGGAATTTTCATCCTATTGATTATGACTTTAACATCGGTCATGGTTGTGTTTTACTATAATCAATTCAGTACCTTTTTCGTGAAGTTAAATGATTTAACCTCCAATCGTTTATTTTTACAAAATGAGGCTTTTAAGGTATTTGGTTTTAATCTATTCAACGTTAGTGATTTCGCACAGGGCAATCCAATTTGGGTAGACAATCAATACGTTTACAACCTGATTTCGACTGGTATTATCGGTTCTTTAATTTATACATATATATACGCAAAATCATTTGTTAACGCACATAAGGCTGATTGCTATATTTTGTATATTGTTTTAATTGCGCTAATCTTCAAGGGTAGCTTTGAATCAACATTAATTGACTACTACGCACTGCTACCAATTATCTGTTCATTCTTCATGGTAAATAAAATTAGCATGAAACAATAATCGGGTATTATTTTTTCTTCGGGTATATGTTATTATAGACAGTTGCTTTAAACAGAGGAGGAATAATTTTGGACGATAATAAACATTGGCGTAAGAATCTTTGGATATTGCTATTTGGTACTTTTCTAACAGGGATTGCCTTTAGTGAAGTTATTCCATTTCAACCGCTATATATTTCTGAATTAGGCGATTTTAGTAAGAGCCAACTCTCACTACTTAGTGGAATTGTATATGCTTCTTCTTTTATTGTCGTAATTTTTACATCGGCCATGTGGGGACGATTTGCGGATCGTCATGGACGAAAGAGAATGGTGTTACAAACATCATTCGGTTCAGCTGTTACGCTATTTTTAATGGCTTTTTGTACCAATGTCTGGGAACTTCTAATCCTAAAGTGTCTACAAGGATTCTTTGACGGGGTTATCCCTAACTCAATCGCATTGGTTGCAACTAGTACACCCAGAAACAAGACTGGATATGCATTAAGTTGGCTATCAACTGGATACACAAGTGGATTTTTAGTTGGACCTATTTTTGGTGGTTTATTAGTACGATTATTGAGTATTCGTGTTTCATTTATGGTAACGGGATTACTACTATTTTCGTTCTTTTTACTAACTTATTTCTTCGTAGAAGAACACTTCAAGCCAGATCCAGCTAAGCTAAAAGAAAAGAAGGAATCGTTTGTTAAAATTATCAAACGTTTCCCAAACACACACTTTGTTGTTTGGATTTTAATTATTTCAATCGCGCTTCAAATTATGAACAACTCAATCAATCCATTGATTACCTTATACGTTAAAGAGTTAATGAATAACTCTGGAAACGTATCTGTTGTATCAGGGATTGTTGCAGCTATGCCAGGTATTGGGATGGTACTTGTTTCTCCTTGGTTCGGAAGACTAGGAGACAGATATGGTACCAACAAAATCCTAACGCTTGGGTTCATCTTGGCAATTCTATTTATTTTCCCTCAAGGCTTTGCACCAACCGTTCTATTCTTTGGTGTATTTAGATTCTTAACTGGGGTTTCAAATGCGGCAATTTTTCCATCTGTTCAAACATTGCTGGCAAAGGGAACACCATCAGAATCTACAGGGATGGCATTT
Organism: Apilactobacillus kunkeei; assembly: GCF_001308195.1. Taxonomy (GTDB): domain Bacteria; phylum Bacillota; class Bacilli; order Lactobacillales; family Lactobacillaceae; genus Apilactobacillus; species Apilactobacillus kunkeei_C. Next base: position 10,379 of record NZ_JXDF01000027.1, on the reverse strand, counting down.
AGTCTAAACCAAGGTGCACAAGCCGTTGGTATTTGTATTGGTTCATTAATGGGAAGTATTATTTCATCTATCTGGGATTACAACGTGGTCTTCTACGTTAGTGCCTTAGTAGTATTGGTTACATTTATCCTAGTTAAGATTAAAGTGCCGGAATTGAGAGATTCAAACGCAGAATAAGTATTTTTCATTGAGAATGTAGGTGTAAAAGGGTAAATGAATAAGGGACTTGTTAAAAATATAATCAATCTAATGATCAGTAATTTAATATCACTGATGATTAGTGTCTTATCATCATTTATTACGCCTGTTATCTTGGGTCATGATGGATATGGTTACTATAAAATATTCTCACTATATACGACGTATGTACCATTGCTTCACATTGGATTTATCGATGGGATTTTAATTCGAAATGCTGGTAAAAAAATAGAAGATATCTCGTTTAATAAGTTTAGAACCTATACGTTATTCTTGTTAATATTCGAGTTATTCTTAAGTATTGTAATGAGTATCTTTGCATGCTTAATTAATATCCCGCAAATTAATCGAGAAATTATTATTGCAATTGCTATATATTCATTCTTATTGAATGCACTAACATACTTTCAGTTCTTTTCTAAGTGTATTATGCGCTTTAGTGAATTGGCATCTATCGCAAGACTTCAATCATTTATCAATCTATTCTTTTTATTATTAGCTTTGTACCTATATAAATTTACAGCTTTCAATGTAAACGTCACTTACTACATGTTTTACATGAACTTCGCTGTGTTTATATTACTTTGCTACTACCTCGTTAGATATAAGAAAATTATATTAGGTGAACGTAAAACTTTGGCTAGCCAATTTAAAAATATCCGGGTATTTTTCAGAGTTGGTTTCGCAATTATGATCTCGTATCAAATTACGATGGTGATGGTTAACGCTGATAATCAATTTATCTCAATGTTTTTCAAGGTTAGTGAATATGGTAAGTATGCATTTGCATACTCACTAGCGGCCTTGCTATTAACAGTGTTTAACGCCGTTTCTTCGGTAATGTTACCGTACATGAAAAAGGTGGGGAAATCAGCGGTTGTATCTAATCATGATTCAAACATGGCAGTCATGAACGCAATTGTTTTTTTCGTCATTGCTTCGTACTATCCAATCGCTTGGATAGTTAACAATTTTATTGCTAGTTATAGTGAATCTGTTCAATATTTAAGTGTCGTCTTTCCGGGAGTCGGGATTACTTGTATTGTGCAGTCTTATATATTCAATGACTACATCATGGCTAAGAAAATTAAGGACTTCTGCTATATCTCATTAGCCAACTTAGTATTTGACTTTGCCGTTTACTACGTTGGATTTAGATTAAGTCATAGTACGCTTAAAATCGCGCTATTATCAATTCCACTGTTAATGATATGGTATCTAACCCTTGAATGGTTTATGAACGCTGAATCTGGAGTGAAGTTCATTAAGAACTTCTATTACTTGATGATCATGGCATTTGCATTTATTGTCATTAGCCACATCAGTAATATCTGGATTAGTCTGATTGCATATGTCATTACGTATGTCGCTGTTACATTAGCGTTTTATTTTAAAACATTTAAAACTATTATCTTAAATTTATAAAGTAGCATTAAAAACTAATCCTAAAATAATCGACGTTTTTTAGGGAATTAATCATCAGATGTTATATTAATTTATGAATAGGTAAGAGAAGATAGATTACTTTATTCCAGGGACTTTGTCCCACGTTTATTAATCCATAATTAAAAAAAGAGGCCTCCGCGGAGGTCTCTTTTTATTTAACATCTACATCAGAAGATAGCACGTAAGTATTATCATTGATCTTGTAGAAGTTGGTTTGTTCATCTTGGACTAACTTGGTAGATGTTAGTTTAGTTCCTTTTTTGTAGGTGTCTTTCTTCAATGAATCAAGACGAGGAAAACTGTATTGACTTGTTTGATTATTTTTAACAATTAGTTCATATTTACCATTATGTTTTTTCTTTGTCACAGCGACGGTTTGATTAACTGCTTTCAATGTGGAATCAACGTTACTATTCTTGGTGGCGATACTAATAGCAGCGATGATGGCAATGAATAACAAGATAATGACGATTACAATTTTTGAAAATGTACTTTTCATTTTTTTCATTCCTTCTCATTTTTACTTTGCTACTTCATAGTATACAACTTTTACTGATAGAGCAATGAAAAAGTAGGTGCTTTTACTTTATATTAAAAAATAATTAGAATTAATCATTGACTTCTCATTTGTAAGCATGTATTATTCAAGATAATCAATCCGTACGAAAGAAGGTTATCCATTTGAAGAACGTAATTTTAATTTCATGTTGTTGTCAAACTGTCGTTAGCACAAAAGTGGTAACCTTTTTAATCGTGTAACTCGAGATAGTTTGACAGAAATTAATAAAAATTGAGTTATACGAATAAGAGACCACTGTTTGAGGCTAACATTATTGTTATCCTCGGGCAGTGGTCTTTTTCTTTTGATTGAGCACATAAAAACACATAGGAGTGAAAAAATATGAAAAAGTTATTAGTAGCATCAGTAATGACAGCGTTAGCAGGGGTAACGCTATCAGCATGTGGTAATAATTCAGGCGGTAACGATGCCAAGACACAAACATTAAATTTAGCAGCCACATCACAATTAAGTACTTTAGATATCTCAACATCTACTGGATATGGATCCACAGGAAATGCCTTTAGTAGTTTTTACAAGCTTGGTGATGATGGGAAACCAACACTAGATTTAGCGCAAAGTGCTAAGACTAGTAAGGATGGTAAGACATGGACATTTAAACTAAGAGATGCCAAGTGGAGTAATGGCAAGGACATTACTGCCAATGACTTCGTATATTCATGGCGTCGGACTGTAAAACCTGCAACTAAGGCTGAGTACTCATACTTATTCAACGATGTTGAAAACGGTGAAGCTATCACTAACGGTAAGATGAACCCTGATAAGTTAGGGATTAAAGCTCTTAACAAACATACAGTTCAAATTAAGTTAACTAAACCAATCGCATACTTCAAGACCTTGATGGCTTATCCATTATTTGGACCACAAGACCAAGCTACTGTTACTAAGTATGGTGATAAGTATGGAACTAATGCTAAGTACATGGTTTATTCAGGACCATTCTCAATTGAGGGATGGAATGGAACTAATGATACTTGGTCATATGTAAAGAACAATAATTACTGGGATGCTAAGGACATCAAACTAAATAAGATTAACTACACTGTTGTAGCTAACCCAACCACTAGTTTGAACCTTTACAACCAAGGTAAGATTGATGTGACTGCATTATCATCAGAACAATTAAAGAACTACAAGAATAATTCAGAATTGCATGATTACTCATATTCAATGACTACATTCCTACGTTACAACTTTAACGACCCTGATGAACAAAACAGAAAGATTATTAACAACAAAAACATTCGTAAGGCAATCTCTTTAGCAATCGATAGAGATCAACTAAACGAAAGTATTCTTGGTTTCAACACCAAAAAGATTACTGGATTCGTTCCTTACGGTTTAGCTAATGATCCAAAGACTGGCAAGGATTTTGCTGACCAACAAGGCAGCAAAGACTCGCTAGCTTACAACAAGAAGTTAGCTAAACAATACTATGAAAAGGGATTAAAGGAATTAGGCATCAAGAACGTGTCATTATCATTAATGGCTTCAACTGATGATGCTAACACTCCAGTTGCGACACAATACTTAAAGGCGCAACTGGAATCAGTTCTTCCTGGTTTCACTTTAAACCTAAGAACCATTCCGGGTAAGTTAGCCAACGACAATCTAACTAAGGGTAACTTCGAAATTTCACTATCATCATGGGGTGGAGACTTCAAAGACCCAATTACCTTCCTACAAATTCCTGAACAAAACACACCTTACAACTTTGGTAAGTACAACGATGCTAAGTTTAACGCATTATTAAAGAAGGCTGGCACTACAGATGCAAATGACGCAAGCAAACGTTGGCAAGATCTAATCGATGCAAGTAAGGAACTAAACGATGATCAAGGAATTACTCCACTATATCAAGTAAGAACTTACTACCTACAAAAGAGCTACGTTAAAGACGTTATTCACAACACTGCTGGTCCGCAATGGAACTATACGAAAACTTTTATTAAAAAATAATTAAAAAGTGTTGACTTTTCTAATCACGCTCTTATAATAGGGTCAATTAGATAAATAAATAGCGATTATAAGAACAACTAATCAGAATCGTTTTAAGAGAGTGCTGGGTTGATGTGACAGCATAACGAACCTGATTAAAAGTTATCATTCTTTAGTTAGCCCACTGAAACAACAGTAAGTGGCGCCGGTAGCAACCGTTAAGTTGACAGCGTATCGATTTTTATCCGTACGTAGAGGATAGTCTTTTTAGACTATTAAATTAAAGGTGGTAACACGCGGAAGCGTCCTTAGACCCATATTAAGTGTGGGTTTGAGGGCGCTTTTTTATTTATCAATCAGGATTAGGAAAGGAAGTGGTGACAATGCAATTACCGATTAGTGAGTTAGATGATGGACAGATTAATATTTTATTTTGGATTGCAGCGTCACCAAATAAGGTACGCTGCTAGAAAAGGAGCGTATTATTATGACAACTACTGAATTAGAATTAACCGCAACTGAAGAAAGATTAGCCAACGCATTGTTTGAAGCATACAAGACCAAGAAACCATTAAAAATGGATGAATGGGAAGATATGGTGTCTGATGAAGAGTCATCATATCGAGTTCAAAGAAGATTAATGGAATTAAAAGATGAAGATCTTGGTGGATACAAGGTCAGTTTGACTAGTAAGCAAACCCAAGATATGTTCGATTCAAACGAACCACTATATGGAGCTCAAGTTAAATCACATTTCGTTCAATCACCGGTATCATTATCACTGAACAGTGAACTTATGGATCCACTTGCCGAAGTTGAGCTGGTCTTTAAAGCTAAAGAGCCATTATTGCCAACCGATAGCCTAGAGGATTTAGCAAATAAGACCACAGTGTCATCAGGAGTAGAAGTTCCAGACTCAAGATTTTCTGATTGGTTCCCATCACTGTCTAAGTACATGGTCATGTCAGATGCTGCTGTTGGCGGATACGTAGTCTATGGAGAGGAATTTGATACTAATAGTTTCTCACTTAATGATTTAGAAAATGTTACAACTACACTAAGACATGATGGTGAAGAAGTTGCGACTGGATCATCTTCCGAAGTGTTAAGTAATCCTTTAAACGCACTCCAATGGTTGGTCAAAAAACTAGATGAGCAAGATCTAAGACTAGAGGCAGGCCAAAGGGTATCTTCGGGAACCTTCCTGCTTCCTCCACACTTAACCAAAGGACAATGGACAGCAACATTTAATCAAGGGTTTAGTGAAGTAAAATTGAATGTTAAATAAAAGTTATGAAAAAGAACATCCTAATAGGGGATGTTCTTTTTTGTAATATTTATGTAATATATATTGCTTTATTTTTTAAGAAAATATTAAATATAAAAAGTTGATATAACGGGTTATTTCTACACTTACCATAACAATGTTAATAAAATCTTAAATATTATTAACTTTTTTATACGTTTTTGTTACAATACTATTGCAATAATATTGAAAAATTATAATAAGTTTATAACATATAGGTGGTATTTATGAATAATTATCAAGATAGAAAATTGCATTATAAAATGTACAAAAGTGGAAAAAACTGGGTTGTTGCAGGTATTGTTTCAGCAACAATGTCTATTGTATTATTCCAAAATATTAATGATGTTACAGCAAAAGCTAGTCAAAATCATATTACATATTCAGGTAGCTATGCTTCGGCAGATTCCGGTAGTGCTAAAAGTGCATATTCAGCGTCATCTTACATAAGCGGAGCAAGTTCTTCGTCTGTACCTAGCACTGATAATTCAAACAATTCAAGCTTAGCGTCGTCAACAAACTCTAGTGCTGTGACTTCTTCATCAAGTTCAGATGTTATGAATCAATCATCTAATTCACATGAGTCATCAACAAGTTCAGACGTTTCAAATCAATCACAAAGTTCAAAATCAGCATCAACGAGTTCAAATTTGTCAGAAAAATCTGATTCAGCATCACAGTCTAATAAGTCTGTGCAATCATATGAATCTGTTCCTTTAAGTGTATCTTTAGCATCCAATGCTTCACAAAACTTAAAATCGCATACAAAGAACATTGATGGAAAGACATATTTTTATGATTCAAACAATAATGAAGTAAAATCTGCTTTGATGGAAGATAATGACACATATTATTATTTTGGACCTAATGGCTATTTAACTACTTTTAATGATTCAAAATTTTCGGATGGCTCAATCAACTCATCAGATCATTTATCTATTTACACCCCAGATGGTAAATCAATTACAAATGTTGATGGCTTTTTAACAGCTGACTCATGGTATCGTCCTAAACAAATTCAGGTTAGCGATACTCAATGGAGAAATTCTACTGATGCAGATTTTCGACCACTATTGAGTGTGTGGTGGCCTAACAAGACAATTGAAATTAATTACTTAAACTATATGAGCAAAAATGGTCTAGTTAGTGGTCATTTTGATAATAATAGTAGTGCAAATGATATCAACCAAGCAGCTGCTACTGTAAGATTAAGCATTGAAAACAAAATTAAAGCAGATAATGGTGATTTAAGTGAGATTAAATCTTTATTTACCACTTTTGTTAATTCTCAAGATGAATGGAATGTTAATAGTGAAGACTATAATGTTTCTGATGGATTCCAGGGTGGAAATGTGGCTTATGGCAATAATTCACAAACTATAAATGCTAATTCAGATTATAGATTATTTGGTCGTACTCCATCTAAACAAGATGGTAAAGTTGATTACAAAGAAAGCAATTATTATGGTTATGAATTTTTGCTTGGGAATGATGTAGATAATTCGAATCCTACTGTACAAGCAGAAACACTAAACTGGTTATACTACCTTATGAATTTTGGTAGTATCACTCAAAATGATCCAAATGGTAATTTTGACAGTGTTCGTGTTGATGCTGTCGATAACATGGATGCAGATATTTTGAATATCATTGGTGAATACTTTAAGAGTGCATACAAGATTAATGAAAACGATAGTAACTCCAATAATCATATTTCTATATTAGAAGATTGGAGTAAGAATGATGCTTATTATGAAAAGAATCATGGAACAAATCAAATGACAATTGATGGTGATTATTTAGGTGCCTTACAAGCTGACTTAATGAGCTCACCTTCAAATAGATATGATTTATCTTCTCTAATTACTTCAGGAGTTGTAGATAGAACAAACGACGATACAGAAAATACAAACATTCCTAATTATTCAATTGTTAGAGCTCATGATAATGGTGTTCAAAGTATTATTTCTAATATTGTGATTGATAAAATTGCACCAAATTCCACTGGATTGAATCCTACATTAGATCAAATAAGTAAAGCCTTTGAAATTTATAATAGCGACGAAAATAGTACTGATAAAAAATATACTCAATATAATATTCCAGCTTCTTATGCCTTAATATTAACTAATAAGGATACAACTCCAAGAGTTTATTACGGAGATATGTATACTGATAATGGACAATTCATGGCTAATAGATCACCTTATTATGATTCTATTTCTTCTATGCTCAACGCTAGAATAAAATATGTTTCTGGTGGACAATCGATGAATACAGTTAAAGTAGATAATGGCTTTGACACAATCTTAACATCGGTTAGATATGGAAAAGGTGCTTTGAAATCAACAGATGTTGGTGATGATACTACCAGAACATCCGGTATTGCGGTAATTGAAAGCAACAATCCTAATCTTAAATTATCTAGTACAGATAAAGTTGTAGTACATATGGGTGCTGCACATAAAAATCAAGAATATCGTCAATTATTAACAGCTACTGATTCTGGTATTGCTACATTTAATAGTGATAGTGCTAATGGATACGTATTGGCTCGTACTGATGATAATGGTGACTTAACATTGGATGGGAGCGTCATAAAGGGTTATGCAAATCCACAGGTGTCAGGATATTTGTCAATGTGGGTTCCTTTGGGAGCATCTGATAGTCAAGATATCAGAACGGATCCAAGTACAACACCAACGAATGATGGTCAATCACTTCACTCGAATTCTGCATCTGATTCTAATGTAATCTTTGAAGCATTTTCTAACTTTCAAGATTTTGCTAAAACAACTGATCAATACGAAAATGTTGTTATTCAAAAGAACGCAGATAAATTTAAACAATTAGGATTTACGTATGTTGAGTTACCACCTCAGTATCGTTCAACTACAGATGGAACTTTCTTAGATTCTACTGTTCAGAATGGTTATGCATTTAATGATAGATATGATTTAGGATTTGGTACCCCAACTAAATACGGTACAGCTGAACAACTAACTGATGCGATTAAATCTTTGCATGCACAAGGAATTAAAGTAATAGCTGATTTTGTTCCTGATCAACTCTACTCTTTACCAAATCAACAAATAGTAGATGCATCAAGAGTAGATCCGCAGGGGGCTCTTGAATCAACTAATTCATTCACGAATGTACTTTATGATACATTTAGTAAAAGTTCCGGAACAGATTATCAAGCTAAGTACGGTGGAGAATTTTTAGGCAAACTGAAAGAGTTATATCCAGATTTATTTACCATAAAGCAAATTTCAACAGGACAACCAATCGATGCTTCTACTAAGATTAAGACATGGACTGCTCAATATCTTAATGGATCAAATATTCAAGGTAGAGGTTCACAATTTGTTTTAAGTAATTTAGGAAACAGTGGGTACTTTACAGTAACTACTAATGATAACAGTAATATTTCTTCTAGTTTTCTTCCAAAACAACTATACGGTGAAAATGTTCAATATGGATTAAGGAATATTAATGGGGAAATTAAGTATATTTCAACTAGTGGATATGTTCCTACAAATGCATTCTTAGAAGATGATAATGGAAATTGGTATTACATTGGTGCCGATGGAAATTTTGTTAAATCTCCAGAAAAAATTAATGGTGTTAATTATTACTTTGTATCTAATGGTGTTAATTTAAGGGATTTCATTTACAGAGATCCTGATGGGAAAATGTATTACTATCAAAGTAATGGTGCAATGGCAACCACTGCTGGATATTACTATAGTAATAACATGGGTCATGAACTTTACATTAACAAGGATGGTACAGTTCACACAGGCCTACTGATTAATGGTGATAACGAACAATATTACGATGAAAACGGTTATCAAGTTAAGGGCGATATCGTTGTAATTAACGGTAAAAGAAAGTACTTTGAACCGACACTCGGTAATATGGTAAAGAAGGGCTATGTTTGTTATGAAAATAATTGGTATTATGCTGATGAGAATGGAGATTTTGTAACTGGCATTCAAAAGATTGGTACCGATTATTCATACTTTAATTCTGAAGGCATTCAAGAAAAGAATACTTTTGCCTTACGTAATGGAAAAATGGTTTACTTTGATAATGATCTTGGAAACATGGCAAGGGACACTTTCATTAATCGTAATGGAAAGATTTATTACGCTGACGATAATGGATATCTTTTAAAAGGTTATCAAGACATTAACGGTACAAAAGTATTCTTTAACGACGATTATACACAACTAAAAGATGTAATTGAAAATGTTAATGGCAAGTTAATGTATTTTGATGGCGGATATGGACATGCTTATACTGGTGGTTTTTTTGAAAAAAATGGAAATTATTACTATGCTCTTAGTGATGGTACTTTAGCAACTGGTAGCATTGACATTGATGGATATGGATATTATTTTGATGAAAATGGAATTCAGGTTAAAGGTAAAATTATTTCATTTAAAGATGGAACTCAAAAATACTATGAAGCTAGTCTAGGTCATTTGGTAGTTAGTCAACAAGAAGTGATAGACGGACATAAGTATAGATCTGATGCTGAAGGAAATCTTGAATTAATTGATTCTAATTCAAATAATAGTAGTTCAGAATATCAAAGCAGTGTATCAAGTCATGAAGCACAAAGCAGTGCATCAAGTCATGAAGCACAAAGTAGCTCAAGTGCACAAAGTAGTGCAGTAAGTCATGAAGCACAAAGTAGCTCGAGTGCACAAAGTAGTGCATCAAGTCATGAAGCACAAAGTAGCTCAAGTGCACAAAGTAGTGCAGTAAGTCATGAAGCACAAAGTAGCTCGAATGCACAAAGTAGTGCATCAAGTCATGAAGCACAAAGTAGCTCAAGTGCACAAAGTAGTGCATCAAGTCATGAAGCACAAAGTAGCTCAAGTGCACAAAGTAGTGCAGTAA
>NZ_JXDF01000026.1 GCF_001308195.1 Apilactobacillus kunkeei | reverse complement strand
CATCAAGTCATGAAGCACAAAGTAGCTCAAGTGCACAAAGTAGTGCAGTAAGTCATGAAGCACAAAGTAGCTCGAGTGCACAAAGTAGTGCATCAAGTCATGAAACACAAAGTAGCTCGAGTGCACAAAGTAGTGCATCAAGTCATGAAACACAAAGTAGCTCGAGTGCACAAAGTAGTGCATCAAGTCATGAAGCACAAAGTAGCTCGAGTGCACAAAGTAGTGCATCAAGTCATGAAGCACAAAGTAGTTCCAGTGCACAAAGTAGTGCATCAAGTCATGAAGCACAAAGTAGTTCAAGTGCACAAAGCAGTGCAGTAAGTAAGAGCAAAAATGTTAATACAAGTTCGAACAATGAACATAGATCGAATCGAAATCATATTAATTTGAACACTGATAAAGTAGTAGAACATAATAATAAATCAAAAAATAAAGTTTCCAACAATATAACTACTTTATCGAGAACCCAAACACGTGAAAATCAAAAGATTGAACGTAAGATGTTAACTACTAAGAGCCTGAAGAGGGTTAATAAACAAGTTTCTTCACAAGAAAAACTGGTTAAGAAAGAATTGAAGCAATTAGATAAATTAAAAGCTGAACTTAAGAAACACAGTTCTAAAAAGCTTGAAAAAGAATACAATGCTTTGTTACGAAAGTATAAGGCTAATAAGAAGTATTACTTAACTCTTGTTGCAGAACAAAATACCGTCAAGAAATACTTAAAGAGTGCTAAGAATCTTAAAAAAGATCAGAAGGCGTTGAACAGTGTAAGTAAGAAACTGGCTAAGGATAAGAAAGAATTAAAGCATCATAGAAGTAAAATAATGAAAAAAGCTTACGAAAAAGATATGAAGGACGAAAAGAAACTTACAAAATCCATTAAAAAGTATAAGGGTGAAGAAGTTAAGTTGAAGAAGTCCATTGTTAATAATTTTAAGAAAGCTTCATCAATGAAAAATAAGAAAAAGTAGTATTTTTTCTAAAAAGCTATCAATGAAATGAATTTCATTGATAGCTTTTTTATTTTTAGTAAGCATCGATTAATAAAATATTAAAAAAGACTTATAATTATATGTTAACAATCGAAATAAATTGTTATAATTTCTAATAAGAATATGCAATTATTTATTTTTACATAGGGGGAAAATATGAAATCAAAAGATAACAATTCAAAAATACATTTCAAAATGTATAAATCTGGAAAACAATGGGTTATTGCTGGATTAACTACAGCGGTTGCTGCTGTTTCTATTTATGGTGGAACAACTATATTTAATGACAGCGTGGTAGCTAAGGCTGATACAGCAGTTAAATCTTCACAAAGTTCCAACGCTGATACTACTCAATCTTCATCTGCTGTTGTTGATTCTAGCTCTGCAAATTCAAGCAGTCCATCATCGACTGAAGTATCAGTAAACGTAAAAAATACATCAAATGCAGATACACAAGGTATTCAAGCATTACCAGATGGTGGTAACTACACATCAGAAGATAATGGTCAAACTTGGAAATACTCATATCAAAACAATGATGTTAAAGGTCTATATCAAGAAAACAATAACATTCGTTATTTTAGTGAAAATGATGGATCACAAGTAAAAGGAAACATCTTAAATGTAAATAACAAAAACTATTATTTTGATAGTAATAATGGTGATGGCCATTTAATTAAAGACTATTCTGGTGGAAACTATGTTGAACAAAGTCAAGATAAATGGACTTATAAGACATCTGATAATAACCTTGTTAAAGGTATCGCAACTATTGATGGACAAATTAAATATTACGATCCTACTACAGGTATCCAATTAAAAGGTGGAGCTTTTGAGATTGGTGGGGCTGCTTATTACGTTGACCCCGCTCAAGGAAACGTTGTCGGAAGAGTAAATTCAATTATTAACTCTGGAAATTATGTCAATAAGAACAACAATACTACTTTTGTTGATGATAATAACAATACAGTTAAGGGATTGAATGTAGTAAGGGGTAACTTACAATACTTTAACTCAACAACAGGATATCAAGCTAAGAGTGAACAAGTTGTTGCTAACGGAGCCACATATTACTTTGATAAAGATGGTAACGGAACTTTCTTATTTAATAACACAGGTTCATTTTCAGTAACTGATTTTGCAAAACACAACGTTGCTAACAGTAATCAACCATCTGATTTTACCAATACTGTAGATGGTTTCTTGACAGCTGAAACATGGTATCGTCCAAAACAAATTTTAGATAATGGTACTAAGTGGCGCAACTCAAATAAAGATGATCTTAGACCTCTTATTACAGTTTGGTGGCCTAACAAAGACGTACAGGTTAATTACTTGAAACTAATGCAAGATAATGGACTATTGGATAATAGTGTTAAATATACTGTATTTTCTGACCAACAAACTTTAAATGAAGCAGCTCAATCAGCTCAAGTTAATATCGAAAAGAGAATCACTCAACAAAAAGCATCATCATGGTTATATGATTTATTATTCAAGGGAGATTCATCTCATCCATCATTTATGAACCAACAATATATTTGGAATATGGGTTCAGAATCACAATGGCAAGGGGATGCTTGGTTCCAAGGAGGATACCTAAAATATGGTAATAGTCCTTTAACCCCAACAACCAACTCAAAATATAGAAAAACAGATAATCAATTTGATTTCCTTTTGGCCAATGATGTTGATAATTCTAATCCAGCAGTTCAAGCTGAAGATATTAATTGGTTATATTACTTAACTCATTTCGGAACAATTACCGGTAAAAATGATAAAGCCAATTTTGATAGCATTAGATTGGATGCAGTCGATTTTGTAAGTAACGAGATTATTGAACGAAGCAATGATTATCTAAGAGATTTATATAAGTTAACCAAGAGTGATGCAAATGCTGATAAGCATATATCACTTGTTGAAGCCGGTGTTGACGCTGGAACTAGTTCAACAAATGGTGATTCTTTGGTTGAAGCACCTTTTAGATTATCAGCCTATGGATTACTTCATAATTCTGGTAAAGTTGATGCATTGCAAGACTTAGTTAAAGAAGTTGATTCAGGTGTTCTTATTTCCGATCACAGTAAAAACTCTAAGGATGGTGGGGTTCCTAATTATTCCATCGTGCATGCTCATGATAAAGATGTTCAAGAAAGAGTAGGACAAGCAATTGTTGATTCCACTGGCATTAAAGATTGGACAAACTTTACACCTGCTCAGTTAGCTAAAGGATTAAGCGTTTACTATGCTGATCAAAGAAAGACAGTTAAAAAATATAATGATTACAATATGCCAAGTGCTTATGCAATTATGTTGACAAACAAGGGTACAGTTCCACGTATTTATTACGGTGATATGTATCAAGATGATGGTCAATTTATGCAAAAGAAGAGCTTCTACTATGATGATATTGTCAAATTGATGACTGCTAGATTGAAATACGTTGCAGGTGGTCAAACAATGAGCGTTGATTCTAACGGATTTTTGAAGAGTGTTCGTTTTGGTAAAGGCGCAAAGACAGTTAATTCTAAGGGAACAAAAGAAACAAGACACGAAGGTATTGGTTTAATTGTTGGAAATGATGCTAAGAAAGTTCTATCAAATGGACAAAAAGTAACATTGAACATGGGTGCTGCTCATAAGAACCAAAAATATCGTGCATTAATGTTAACAACTAACAAGGGAGTTCAAACATTTGCTTCAGATAAAAATGCTCCTGTAGTTAAGACAGATGGAAATGGTGTTTTAACATTTACTAACAAGGATATTAAAGGTCAAGCTAATACCAGTGTTAGAGGAGTTTTAAATCCTAAGGTTTCTGGATACCTTGCTGTATGGGTACCAGTAGGCGCTAAAGATAACCAAGATGCCCGTACTCAACCATCTAAGAAAAATAGAAATGATGGTAAAGTGCTTCATTCAAATGATGCTTTAGATTCTAATTTAATTTACGAAGGATTCTCCAATTTCCAACCACAACCAAAGAAACGCAGCCAATATGCAAATGTTGTAATTGCCAAAAATGCAAAGCTATTCAAAAAATGGGGAATCACTAGTTTTGAAATGGCTCCACAATATCGTTCAAGTAATGATAAAACTTTTGTTGATTCAACAATCAACAACGGATATGCATTCTCAGATAGATATGACTTAGGTTTCGGTAAGCCAACCAAGTATGGTACTGATAAGGACTTAAGAAAGGCTATTGAATCACTGCATGATCAAGGCATGCAAGTTATGGCTGATGCTGTATTAAATCAACTATACAACTTACCTGGAAAACAAGTTGTTTCAGCACAAAGAGCTGGAGTAACAGGTAACATAGCTGATTTGCCATTTGGAAAGCAATTATACGTTGTTAATACAATTGGTGGCGGTAAGTATCAAAAGAAATATGGTGGAAAATTCTTAAAGGCTTTAAAAGCTAAATATCCAAACATATTTAAGGGTAAGACTTATAAATATAACTACAAGAATTATTCTCCAACTGGTGAAGGATATTTAACACTTAATACAGGTAAGACGGTTTCAATTCCATCCAACCAGCCTATTACTGAATGGTCAGCTAAATACATGAATGGTACTAATATCCTTGGTAGAGGTATGGGTTATGTATTGAAGGATTGGAATACAGGAACATACTTTAAGTTGAACGGACTAAAGACAGTTCTTCCTTCTGAACTAACAGATAAGAGTAACTGGGTTAATGAAGTTTCTACATCTTCAAAAGATGTATATAATAAGTCTGTTTCAAATTTAAAAGACGCTAAAAAGAAATTAGCTGCAAAGAAATCAAAAGAAAACACACAACTATATAACAATGCTCTAAATTCTTATTACAAAGCAGAAAAAGAATACTTGAGCAGTGCTAAACTTTACAATAAAAAGTACTACTATGATTTTGATAAATTACCTTCAAAAGTTAAAGTAGCTAAGGTCACTTACTCATATAAATCAACTGATTTCAGCAAAGATAATAGGATTAAAAAGCTTAAAAAAGGAACTGTTTTAAATGTTAAGGGATTAGTTCTTAACGGAAAAGTTACAAGAATTAATATTGGTAACGGTAAGTTTGTAACTGCATCTAAAGATTTCATAAAAGCAATTAGATAGAAAATAAAAAAGACACTCTTGGTGTCTTTTTTATTTTGATAAAATATTTCTAATTGTATTTTAATCATATAAGAATATTGTTACAATAAATCTATAACTATTTAATAATTTCAAGATGGGGGATATTATGAATAATAATAATAGTGAACAAAAACTTCGTTTTAAAATGTATAAATCGGGAAAGCATTGGGTTGTTGCAGGTTTAACAACAGCTGTTGTATCAGTTGCAATATACAGTGGCTCTTCAATCATTAATGGTGGAGTAACTGTAAAGGCAGATGTGCAAAGCACTACACAAGCAACTACATCAGTTTCTGATAATTCAAAAGATTCATCAAATAGTATTAGTAATAATAATTCAAATGATGACAATCAAATTGCAACACTTCCTCAAGATGGTACATATTCAACTGGAGATAACGGTCAAACTTGGAAGTATGTTGAACAAAATAAAAACATACAGGGACTTTATAAAGATAGTGACAACCAACTAAGATACTTTAATGAATATGATGGAACTCAAGCAAAGGGTGATATCGTAAATGTTAATAATAATAACTATTATTTTGATAGTGGTAGTGGTCAAGGACATAAGATAGATAACTACTCAGGTGGAAATTATGTTGAATCTAACGTCAATAATGAAAATGGTTGGATTTATAAAGCTACTGACAATACTGAAGTAAAAGGGATTGCCACTATCGATGGTAATGTTCAATATTTTGATCAATCAACTGGACTTCAACTAAAGGGTGGAGCGGTTCAAGTAGGAGGAGCCGACTACTATTTTGATCCAAACAAGGGAAACTTAGTTGGTAAAGTTGATCAAGTTGTAAATTCAAACAATTATAGTGATAATAAATTACTAGATAGTAATAAAAATGTAGTAAAAGGATTAACAGTTAATAATGGAACATTACAATACTATGATCCTTCTACTGGTGATCAAGTTAAAAATAAACAAGTGATTGCTAATGGCGTCACATATTATTTTGATGCAAGTGGTAACGGAACATACTTGTTCACAAATACAGGCAATAGTGCCGTTAATGATTTCTCACAACGTAACGCTGCAAATAGTGTAAATCCAAGTGATTACAAAAATGTAGTAGATGGATTTTTCACCGCAGATACTTGGTATCGACCAAAACAAATTATCGATAACGGTACAACATGGAGAAATTCCAATAGTAATGACTTACGTCCAATGATTACCGCTTGGTGGCCAAATAAGGATGTTCAAGTTAATTATTTGAAATTGATGCAAGACAATGGACTTTTAGATAAAAGTGATACTTATACATTGCAATCAGATCAACAAGTTTTAAATCAAGCCGCCCAGAGCGCTCAAGTAAATATTGAAAAGAAAATATCACAGACAGGAAGTACAGATTGGTTAAACGATTTATTGTTTGCAAGTCATGGCAATAATCCTTCATTTGTAAAACAACAATATGTATGGAATTCTGACTCTGAATCTCCATGGCAAGGTGATGCTTGGTTCCAAGGAGGATACTTAAAATATGGGAATAGTGTTATGACACCAAACACTAATTCTAATTACAGAGATTCAAATAATTTATTTGATTTCTTGCTAGCAAACGATGTAGATAATTCAAATCCAGCAGTTCAAGCTGAGGACTTAAATTGGCTATATTACTTAACTAATTTTGGGACAATTACTGCTAATGATTCAAATGCTAATTTTGATAGTATTAGAATCGATGCTGTTGATTTTATTAGTAACGATATCATACAAAGAAGTTATGATTACCTTCGCCAAAAGTTTAATTTAACACAAAGTGATGCTAATGCTGATTCACATATTTCATTAGTTGAAGGTGGAGTAGATGCAGGAACCACTTCTTACAGTAATGATGGATTAGTTGAAGCGCCATTTAGACTAGGTGCCTATCCATTGCTACATAAGCAAGGTGGAGACGTATTTAAAGATTTAATAAACGAAGAAGATTCTGGAATCGATATTTCAAATCATAACGGTGAAACTAATACAACTAACACTATTGGTGGATTAACTTTATCTGGTGGAAAACCTAACTACTCAATTGTTCATGCACATGATAAAGATGTTCAGGAAAAAGTTGGGCAAGCCATTGTTGATACCACAGGTATTAAGGATTGGACTGATTTTACTCCAAGTCAGTTAGCACAAGGTCTAGAAACATTCTATAACGATCAAAGACAAACAGACAAGAAATACAATGATTATAACGTTCCTAGTGCATACGCAATTATGTTAACTAATAAGGGAACGGTTCCTCGTATTTACTATGGTGATATGTACCAAGATGATGGTCAATTCATGCAAAAGAAGAGTCTTTACTATGATGATATAGCAAACTTGATGACTGCAAGAAAGAAATATGTATCTGGTGGTCAATATATGGTTGATAACGATGGAATTCTAACTAGTGTACGTTTTGGTAAGGGCGCAAATACAGTCAATGATTCTGGTACATCAGATACTAGAAACCAAGGGATTGGATTAATAGTTGGATCAGATCCTAAAAAGGTATTAAACGATGGGGATACCATTGTTTT
The DNA here is from genome assembly GCF_001308195.1 of Apilactobacillus kunkeei. GTDB lineage: Bacteria > Bacillota > Bacilli > Lactobacillales > Lactobacillaceae > Apilactobacillus > Apilactobacillus kunkeei_C. The sequence goes on along the minus strand of NZ_JXDF01000026.1, from coordinate 11,223 downwards.
ACACATGGGTGCTGCACATAAAAATCAAAAGTATCGTGCATTAATGCTAACAACTGAAAACGGAGTTCAAAATTATAGTTCAGATGATAACGCTCCAGTTGCTGAAACTGATGATAACGGTGATTTAGTTTTCAGTAACAAAGATATTAATGGACAAGATAATACTGCAATTAAACAAGTCGCTAATCCAGAAGTAAATGGTTATTTAGCTGCCTGGGTTCCATTTGGCGCTTCTGATGATCAAGATGCTAGAACATCACCATCAACTAGCCAAAATAACGATGGTAATGTTTTACATGAAAATGATGCATTGGACTCAAATCTTATTTTTGAAGGATTTTCAAACTTCCAACCTACTCCAACAAATCATGATGAATATGCAAATGTAGTAATTGCAAAAAATGCATCATTATTTAAAGATTGGGGTGTAACAAGTTTTGAAATGGCACCTCAATATAGATCAAGCCAAGATCATACTTTCGTTGACTCAACTATAGATAATGGTTACGCTTTTTCTGATAGATACGATTTAGGATTCGGGACACCAACTAAATATGGAACAGATGAAGATCTAAGAAATGCCATTAAATCACTTCATGCAAATGGAATGCAAGTAATGGCCGATGTTGTTTATAATCAACTATATAACTTACCAGGAGAAGAAGTTGTTTCGGCAACAAGAGCTGGAGTAACTGGAAATGATAATGCACTTCCTTTTGGAACACAACTATATGTTGTTAATACAGTTGGTGGTGGAGACTATCAAAAGAAATACGGAGGGGCATTCTTAAACCAATTACAAGAACAATACCCTTCATTATTCCAATCTCAAAAATACAAGTATTACTACAAGAATTATGCTAATAATGGTGCTGGACCAGGTTATTTAACTGTAACTGATGGAGAACGTTCTGCAATTCCTTCTGATCAACCAATTACTGCATGGTCAGCTAAGTATATGAATGGTACCAATATTCTTGGTCGTGGTATGGGATATGTTCTAAAAGACTGGAACACTGGCGCTTACTTCAAGATAAGTGGTGATGACTCTACTCTTCCTACGAGCTTAACTTATAGAAGCGGATGGGTAGAAAATCCAGACAGCACTTGGTCATACTATTCAAAGGATAGCATTGCCAAATTAACTGGAGCACAAATTGTTAATGATCAAAGAGTATTCTTTGATAACAACGGTATTCAGGTTAAAGGTGGATGGGTAGAAAATCCAGATGGAACTTATTCATACTATGACAAAAATAGCGGTGAACTTTTGGTAGGTTCTCAACTAGTAGACGGAAGACATGTATTCTTTGATAATGTTGGAGTGCAAGTTAAAGGTGGATGGGTAGCTAACACTGATGGTAGTTATTCATACTACAATGCTAATGATGGTACCATGTTAACGGGTGCTCAATTTATCGATGGACAAAATGTATACTTTGATGCTGATGGTAAACAGGTTAAGGGTAACTGGGTGCAAAATAACGATGGTTCTTGGGCATATTATGATGCTAATTTAGGTCATCTTGTAAAAGATGCTAAGCATGTTGATTCACAACCAAGCACTCAACAAGTTAATAATAAACAATCCGAGGAAAAATCAAATTCACCATTAGTTGAAGCTCAAAACAATAAAGATTCAGCTTCAGTAGAATCTCAAAATCATCAAAATTCAGTGTCAGTAGAATCTAAGAATGAAAACAAAAATCAATCAAACGATGTAAGAAATCCTTCCGAAAAAACAGACACCAAAACATCTAATGAAAAATCAAAAGAAGTATCCAAAGAAGATGCTGCATATGACAATGCCAAAAAATCATTAGTAGAAGCTAAAAAGTTGGTAGATAAGAAGCCAAATAAAACTAATATTAATAAATATAAAAAGGCATTGAAGTCTTATGAAAATGCACAAAAGAAGATGAATAAGTCTGTGATTTCATCATATAAAAAGGCTGCAAAAGAACTAAACGCTGCTAAGAAAAACCTTTCTAAGAAAAATAATAAGGTTAATATGAAGAAATATAGTATTGCTTTAAACAAATATCGTAATGCTAAGAAATCTTACGTGGTAATTAAGAAAAAAGATTTAGATAAATCTAAATCTGCGTTAAATACTGCTAAAAAAGCACTTGCTAAAAAGAAGACAAAGCAAAGTCAAAAGAAGTATAACGATGCATTGAAAAAATATTACGATGCAGAAAAAACTTATCTAAACTTGACTGGTAATTACACTAAAAAATATTATTATGATTTCGATAAAGTAGGGAAAAAGGTTAAAGTTATCAAATCAACTTCCGTATATAATTCATTGAAACCAAATAGTAAAAAAGTAGTAAAGAAGATTAAAAAAGGATCAGTAATTAAAGTGAAGAAACTTATTTTGTCAAATAAGAAGTCATACTTTGATTTAGGATATAACCGTTTTGTAATCGCAAGTAAATCTTCTATAAAAAAAGCTAAGTAAAAGTATTTATAAATAAAGGCACAACCAATAAAACGAAAACGTTATTGGTTGTGCCTTTTTATATAATGTGTCTTTATGTCGTATCATTACAATTATTACAATTATAAAACTATTATTTCAATAAATGTAAATTATTAAATTTCTTAAAATAATATTAAAAACTGCTTATTTTTTCAGTTTTTTTTGATATAATTTCAATTGTCGTATATCAAAATATATATGGAGGATAAATATGAATTTCAGTAATAATGAAAGAAAATTACATTTTAAAATGTATAAATCTGGAAAACAATGGATTACTGCCGGAATCATGACCGGAGCCGTTGTTATTACATTAACAGGAATTAACAATAATGTATCTGCTAAAGCTGACTCAACATCAACACCAACAGTTAGTCAACAGGGTAGTGGTGTTTCTACTCAATTAGGAAGTAGCGCTAACGTTCAATCAGGTAGCAATTCAGTACCAAGCACATCAGGACAAGTTGCATCTTCAGTTGTTTCTTCAAGTGCTAGTACCAACGCGAACAGCGGTAGTGGCTCAACTGTAGTTTCTTCAGCTGCGCCGTCATCTACAGCAACTTCTAATGCCACAACTAAGTCAACAGTTGATTCATCATCTGTAACAGTTGCTGGTGCAAACGAACAACAAAATTCAAAGGCACCAGCTACTACTGACGAATCATCTGAAAACAATAAGACTATTGCTTCAAATGCTTCAGATGAATTTAAGGCACATACAAAAGTTGTTGATGGAAAGACATACTATTATGACAACAACGCTGAGCTTAAATCCCAAGTAGTTGTTGATAACTCAACAGTATATTACTTTGGACCTGATGGTGCATTAACTGACGTAACAAGTAAGTTTGCTTCAGGTAACATTGCCGCATCAGACAAGACCGCTATCTATTCAGCAGATGATAAGAATATCACTAATGTTAATGGATTTATTACTGCCGATTCATGGTATCGTCCAAAGCAAATTCAAGTAAATGATAATGAGTGGAGAGACTCAAATTCAAATGATTTTAGACCACTATTAAGTGTATGGTGGCCAACACAAAAAGTAGAAATTGATTACTTAAACTACATGAGCCAACAAGGACTAGTTTCTGGTAGTTTCAATTCAAACAATACTTCTGATCAATTGAATGCTGCAGCTGCCACTGTAAGATTAAATATCGAAAAAAACATTCAAGCAAACAACGGTAGCGTTGATAAGATTAAGTCAATCTTCACTAATTTTGTAAATGCTCAATCACAATGGAACATGACTAGTGAAAACTACGACTTAAACGATGGATTCCAAGGTGGTTCATTGGTATATGGTAACAATGCTCAAACACCAAATGCTAACTCTAACTACCGTCTAATCAATAGAAACCCATCTCAACAAAATGGTGTATTGAACTACAACAAAACTAGTTACATAGGTTATGAATTCTTACTAGCTAATGATGTGGATAATTCAAACCCAACTGTTCAAGCTGAAACACTTAACTGGCTACACTACATGATGAACTTCGGTAGCATTACTCAAAATGACAAGAATGCTAACTTTGACGGTGTTCGTGTTGATGCTGTTGATAATATGAACTCAGATATTCTAGACATCATTGCTGGTTACTACAAAGATGCATATGGAATCAACAAAAATGATAAAAATGCTAATGATCATTTAGCTATCCTAGAAGACTGGAGTGCTAATGATCCTCAATATCTAAAAGACAAAGGTTCTAACCAAATGACCATCGATGGTGGTTACAAGGACGCGCTAGCTAATGCGCTAACTAATGATCCTAAGAGCCGTACAGATATTGCCAAGTTAATTACAGCCGGTGTTGTTAATAGAAGAAAAGATAGCACATACAATACTGCTATTCCTAACTATTCAATCGTAAGAGCTCATGATGCCGGTGTTCAAACCGTTATTGCTCAAATTATTCAAGATAAGATCAACCCAACTGCTAATGGATTGAACCCAACCTGGGATGAAATTAACAAAGCATTTAAGATTTACAATGCTGACGAAAAGAGTACTAACAAGAAGTACACTCAATACAACATTCCTGCTGCTTACGCCCTAATGTTAACCAATAAGGATACAACACCACGTGTTTACTATGGTGACTTGTACACTGATAACGGTCAATTTATGGCAACTATGACACCATACTACAACTCAATTAGTGCAATGCTAAAGGGTAGAATTAAATATGTAGCTGGTGGTCAAGCTATGAAGACCGTAGCCGTTAACAACGGTAAGAACAAGGTATTAGTATCAGTTCGTTTTGGTAAGGGTGCTAACTCTGTTACTGCTAAGGGTACTAAGCACACTAGAACATCTGGTATCGCTGTGATTGAAAGTAACAATCCTAAGCTTAAGTTAGGTAAGAAGGATAAGGTTGTTATTTACATGGGTGCTGCCCACAAGAACCAAGCATACAGACCATTAGTTAATACAACTAAGAAGGGTATTGCTACTTATGCTACTGATAAGAGTGCTAAGAAGAGTGTTATCTACACCGATTCAAAGGGTCGCTTAGTTCTTACAGGTTCAGCTATTAAGGGATATGCGAACCCACAAGTATCTGGTTACTTATCAATGTGGGTACCAGTTGGTGCATCTGCAAAACAAGACGTTAGAACTGCTCCAAGTACAAAGGCTACTAAGGATGGTAAGTCATACCACTCAAACGCCGCATTAGATTCAAATGTGATCTTTGAAGCATTCTCTAACTTCCAAAGCATGCCAACTAAGGAATCACAATATTCAAACGTTGTAATTGCTAAGAAGGGTAAATTGTTCAGTGGATTAGGATTCACTAACATCGAATTGCCACCACAATACCGTTCAACTAATGACGGTACTTTCCTAGATTCAACTGTTCAAAATGGATACTCATTCAATGATAGATATGACCTAGGATTTAACACGCCAACTAAGTACGGTACTGCTGAACAATTAACTACTGCAATTAAGGCATTGCATGCACAAAAACTTAAGGTATTGATGGACTTTGTTCCAGATCAACTTTACATGTTGCCAAAACAACAAGTTGTTTCTGCAACTCGTGTAAACCAATTAGGTGTTCTTAACGACAAGACTAACCTAATTAACATGCTATATGACTCATACAGTCAAGGTTCAGGTACTGATTACCAAGCTAAGTATGGTGGAGAATTCTTAAGTGATCTACAAAAGATGTACCCAGACTTGTTTACAACTAAACAAGTATCAACTGGTAAGACAATTGATCCATCAACTAAGATTAAGACATGGGATGCTAAGTATCTAAACGGTTCTAACATCCAAGGTCGTGGTGCTGAATACGTATTAAGTAACTCATACGGTGCTGGATACTTCACTGTTCTTACATCAGACAACCCTGGAATCAAGGCAACTGTATTACCTAAGGAACTTCTAGGTCAAAGTGTTAACTATGGTTTAACTACTATTGATGGTCAACAAAGATACGTTACACCAAGTGGATACGTTGCTACTAACTCATTCTTAAAGGATGATGCTGGTAACTGGTACTACGTTGATGCTCAAGGTAATTTCGTAACTAAGCCAACAATTATCAATGGTTACCAATACTTCTTCTTACCAAATGGTATGAACGTCAGAGATGCAATGCTTAAGAATAGTGATGGTACCATGACTTATTACCAAGCAAATGGTGTAAAGGCTCAAACATCTGGTTACTATGTAAGTAACAATATTGGTCAAGTTGTATACATTGATAAGAATGGATATGTATACAAAGGATTTATGACCACAGGTGGGGTTACCCAATACTTCGATCAAAATGGTTATCAACTAAAAGATAGTATGGTAACTACCAAGAAGGGTACTCAATACTTTGCTGCAGGATCAGGTAACCTTGTTAAGAACCAATTCTTTGGTTACAACAACAACTGGTACTATGCCAACAAGTCAGGATACCTTGTTAAGGGTCATCAAACTATTAATGGTAAGAAATACTTCTTCTACAGCAATGGTGCTCAAGCTAGAAACACAGTTATTGTTAACAAGAATAAGACTTTATCATACTATGCTCTTTCTAATGCACAATTGGTAACTAAGACATTTAAGTACAAGGGTAAGAAGATTACCATTAAGAATGGTGCTATCTACGCTCCTAATAAGTTAGTTGTTATTCCTGCTGGTAAGTTCTTATTAAATGCTAAGAACCATGCTAACCCAGGTGTTCATAAGGTTTCAGGACACTACTATTCATTTGATGGTAGTGGAAAGATGAAGACATCTGGAACTGCTAAATTTAAGTCCGTAACTTACAATGTAAGAAAGAACGGAACTATTAACTTCAAGACAGGTAAAGTTGTTAGTGCCAAGGATTTAAAGGCCGTTAAGAAACAATTAGCTGCCAAGAAAAAAGCTGTAAAGGCTGAAGCAAAGAAAGTATCTGCTGCTAAGAAAGCAGTTAAGAGATACAACTCTAAGAAAAACAAAGCAACATACAAAAAGGCTACAAAAGCTTTGAAAGACTTAAAAGCATCTGTAAAACAATTTAATGCTTACATTTCAAAGTTTAATAAGCGTAAGTAATCAAAAAAAGAATGTCATTTTGGCATTCTTTTTTTTGTGTGTTATGATGTTTTCATCAATTAAAGCGAGGAAATAATATGAAATTAAGAAAGATGTGGGCAATCACTTTTTGGGTATTGCTGGTCGATTTTATTGCGTTGAATCTTGTGGGGATGACCTCAATCAATTTCAACATTTATACCACCGCGCATAAGGTGATTGGTCAAATGGATCCAGGAATCCTAAGAGCGGTATTTGCGATTGCGCTATTGATATATGCTAAACGTGAATGGAAGATTGACGTCTTACATCAAAAGGGCGGCTACATGCACATGTTTAAAGATGGATGGCTAATGATTGTGCTAACCGTTATGAACATCACAGTGGCCAGCGACACAATCGTATGGAAGAGTCTTTTATACCACATGAATGCCTTCAACATCGTTTTAGCGTTTTCAATTGGATTGATTGAAGCGTTGTTTGTGGGGATGTTTGAAGAAATCTCTATTCGTGGTGTCATGATGGGTGCCATGTTAAAGGGCTTTAAGAAATACCCAGTTATGAAGAGTATCTTCTTCTCAAGTATTGTCTTTGGATCTCTTCACATGTTGAATTACTTTGTATCACCATTCTGGGACACTACCAACCAAGTAATTTACGCAGCCGGGTTAGGTTTTGTATTAGCGACTGTCTACTATGTAAGTAAAAACATCTGGGTATCTATCCTGCTTCATGCGGCTATGGATTACTCCTCATTTGTTTTTTCAATGCATTCAATCTATGCCAATACAGCAACATCCAATACGGTTGATATCTTATCAATTGCGATTTTTGTAATTGGCCTTGTATCCTCATATCTATCACTACTTGTCTATAATCGTAAGCAAGGTAAGAAAGATCTACTATTTTAAAAGCTTAAGCAACGGAATTATTCCGTTGCTTTTTTATACATTTGTCAAATCAGTGAGATGTTACACAAAGTTAGAAGGCTCTATAACTACTGTTAATATATAAAATGTTAAATTTATCTTAAGGACAAATAAAATTATTGTGTTTTTATTCACAATACATATAATTAGAGGTGTAAAGAAAATATAAACGAAAAATTACAGAATAGAGAAGGTATTACAATATGAAAGTTATTGTTATTGGTTGTACACATGCAGGTACATTCGCTGTTAAACAAATTTTAAAAGAACACCCAGATGCAGAAGTTACTGTATACGAAAGAAATGACAACATTTCATTCCTATCATGTGGTATCGCTTTATATCTAGATGGTAAGGTTAAGGATCCTCAAGGTTTATTCTACTCAAACCCTAAGGAACTATCTGATTTAGGTGCAAACGTTAAAATGCTACACAGTGTTAAGTCTGTAGATACTGACGCTAAGACAATCGAAGTTGAAAACTTGGATTCACATGACGTATTTACTGATAGGTACGACAAGCTTGTTATGACAACAGGTTCACGTCCCGTTCTTCCTCCAATCGAAGGTCGCGATAACAAGAACGTATTCTTCTGCAAGAACTGGCACGATGCTCAAATCCTATTTGAAAAGGCTAAGGACCACAAGCGTATCGCCGTTGTTGGTGCTGGTTACATCGGTGCTGAATTAGCAGAAGCATTCTCAAACCACGGTCACGAAACTACTTTGATTAACAGTGACAGCCACGTACTATCAAAGTACTTCGACAAGAAGTTCACTGACAAGATTGAAGAACTATACGCTGACCACAACGTAAAACTAGAACTAGGTGTTCGTGTTCAAAAGTTCTCAGGTGATGACGAATTAACATTATCAACTGGTGATCACGACATTAAGGCTGACATGGCAATCCTATGTGTTGGTTTCCAACCAAACACTGAACTATTAACTGGTAAGGTTGATATGATGGATAACGGTGCTATCATCACTAACGAATACATGCAATCATCAAACCCAGACATCTTCGCTGCCGGTGACAGTGCTGCTGTGCACTTCAACCCAAGTGAAACTAACGAATACATTCCACTAGCAACTAACGCTGTTCGTCAAGGTATTCTAGTTGGTCAAAACATTGAAAAGCCAACAACTAAGTACATGGGTACTCAATCATCATCTGGTTTACAACTATACGATTACGCAATAGTTTCAACTGGTATGACAGTTGGTATGGCCGAAAGAAAAGGTATGAAGGCAAGCTCAGTAGTCGTAGAAGATAACTACCGTCCAGAATTCATGCCAACAACTGAAAAGGTATTAATGGAACTAGTATACGACCCAAGCACTCGTCGTATCTTAGGTGGATCATTAATGAGTCGTTACGACATTTCTCAATCAGCTAACACATTATCAGTTCTTATCCAAAACAAGAACACAATCGATGACTTAGCAATGGTTGATATGTTATTCCAACCAAACTTTGACCGTCCATTCCACTACCTAAACATTTTGGGTCAAGCTGCTCAAGCGCAAGAAGAAAAGTAAAATTCTTAATTAAAGTTGAAAAATTCCCTAAAAATTTCATTTTAGGGAATTTTTTTATAGCTATTTTATTTTTATTGGATTATTATTACAAGATGAGGTGAGAAAATGAAAAAAATTATAAATAGACTAACCGCTAAGAATATTTTGATGTTAGTGATTAGTTTTGTTTGTATGTTCTTTTTAACAACAGCTTCGCCGTTCTACGAATTTAACAGATCAGTAGATGCGAATACAATGTATACTGTTGGAAAAGGATTACTACACGGATTACTTCCCTACAAAGATTTATTTGATAATAGGGGACCATTAATTTACTTAATTCATTCCGCGAATGCGATCTTTTCATACAACTCTTTTACATTTATCTATGTAATTGAATCATTGTTGTTGTTCCTAGATATCGCGTACATTAACAGAATTCTATCAATGAAATTAAGTGCTAGAACAGCAATGTTCTGTAGCTTCTTATTTATCCCATTGGCATTTACCAGCCGTATTTTCTACTATGGTGACTTACCAGAAGAATACGCTATGACCTTTGTATTAATCTTGCTATACTCATGTATTCAATACAACTGGTTTGAAATGCCACGTCGTTACTACATAGTTAATGGATGCTTTGTTGCAATTCTATTTTGGATTAAATATTCATTAGTTATTCCATGGGTAATTTTCTTTATTTATGTTGGTTTAGCATGTCTATTCACTAAACGCTTTAAAAAGTTGTTTGTGATCATCTTAGACGCGTTAATCGGATTCTTATCCATTACATTACCAATCATTATTCTTTATTGGGCCACAGGAGCCTTAAAATTCCTATTTAACGACTACTTCTACCTAAACTTGACACATTACCATGTGCAAAACGCATCGTTCGCATACACGCTTTTTAAGATGGAATACCCAACATTTGGTTTTTCACATCACCTAGTGATTATTCGAACTGTTTACTACCTAATGATTGCACTATTCATTTGTGCGGTGGTTAGATACATGCGTGAAGCCAAGATGCACGATAGCAACAAGGTATTACTTGTCCTAATCGTCTTCATCGATATCCTAGCAACTTACGAAGTTGGTGGCGCTAGTTTTTCATACTACCTATTCGCGTGTGAACCATTCATCATCTTCTACTTGTTCGAATTAGGATTACTAGTCGATAAGTATCTATATAACAAGAAGTATTTAATCTGGGCATTATCCGTAATTGCTTTATTGGGAATCTTTGTTACAAACAGAAATTACCGTACAAGCTTACATTACTCAAAGCCTAGCCAATCATATCAATATGAATATTCAAAGATCATCAATAAGTCTAAGGATAAGTCATTATTGAACTACCGATTCCTAGACGTGGGTCTATACACCTACACAGGAACCCATGCTGATAATCGTTTCTTTATCAGAAATAACATCACATACAGACCAATGTATGATGCACAACGTGATTACTTACATTCACTAAAATACAAATTCGTAGTTACCAAGTACCGTAAGGGCTGGAGACTATGGAAAGCTGATACTAAATTCCTAAAGGAACACTACATCAGACTTCGTCACATGAGATTCAACAATCAAGATCATAGTGAAGGTTGGATTGACCTATACGTAAGAAAATAGCAAATAAAAAGAGGACTCAAACGGAACTGCAACTATTATTTTGAACAAATAAATAAAAGCAGCTTTCTAACTCTTTAATTGGGCAACTGATTTTCTGTATTCTACAGGGGATTG
>NZ_JXDF01000025.1 GCF_001308195.1 Apilactobacillus kunkeei | reverse complement strand
ACCTCCGAATTATGTTATTTTATCAAATAAAAATAATCATTTTATCGAAAGTGCTTTTATTTATCTGTTCAATATTATAACTTCAGTTCCAACGAGTCCTCTTTTTTTGTGGTTTTAATTATTCATTATCATTTGATTTAACTTCGGCTTGTTGGTTTCTAGTGTTATGGTGCATACCATATACAAAGTAGATAACCATACCGATGATGAACCATACAAGTGCATAAATCTTAGCGTCGTTGTCTAGACCCCAGAATACGGCTAGTGATGCTAGGAAACCTAGAGCAGGCATAACAGGGAAGAATGGTTCTTTGAAGCCAGGCATGTTGATGTCTTTTCCTTCACGTTTTCTAAGTGGGTAAATACCAATTGAAACGAACATGAAAGCGATCAATGTACCAGCTGAAATTAGTTGTGATAGGAATGTAAATGTTAGGAAGGCACCAATAACAACTGAGATAACAGTCATAGTAATGATTGCATTTAGTGGAAGGTGACTCTTCTTGTTAACCTTACCTAGGAATTTAGGTAGCATTCCATCTCTACCGAATGAGTATAGTAGACGTGAACCTGCCATCATCATACCGATTAGGGCAGTGAACATACCTACAACGGCAATAATTTGAACAACTGAAGCAACGATTGGGTGACCAGCTTGACGTAGGGCCCAACCAACTGGTTCTGCGTTACCAGCGTAGTTAGTGTACTTGAACATACCAACTAGGACTAGTGATACGGCAACGAATAGTGTAACAGCAATTACTAGGGAACCAATGATACCTCTAGGCATTGTCTTTTGAGGGTTCTTTGCTTCTGCTGAGTTTGCAGCAATTGAATCAAAACCAATGTATGATAGGAAAATTACTGAAACACCAGCGTAGATTCCACTGAAGCCACCAAAGTTAGTACCATCGGCATTAACATGGTGAGCAGGAATAAATGGAACGTAGTTTGCGAAGTGGATGGCAGTAGCACCGACAACGATAAATACTAATACGGCAGCTACCTTTAAAATTACTAATACATTTTCAACACGAGAAGTTTGCTTGTCACCACGTGTAATTAAGAACATTACGATCAAAATTACAACAACGGTACAAATATCAACTAATCCGCCTTTTGCACTGACAGGGTTAGCTAAGTATGTAGGGAAGTTAATTCCAAGTGGTGCAATTAGACCTCGGAAGTTAGCCGATAATCCAGCTGCAACAAAGGAAACAGCGATGAAGTATTCTGCTAGAAGTGCCCATCCGGCAACCCAACCCCAGAATTCTCCAAAAACAACGTTAATCCATGAATATGCAGAACCGGCAAACGGCATGGCTGAAGCCATTTCTGCGTAAGATAAAGCAACCAACCCAGCAACAATCGCTGCAAGTAAGAAAGAAATAGTTACCGCAGGACCTGCATTGTTTGCAGCCACGATACCAGGAAGGGTGAAGATAGCAGTAGAAACAATTGTTCCAACTCCTAAAGCAAGGAAATCCTTTGTAGTCAATGATCTGACCAAGTTAGAATCCTTTTGCTCATAGACACTAGGGTCTTCTTTTCGATTCATTCGTTTGAATAGATTCGCCATAAAAATTACCTCTTTTCGTATGTATAAACAAGATGGCATCTCGTTTATTAAAAAATGATTAGAAATTGATTATATTTTAATCGTTTTTGTTAATTTGTCAAATGGTGTTTGTAAATAATAAACAAACGTAATTAATATTTTAACATGAAAATAGCCACCCTTGAATAGCAAAAGGGTGGCTAAATTAGTTTTAATATGAATTATTTTGCTTTCTTATTAAATCTAACAAAGTATAGGATTGTCATTAATGCTAAGAAGACGATTCCTACAATCAATGGAATTCTTGTATCATCATTGAAGAACATAAATACTAAAGTAACGAATAGTACTAGTAATGTTAGATAGTTTGAGAAAGGTGCTAGTGGCATCTTGAATGGATGACCAACTAGTTTTTCAGGATGTTGCTTTCTAAACTTAAGTTCTGACATGATAATTACGAACCATGGAACCATACCTGGAAGAACAGATGAACTGTATACGTATACGAATACTTGGTTTGCTCCCTTGTAGAATAGAGGAAGAACTACGTTTAGAATAACTCCCAATAAAATACCAGTAGCAATTGAGATAACAGAGATGTATGGAACACCATGCTTGTTAATCTTGTTGTATCTGTCAGGTAATTGACCTTGTTGTGCTAATAGGTATGACATACGGCTTGAACTGTAAATTGCTGAGTTAGAACCTGATAGAGCGGCTGTTAAAACAACAAAGTTAATGATTGAAGCTGCAGCAGTAATACCTACTTGTGAGAATGTTTCTACGAAAGGTGAACCAATGTTTGCAATCTTATCCCATGGGTAGATTGATAGCATTACGAAGATTGATCCAATGTAGAAGATTAAGATACGACCAATAGTGTCTTGGATAGCCTTAACTAAAGTCTTCTTAGGGTTTTCAGCTTCACCAGCAGTAACACCAATTAATTCGATTCCTTGGTAAGAAGCGAATACGATTGATAGTGCGAAGAAGAATCCTTTGAAACCACCAGTAAAGAATCCATGTGACCATAGGTTAGAAATACCAGTAGGGCCAACACCATTGAAACCTAAAACAATGATTACTAAACCGACAATGATCATTGCGATAATAGTAACAACCTTAATTAAAGCGAACCAGTATTCCAATTCACCAAAGGCACTAACTGAGATTAAGTTGGCAATACATAAGAATACTACCGCGATAATACCAGGTACCCAAGATGGAATTGATGGCCACCAGAATTGCATGTAAGTACCAATAGCAATCATTTCTGAAATACCAACAACAACCCATTGGAAGATGTTAGACCAAGCGGTCAAGTAACCGAACACGGGGTGCATGTATTCAGAAGCGAAATGTGAGAATGAACCACTAATTGGGTTATCGTATAACATTTCACCTAAAGCTCTCATAATTAGATATAAGAACACACCAGCAATTGCATATGCTAGCAATACAGAAGGACCAGTCCATTCAATTGTGGACTTGGCACCCATAAATAGACCAACCCCGATTGTTCCCCCAAGGGCGATCATTTGCATCTGTCTAGAACTTAATTTACGTTCTAGTTTCTTTTCTTGCTTTTCTTCTGCCAATATATTTCACCATCCTGTAAGAAATTATGTAATAAAAAACCTAGTACTACATTGTCTATTGTACTAGGGTTTTTATAAAAATGCATAACCAATACAATATATTTAAATAATCTTTAAATAATCGCTAAAATTGCTGGCATATTGCATGGGTTTGACTTCACGACGATCTTGCTGACAATCGTTAAAAATTCCCCAGTAAGATTTTTTACTTACATAATTCTAATGTTTATTATTTAAGAAATGTTATTACATATTAAAATTAATGTCAAGGAATTTAACAATTGATGAATTTTATTCAACAAACGTCGCACATCCTATTTGTTGTTTTGATTGAATTTTACGAAGTATAGAATTGTCATGATTAATAGGAAGAAGATTCCTATAATCAAAGGAATTCTAGTAGAAGGGTTAATGAACATGAACACCAAGGTAATTGCTAAGAAGATTAGCGTAATGTAATTACTGATAGGTGATAGTGGCATCTTGAATGGATGGTTCACTAATTCTTCTGGATGTTGCTTTCTGAAACGAATTTGAGATACCAAGATAACAACCCATGGCACCATACCTGGTAGTACAGATGAACTGTAGACGTACACGAAGATTTGGTTTGCTGATGGGAAGAAGATTGGTAGTAAAACGTTTAAGAATAGTCCAATTAGAATCCCTGCTGAAATACTAATTACTGAGACATATGGGACACCATGACGGTTTAACTTCTTGAATACCTTTGGAAGTTGACCTTCTTCAGATAGTAAGAATTCCATACGACTAGCACTGTAAATTCCTGAGTTAGATCCTGATAGTGCAGCGGTTACCACAACGAAGTTAATGATTGAAGCAGCCGCGGTGATACCAACTTGTGAGAATGTTTCTACGAAAGGTGAACCGATTTGGCTAATCTTGTCCCAAGGGTAAATACTTAGGATAACGAAAATGGCACCGATGTAGAAGATTAGGATACGACCAATGGTATCTTGAATGGCCTTCACTAGTGTTTGCTTAGGATTTTCAGCTTCACCGGCAGTCACACCAATTAATTCGATTCCTTGGTATGAGGCAATTACAATTGCTAGGGCGAAGAAGAATCCTTTAAAACCGTTTGCGAAGAAACCATGACTCCAAATGTTTGATATACCAGTAGGGTGAATACCATTAAAACCAAAGACAATGATGACCAAACCAATGATGATCATGGCAATGATGGTAACGACTTTGACTAGGGCGAACCAGTATTCTAGTTCACCAAAGGCACTTACTGATACTAAGTTGGCAATACATAGGAAGACAATGGCGATGATTCCTGGTAACCAGGTTGGTAAATGAGGCCACCAGAATTGCATGTATGTACCAATCGCAATTACTTCTGAGATTCCAACAACGATGTATTGGAAGACATTACTCCATGCGGTTAAGTAACCGAAAACGGGGTGTAGGTATTCTGATGCAAATTGTGAGAATGATCCAGTAACTGGATGTACATATAACATTTCACCTAGCGCACGCATGATTAGGTATAGGAATAATCCTGCGATTGCGTAGTCTAGTAACACGGATGGACCAGTCCAACCGATTGTGGACTTGGCACCCATGAATAGGCCAACCCCGATAGTTCCACCTAGCGCAATCATTTTCATATGACGGGCGCTAAGCTTTCTTTCTAACTTATCATTATTTTCTGACAATACTTCCACCTTCTTGAATTTATTTGAGGTGGGGAAACAAAAAACGCCTCTGACACTTATGTGTCAGGGACGTTAGTATTAACGTGGTTCCACCCATCTTTAGCACTACGGTTAGGTCCATAATGCCCTCATATTAGTCATTAAAAATAATATCGATTTAATAGAAGAGAAAAGTGGTAACTATTTGAATGCGATAGATTACTTACAGAAAAATGTAATCCTCTCTGGAAAGCACCATCAAATAGACATGTCTTTTCTTAACAACTAATATTGTATACTCATAAAAGACAGGTGTCAATTAAATAGTGACAAAACTATTTGTCGTTTTCGTTAGTTTTTTCCAAACGGTGTTGTAGATCAACAATGGTATCCATTGCGTCAGCGAATTCGTCATCGCTGTAGTTTAGACGGTTTAAGCAACCTTGAACTGATTCCAAGATTGGTTCTTTGTTGTCCTTACCTAATTGTGTTAAGTGAATTAGGACGCGACGTTCATCAGCTTTATCACGGTTTCTGGTAATCCAGCCAGCTTTTTCAAGACGTTTTAATAGAGGAGTCAAAGTACCGTTAGAAAGACCTAGCTTTTGGCTTAGGTAGTTAACAGTCACTCCGTCGTTTTCCCATAGTGATAATAGTGTAATGTATTGAACGTATGTTAAGTTGAATTTTTCTAGAGGTTCTTGATAGAACTTGTTGAATAGTTGATGTGCACGAGAAATTTGGAAACAAATTTGATCGTTTAGAGTTACTTCTTTTGGCATAATGCAAAACTCCTTTCTTTCGTTCGGTGGATTTTGTCTAGCAAATGATTATATTGTATACAATATTAAAGAATATCACTAAATTGAAATTGGTCAACAAAATAGGCACTGTGATTTTACTCACGGTGCCTATTTGAGTGCAATATATAAGGAATATTATGCAGTTTGTAATTTTTGCTTTTTGTTTTTCTTAGCTTGGCGTTTTGCGATTAGTTCATCATCTGTTTTGAACTTTCTGATAAAGACAAAGATGATAAATCCAATTACAAAGAAGATACCGGCGTAAACAATTGAACCGGCAATGATTTGGTTCAATGTTAGACGGGTCATCATGTGCTTCATACCATCTTGAATTTGTTTTTCAACGAAGAAGAAGTTGAATGGGTTCCAAATTAGTTGACGGTTGTTGTAAATGAAGATCATGAAGATTCCGGCAATGATTTCTGTAATGTAGTTTAATGCAACACCGAAAGCGATGGCACCGTACCAAGTCTTACAAAAACCGATAACCATGATTACGAATGATTCAAAAATGAATACGTAAGCAATGTTACCTAATGTAGCCCATTGTAATTCTTGTGCTAGCTTACCAGCAAAGGCACTTTCAGGAAATACAAGGTACTTCATGAAGATGATGGTTAGGACTGATAGAGCAAGTAGGATGAAGTATCCAATCATGCAAGTAAAAATCTTTGAGAAGAAGATGGTAATCTTGCTGTGGTTTTCCATGTTTTTACGAACTTGTTTGTTACTGTCGACACCTGCAAATCTGGTTGCAGTAATGATAGTAGCGAGTAGTTCGATTACAGGAGTAATTCCACCAAATGAGTTCATTAGTTTGTAACCATCTAAGGTTCTAGTGTCTTTACCAATAACAGCCATTAGGATAGTAACGATAACTAAGAAAACTGCCATTGCAAGAAAAATAAGACGATTTTTCTTGTTCATTTCTTGTTTTAATAAATCAACCAATATGTTGGCCTCCAAATCTTTATTCGAAATTAATCAATAACAAGAGTTTATCACTTTTAGGCCGTTCATTCCAATAAAAAAAGCGACTAACCAATAATTAAGTCGCTTTTTTCTACTATATTATTATTAGACATTACGACGGTTGTAAACAACGTAAGTAATTAATAGGAAGATAATTCCCCAAATGATTGATCCAACTCTCATTTGAGTCAATGATAGCTTAGTCATTTCTGACATCATTGGGCTGATTGTTTGTGAGTAAACATTTAGGAATGTTAGTGGAACGTACTTAACCCATGAGTGGTAGTAGATGAAGATGCTTAGGAATGGGTTAATGATGTTAACTACGAAGTAGAAAACAATTCCGATGGCGATTGCTACAGCGTTACTCTTGAATAGGCAACTAATTAGTAATACAAGAGATAACATCAAGAATAGGTAGAAACTCATACCACTAATTCTGTTACCAAATACATCGAAAGGCATTGAACGCATCTTGTTGAACAATGCATTTGCGATTAAAGTTGAAACAAATGAAACAACTAGTAGGTAGACGTACATAGCAACGATTGTTACTAGTTTTGATAGGAAAATCTTGCCACGTGAGAATTGACGAGCAAACAAGTACTTAACAGTATTGTTTGAGAAGTCAGTAGTAAGAATTGAACTAGCAAAGACGATCATAGCAACCAATACAACGATGATGGATGATGAGAAGATTGGGCCGTTTGCGTTGATTTGGCTTAATTCTTTAGATGAGTGATATACAAATCCAGCAAATAGTGCCATTGCTAGTGTAACGATACCCCAGCCAATGTAAAACTTACCGTGTAATTGTTTGTATAGTTCTTGTCTGATTAAAGTTAACATTATTTAGCCTCCTTGTTGTTATCACTTGATAGAAGCTTCAATAGTGATTCTTCTAGGTCAGTTTGGTTTCTTGAAACGTTTTCAATTTCAATTCCTGCTTGGTTCAATGCTGATAGACCAGCGTTCATTGCAGTTGAATCGTTGTTGTCTTCGATTTCAACAGTCTTGTCGTAAATAGTGGCAGTTAAACCGGCTGCGTCAAGAGCACTCTTAGCAGCGTCAGTGTCTTTAACTTCGAACTTAATAGTCTTAGGACCTTCTGATAGGAATGACTTAGCGTCTGACTTCTTGATTACCTTACCGTGGTTAATTACTACATAGTAATCAGCGATACGTGATAGTTCATCAAGTAAGTGACTTGAGATAAGGATACTAATGCCACGTTTTGATAATTTTACAAGTAGGTCACGTAAATCATGAGTTGATTGTGGATCTAGACCGTTCATAGGTTCATCTAAGATTAGTAGCTTAGGGTGGTTAAGCAATGAAATAGCAATTCCTAAACGTTGTTTCATACCTAATGAGTACTTCTTTGCTTTTCTGTCAGCAAATTCAATGATTTGAGTTTCTTCCATAATTTCTTGCATTTCTTCTGCGGTGGTAGAACCGTCATTGAAAAGCTTAAGGTTTTGGCGACCAGTTAGATTCAAGTATGGAGCAGGTGATTCAATCATTGAACCAACGTTTTCTAGACTGCTACGCTTGTTTTTAGTTAATTCTTTTCCATCAATTTTAATGCTACCTGAGTTGTAGTCGGTTAGACCAACGATACTCTTCATAATAGTAGACTTACCAGCACCGTTTGGTCCGATTAGACCAAGAATGGTACCAGGTTCGATATCAAATGAAACGTCGAATAGAGCTTGTTTTCTTCCGAAGAACTTGTTTAAACTTTGAACTTCAAGAGTTTTCATAGTGCATCTCCTTATAATAATAGTTAATTACTTATGTAACTAACTGTATACATTTTTCTTTTAAAAGTCAATTCTTTTTCATGAAACTTAAGAAAGTCTTAAGAGCTTTCAGATCAGACTTAAGAATAGTTTTGTTTCACAACTGAAATAAAATGTAACATTCCTGTAACATAACTCTAACAAGATAGTAAAACTGGTTCGTTATCTTATTCAAGTAATTTTAAGGAGGGAAAACATTATATGCATTCGAATAATAAGATGATTACCTTTGCAGTATTGGTATCATTATTGATTGCGACATTGTTTTTAATACCACAAACCGCAAAAGCTGATTCAGTTGCTACGCCAACTACACCAGCTCAAACAAAGACCGTTCAAGGAACCGCTAAGAAGAAAGCTGCTAAACATGTTAAAAAGGTACGCAAACACAAGAAAGTATCTAAGAAGGCTAATAAAGTAGCAAGAACTCACAAGAAGGCAGCTAAGAAACGCACTGTAAAACGTGTTAAGAAGCATGCCGTAAAAAAGATTGTTAGTTCTAGACGTATCAAGAAACATTCAACTTACAAAGTAAGAAAACATTTATCAAGAGCAAATGCTGCTGCTAAAGCATGGATTGCTAACCATGAATCAGGTGGTTCATACACCGCCTCAAACGGTTCATGTTACGGTAAATACCAATTATTAATCAGTTACTACGGTGGTAACTTATCTCATAAGAACCAAGAACGTACTGCTAACAACTACGTTAAGAGTCGTTACGGATCATGGGTGAAAGCCAAAGCATTCTGGTTATCACATAACTGGTACTAATTAAATGAACCCCAAAGAGGGTTCTTTTTTGTAGTCTTTTACATCTAGTATTGAAAACTAGATTACATAGTTATATAATTAAATAAACATTAATAGAGGTACTTTATATATGAACAACGACTTAAAACAAAAGACTACCGATTCAGTTAAGCAAAAGTTTAACTGGATTAAGGATAAAACATACTACCTATTAAACGAAATCTTTAGTGCAATCACCCACGGAATTGGGGAACTACTTGCTATAATTGGTGCTGTCGCATTGATTATTCATGGTGTTCACGTTGGTGGGGCAATGAGAATTACTAGTTTTGTCATTTACTCAATCACATTAGTAGTTTTCTACATTGCTTCTACCATGTTTCATAGTCTGTATTTCACGCGTGTCGAAAAGCTATTCCAAATCTTTGATCACTCAGCAATCTACCTACTAATTGCTGGAAGCTACACACCATACTGTCTAATCGCTATTGGTGGTTGGCTAGGTTGGGTCATCCTAACTGTAATCTGGATTATGACTGTGTTAGGAATCATCTACAAGGCCTTGTGGATGGGTAAATTAAAGACACTTTCTACTATTATTTACGTTGTAATGGGGTGGATGTGCCTACTAGGAATCGTCAAACTATATGATTACCTAGGAATTCACGGTTTCTTATTACTACTATTTGGTGGAATCGCATTTACTGTGGGTGCATTAATATACAGTATCCCAAGAATTCCATTTGGCCACGTCATTTGGCACGTCTTTGTAATGATTGGGACTATCTTAATGTACTTCTCAATTTATTTCTATGTATAAAAAATAACGCTAGGTTAGATATTCTAACTTAGCGTTTTTATTTTGCACTGAATAGGTTTAACAAAACGACACCGATGATGATAAAGACAATACCAATCATGCTCATGACGTTAATTTGTTCCTTGTAAACTAAAGATGCGATTGCGGTGGTGGCAAGAATTCCTAATGCACTCCAGTTAGCGTAGGCGATGTTTAGCGGAATCTTAACCATTGCAATTGATAAAAAGTAAAAACATAGTGCGAATGAAATTAGCGATCCGATTGTTGGCAGTATCTTAGTAAAACCCATCGACATCTTTAATAGGTTTGTACCAATGAGTTCACCAATAATAGCGAGCGCTAAAAATAAGTAATAAAACATATTAATTTACCTCATCGAAAAATAATATTATGCTGATACTTAAATAATATCACTTAACTTTTTATTTGTTCATTAAAAAAATTTGAACAAAAAGGTTTACTAACTAAAAGTAAGTGATATAATATAAATTAATCAATCAGATATGACAAAAGGAGAGATTTAACATGAAAACAGAACTACTAGATTTACAAAAGAACCGTCGTACTATTTACGCTTTAGGTCGTAACGTTGAACAAAGCCAAGATGAATTAGCAAACTTCATCAAAGCTTCAATCAAAGAAGCTCCATCAGCTTTCAACAGCCAATCAACTCGTGCCGTTATCCTATTTAACGACAACCAAGACAAGGTATGGGACATTACTTTAGACAACTTAAAGCCACACTTAAAAGATGACGATGCTCTAAAGGCAACTACTGACAAGATCAACGGTTTCAAGAATGGTTACGCAACTATCCTATTCTTCACTGACATGGACGTTGTTCACGGTCTAGAAAAGAACTTCCCAGCATACGCTGACAACTTCTACGACTGGTCAGAACAAGCTCAAGGTAACGCACAATACGCTGTATGGACTGGTTTAGCTGAAAACGGCCTAGGTGCTAACCTACAACATTACAACCCACTAATCGACGAAGACGTTGCTAAGGAATTCGATATTCCAGCTAGCTGGAGATTACGTGGTGAAATGGTATTCGGTTCAATCGAAGCACCTGCACAATCAAAGGATTACATGGACGACGAAGATCGTTTCAAGGTATTCAAGTAAGAACAATCCCAATAAATAAAAATATAAATAAAAAAGATAGGTCATATGACCTATCTTTATTTATTGTTGTTTTGTTCCTTTTGTACCACGTTGGTTAGTAGGCTTCTTGTCATCTTTGTTTGACTTAGCACCTAAATGACGCTTCTTTGAAAGTTCCTTAAGTTGTTGTAATGCCTTTGCATTCTTAATGCTTTCAGGTGTTAGCTTGTGGTTGTGGGAGAAGTTTTCAACACGTTCACCCAATTCATAGTACCAAGGACGAGTCTTGTGAGTAGGATATGGGATGATTACCAAATGATCCTCAACATATTGACCTAGGTAGATTTGAGCAATTTCTTTGTGTGAATCCTTCGCCAATTGTTCAATCCAGTCCATGTCGTGTCCCATCTTTTCTAGGACTTCGGCATTAACTGTCCCATCAGTAATGATAGGATAGCTTAGTGATTCATCACCGAATGTGGTAACAGTAAGTTGTCCGTTTTGTTCTAGGACAGCTGACTTAACGTCTTGGAAGTTGCTAATCCCCTTAGTTCTTAGTTTGAATGCTAAATCAGCAGCTGACATACCATTCTTTAGGGCAGTATCAACGTTAACGATACCGTTGGTAATGATGTTTTGTGGTTCACCATTGAAAATCCGATGGAATATCGAGAACTGACGACTAAGGATACGACTGGTAAAGATAACCAATGACCAGATTAACAATACGATGAAGAATTGTAGTGTGCTGATTTGTTGGTTGTAAATCATACCCCCGATGATACCCCCAAGAACATAGTTTTGAATTTGATCAACCGCGTTAGAAGGAGCCAAGTTTCCTTTACCAGAAATGTTAATTTGAATTACCAATACGACGAATCCGATTAAGAACTTAAATAGGATTACCAAGTATTCCTTGTTCAAGTCACCAATTTGAAGTGATGGTTTGTCGTGATAAGTAATATTGGTAGGAATTAATTGGATTGGTTGAAGTTGGTAACTGTTAAAACTGGAGTTGAAAGTTGCTTGGTAGAACTTATCGCCAACCTTTACAGTCATGCCATTAGTTAATTGAGGGGAGCTAACATAAATCTTTGATGTTGAAATATGTTTGCTTCGACTAATGGCCTTAACCATTTCAGTAGTTTGAGAATTTTGCGACGAAGAGTTGCGTTGTTGCAAAATATTACTAAATCCGATACTAATTGATAATATCGCAATGACGATCATGGTAATAAATATGTCACGATATTTTAAGTTGGTTCTATCGCGCATGTATTTAAAACCGTTAAAAATAATCATTAATCCAACAATTACCGCTAATGCTAATAGTAAATATGTAACGATAGTATTTGGATGGATTAAGTAGTCATATGAATATAAGTCCATGAAATCACCTTATTCTTAAAAGTTATTAAGTATAGTTCTCATTATAGAACGATTTATATTATAAAACCATTGGATGTAACAATTAGGTAATATTTTTTCATGTTTTTGAAATACTTTTGTTCCTGTTATGTAGCATTTTGTAGCTATACTTTAGTCGTAAGTTAAGAAAGTATAAAATTTTTAAAAGCGGGGAATAAAGTGCTATGAACAAAACAAAAACGAAAAAGACAATCATGTTAATAATGTTGACTGTTTTGGCGATGGCTACATTGTTTGCAACAGATGTTACCAACGCAAGCGCTAGCAAGGTTCATCATAAGAGAACACATAAGGTATACAAAAAGAAGAAGGCTAAGAAGAGACACGTCACAAAGAAGCCTAAGCATAAGAAAAAGGCCAGAAAAGTAGCCTACAAGAAACCAGCTGCTAAGAAGAAAGCACATAAGGTTGTTAAGAAGACTCGTAAGTTAGGATTCTCAAGCCTATATAGATCAGCTTCAAGTAAGTTAGGTCACCCATATGTATACGGTGCTGTGGGTCCATATAGCTTTGATTGTTCTGGTTTTACCCAATATGCTTACCGTCATGGTAAACACAAATACTTGGCAAGAACAGCCCAAATGCAATACAACACCAACAGACACGTAAGTAGAAAGCATGTTAAGAAGGGTGATCTAGTATTCTTTGGTACTAGCCGCAGTAACATTTACCACGTAGGTATTTACATTGGTCATGACAGAATGATTGATGCACAAAATCGTGGAGTTGTAACAGAAAAGATTCATGTTCCTTGGTGGCATGAAGTTGGCTACGCTCGAGTAGCTTAATACTTTAAAAGACACGACATTGCGTCGTGTCTTTTTTTGTCTAAAACTCAAACTAAGTTATGGTAAGATATTAATAATACTAGAAATAGGAAGGATACCAATGGAAAAACTATACTGGGATCAAGTCGAATACCAAAATCAAAAAATCTATTTTACCTGTACCAGAAAGGGGATTAGCTTCGTTAATAATCCCAATACAGGAATTTCCAATATTTATAACTTTTACCCAAAATTAGATGCGGAATTCGTATTTAATCGTAGGCAAACAGAAGAGTATAAAATTCAACTTCGCGAATACATTGACGGCACCCGCAAATACTTTGAGGTACCAGTCAATCTATCAACTTGCGAATTAAATGAACAAATCTACCAAAAGATTAATGATATCGATTATGGCAACACCATGGATATCAAAGAGTTCTGTGATACATATGACTTCAAGGAGGTCGATGTCAGGAATGCAATAGTAACTAATCCATTGATTTTGATTATTCCAACTCACCGCATTTTAAATGTCGACTATTCAGAAGGCTACCGTAAGTTAGCCGACTTCAACAACTTGTTACTAGATTTAGAGAGAATAAAATAGCAACATCGAGGAGAGAATATAAATGAAAAAATTACCTGAGAGTGTCAAAACAGTATGGCTATATTCAGCCATTATTACCATTATCGTCGAAATCATCATCTTTACCTTCGCCACAATTGGTGTGAAGTATCTGGACTGGAAGTATGTTGAATACATCCTACCGGTCTTAGGAACCATTTTGGTGGTTTGGGCACTAGTTGACATGATTTCAATCCCGTACCGGTATGCTTTTCACCAATATGCTATCCATGAAGATCGCGTTGAAATTAAAAATGGCTTTATCTTTAGAGAACAAGTCACCGTTCCGATTGCCCGTGTGCAAAACGTTGATATCGAACAAGGTCCAATTTTAAGACATAAGAACCTATATAAGATTAGTATTTATACTTCCGCTGACAGTCATGAAATTGCTGCCGTAACCAAGGAAGAATCAGAAAACATTAAGACCCAAGTAATGAGATTAGCGATGGAGGCCAGAAATGCAAGATAAACATCTGAGTCCATTAAACTTAGTGAATCGTCTTCAAGACATCTTGATAGCGATTTTTTTAGCTTCCTTTATCGGTGAGCCATTACACATTGATAGCTTTAAATTAGGGATTATATTCGTAATTATTACGATAGTATGGGATATACTTTCATATCTTTGCTTTACCTATTCGATTGAAGATAGTCAAATTGTGATTAAAAAAGGTGTCATCTTCAAAAAAGTCATCCACGTTCCATTCGCTAGAATTCAATCGATTGAACACAGTCAGTACTTTTTATTTAGACCATTTGACGTTGAAAAACTACAAATTAACAACGCAAGCAAGGGCAGTTCTAAAGATAAAATCCAATTGGATGCGGTGAAGACATACGTTGGTAAGGTTTTAGAAGAAAAGCACAAACAATACCAAAACCAAGATGTTAATGATGAAGTAGAACAATCAGACATTGCAAAGATTGAGGATAGCAACCAAGAGGAAGCAAACACTCAAGATAATGGCTATGCTCAATACAAGATTTCGACTAAGGACATTGCGCTATATACCTTTACTAGTTTTAGGGTCTTCATTACGATGTTCTTGATTGTCCACATCATGCATGGTGAAGTTTTAGACTTCGCTATTAGCATCTACCAAAAGGGATTTGGCTCGAACATGATTAGTTTGATTGCCTTTACAATCATGGCGATTATAATCGCTTTATTACTATCGTTTATCTACACGATGTTTCAATTCTATGATTTTACCCTGGTAAAAGAGGGTAAGTATCTTGAATACGAAAAGGGACTATTTACCAGAAACAAGGTGCGACTATCCACCGATAGAATTCAAAGTGTTTTGATAGAACAAAATGTGATGGGGAAACTGCTAAAGATTATGACCGTTAAGATTATCATGGCTTCAGATGGTAGTGACGATGAATCATCACAAGCGGTGGTCTTGCCGATTCTAAACTCAGATAAGTACGTTGAGATGATGAATGATTTCTTTGAGTGGATACCGTTAAAAACAGTCGAAAAATTCAATTCCCGTAAACGATCAATTTGGTTATTCTTCAGGAATTTTGACTGGGTATTGTTCATCATACCAATTCTGATTTACTTTGTTGGGTGGACAACATTAACATATTCGTTAGTCGTTATCGGTGTTTTTACTTTCTTTTACACTATTGGTAATGCATACTTTAAGTACAGGGTTAGTTCAATTGGATTAACAGGAAATACTAAGGATGATTACCTAATCGTATCCAATGGATTTTTATTCAAACAAAGAACCTACTATGTTGGATGGCATGAAATTCAAAGTATGCACTTTGAATCTAGCGTATTCATGAAGAGAAATAGCCTAGCTCACATCGTTATCCGGATTAGAAAAGGAAATTCTGCGCAAACTGCCGAAGTTCATTATATTGATTATGACGGTGCTAAAAAGGTTTATGATTGGTATCGCCAATAAAAAAATAGTGTAAATTTTAATTAAATCGTGTACAAACTATTGACACAAGATTTTATTCGAGTATTATGGATACTTGTAATATAAATGAAGGGGGTTCATTTTTATGAAACTAACTATTACAGATGCAGCAAAAGAAAAGATTCAAAACA
This sequence comes from Apilactobacillus kunkeei, assembly GCF_001308195.1. GTDB lineage: Bacteria > Bacillota > Bacilli > Lactobacillales > Lactobacillaceae > Apilactobacillus > Apilactobacillus kunkeei_C. The sequence continues at coordinate 46,996 of NZ_JXDF01000025.1, read as the reverse complement.
AAGTTCAAGGCGACGCAAAGTTCTTCTTGAGCTTAGATGATGGTGTTGGAAACTACTCTGACGCAGGTTCATGTGCGATTGATACATCTTTTGACTTGATTGCAGTTGACCCTGATTTAGAAGACAAAGATTTTAACGCAAGTATGGATTCAGATTTAGGACCTATCTACTACAAAGACTACAGTGGATCATTTTTAGAACAAAACTTGAAATTCGACGTTATGTACAATGCATTAATCCTATCTGGTGACTCAGGTATGATTGATGGTAACGTTCCAGTTATTGACAAGAGAAAATAAAAAAATTAATTAAAGACAAAACGCTTAATAAAAAACAATTATGGTAAAAGACGACTATCTCAGATGGTCGTCTTTTTTTGAGCAAATCGTTTTATGAGTATTACCATTCTTGATAGAATTACTAGTAATAAGTAAGTATGGAAAGGATGAATATAATGAGTAACGTTTTAGTAATTGGGGCCCATGGTCACGTAGGTATTCACATGGTAGAAAAGCTAAGCAAAACCGGGGATAATGTTTTTGCCGGAGTTAGAAGTGACAAGCAATTCACCGAATACAAGGATATAGAAAATGTTTCACCAGTTATCTTTGATTTGAATAGCACAATTGAAGACATGGCTAAGGTTTACACCGATAATTCCATTGATAAAATTGTTTTCTCAGCAGGTTCAGGTGGTGCTACCGGAGATGATCAAACATTGATTATCGATTTAGACGGTGCCGTAAAGTCAATGCTAGCTGCTAAACAAGCTGGCATTACTCGCTACGTCATGGTTAGTGCCATGGGTGCTGACGATAGAAGCTTCTGGGCTGATTCTGGTTTGCATGGCTACTACATCGCCAAACACTATGCAGACGTTGCACTAATAAACAGTGGCTTACAATACACTATTGTTAGACCATCAGCTCTAACAAACGATGAAGAAACAGGTAAGGTCGATGTAATCGAACAACGAGCATCAGGTATGAATATTCCTAGAAAAGATGTTGCTAACTTCGTTGTTGCTGTATTACATGACGACAAAACCATCAACCGCATTTATGAAATTACAAGCGGAAGTAGCGATATTAACGACGTGCTATAATAATTAGCTTGTCTAAGTAGTTTTCATATGATATGGTTATCTGAGTTATTAATAGAATCAATAATTAAAAACGCCCTTGATTCAATTGAGAAACAAGGGCTCTTTTTATCTTAATTGATTGGATGGAGGTATGAAATGATAACTGTAACTAATATGGGATTACATTTTTCGGGTAAAAAACTATACGAAGATGTAAACCTAAAATTCACACCTGGTAACTGTTATGGTGTTATCGGGGCCAATGGTGCTGGTAAATCAACTTTTCTAAAAATGCTAGAAGGAAAGATTGAACCCACTAGTGGTAGTATCTCAATCGGTAAGAATGAACGAATTTCTAGTTTAAACCAAGATCACTATGGTTTTGAAGATTGTGAAGTCCTAGATACTGTAATTCAAGGACATGAAAAGCTATACAAAATCATGAAGGAAAAAGATGCCTTGTATGCTAAGGAAGACTTTTCCGACGAAGATGGTGTTAAGGCTGCTGAATTAGAAGGTGAATTCGCCGAAATGGACGGATGGAACGCCGAAGCCGATGCCTCACAATTACTACAAAGCGTGGGAATTGATGAATCACTACACTACGAAAAGATGAGTGAACTTTCTGAAGGACAAAAGGTGAAGGTCTTATTAGCTCAAGCTTTATTCGGTAACCCAGATATCCTACTTCTTGATGAACCTACCAATGGTTTGGATAATCATACTATTGAATGGCTACAAGACTTCTTGGCTGATTACGAAAACATCGCTATTGTTGTATCCCATGATAGATACTTCTTGAACCAAGTATGTACCATGATGTGTGACGTTGACTTCAAGAAGATTTCACTATACGTTGGTAACTACGACTTCTGGTTGAAATCAAGTCAACTAGCAGCTAAGATGCGCCAAGACGCTAACGCTAAGAAGGAAGACCAAATCAAAGAATTGAAAGAATTTATCGCTCGATTCTCTGCTAACGCTTCTAAGTCAAAACAAGCTACTTCAAGAAAGAAACAATTAGACAAGATTACTTTAGATGATATCCAACCATCATCACGTAAATACCCATTCATCAAGTTTGAAAAAGAACGTGATTTAGGAAACGACTTAGTTTCTGTAAAGGGTGTTTCAAAGACAATTGATGGTAAAAAAATATTAGATAACATCACATTTACTCTACGTCCAGGTGAAAAGACTGCCATCATAAGTAGAAACGACGTTGCTACTACTGTATTAATGCAAATCCTAGCCGGTAAGATGGAACCAGACGAAGGTGAAGTAGTATGGGGTCAAACTACTCGTACTAGCTACATGCCAAAGAACATCAACTCTGATTTCGAAGACGATTCATTAACTATCATTGACTGGTTAAGACAATTCGCTTCTAAAGAAGAAAGTGATGATCCATTCTTACGCAGTTTCCTAGGTAGAATGCTATTCTCTGGTGATAATATTCAAAAACAAATCAAGGTATTATCAGGGGGAGAAAAGGTTCGTTGTATGTTATCCAAGATGATGCTACAAAAGGGTAACGTATTGATGCTAGATGATCCTACCAACCACTTGGACATGGAATCAATTACCGCACTAAACGATGCTTTAATTCCATTCGACGGATCATTAATCTTTACTTCTCATGATAGAGAGTTTGTTCAAACTATCGCTGACCACATCATTGAAGTGTCTGATAAAGGGATGGTTCAAAGAGCCGACACCCACTACGATGATTTCGTAAATCATCCAGACGTTCAAAAACAAGTCGAAGAATTATACTAATATAGTAAAAAAGACGTGATTATTTTATTAATCATGTCTTTTTTTAATAAAATATCAAAAATGTTACCAAAATGTTAAAACTTATTTACAGAATAGTTTATTCTAAGAATTTGAAATTCGTTTGTATTATATTATTAATATAAATAATAATTTATGGATGGAGTGGAGACATAATGAAGAAAATGTTATCTGCACTTGGTGTGGTAATGTTTTTAGGTGTAGTTATCGTCGCATTGGGCGTAGCTCATTCTGATACATCAAATGCAGAAAGTCAGAACTATACCATTAGTTCAGCGCGAAACTATAATGCAAGAATCGTTAACAAAAACAACGTAGATACTTACGTTTCTCCTTACAAAGAAGGAGTTAAGGTGATGAAGAAAATCAATCTTCAAAACCAACTTGTTCAACTAACTCAAGTAGCTAAATTAAAAAAATCTGTTTACTACAAGATTAGTTACCAAGGAATCAACCAAGGATGGATTAGCTCAAGAGACTTGAGCAAGACTAGTGTCTACGAAATTCCTTTCGTATATACAAGTCAACACTTCCCATTCGATGCACCAAACGGTTGTGAAGGGACTGCCTTAAAGATGGCTCTTTCAACTAGAAGCATTGGTTTAAACAAGGGAATTAAGTACTTCTTAGATAGAATGCCAAGATCTACCAATCAAAACTACGGTTTCGTAGGAAATCCATTCGCTAAGAACAACACCAGTCAAAACTGGACAATCTTCCCAAGAGCTTTAGCTAAGTACGGTCGTACTTACAGAAAGACAATTTACAATTTCAGTGGTGCATCAAAGAACCAAATCATCAATGAAATCAAACACGGTAACTCAGTTATCGCATACACTGGATACCGTATGAAGAAACCTACTGGACACACTTTAGTTGTTGTTGGATACAAGAACGGATTCTTCAAGATGGCAGATCCATCATCATGGAGATACCAATTCAAGACCGGTAAGAGTAATCCAGTATTCTGGGTTTCAACTTCTCAATTCATGAGTCTATACAACTACGAAGGTAAGATGGCCGTTGTAGTTCGTTAATCAAAAAAAGAAGCACTCGATATGAGCGCTTCTTTTTTTATACATATTTTTCTGTTAGTTTGATGAATTCATCAACGTCTTTTTCGATTAGTTGAACTCCGGCTTCCCAGAAGTCTGGTTTGGTCAATTCAACACCTAGGTGTTTGCTTGCTAAATCTTCGGTAGTCATGTTAGCAGTATCTCTTAGTAATGAGATGTATTGATCTTCGAAGTCATCGGTAGCTTGCGCCTTAGCGTAAATTCCTAGACTGAATAGGTAACCAAATGTGTATGGAAAGTTGTAGAAAGGAATGTCGTCGATGTAGAAATGCATCTTACTTGCCCAGAAGTGAGGTGAGTAGGTAGATAGTGATTCACCGTAGGCATCCTTTTGAGCTTGGACCATTAAGTCGTTAATTTCGTTAGCGGTTAGAACTCCTGCTTGTCTTCTTTCGTAGAAACGAGTTTCAAATAGGAAACGAGCACGGATGTTTAAAAACATTGCTACCGGGTTATCCATCTTGGCGTTTAGTAGGCTAATTTTTTCCTCATCAGTTTTTGCTTCCTTAACGTTGGCGTCAGAAACGATTAGTTCACCGAATGTTGATGCGGTTTCAGCAACGTTCATTGCGTAGTCTTGGCGGAAGTATGGTAGATCATTCATCACACTACTATGGAAGGCATGTCCTAGTTCGTGGGCGATGGTTGATGCATCGTTTGGTGAACCGGTGAAGGTTAAAAAGATACGAGCTTCGCCAGTTTCCGGTAGGTCTTGCATGTATCCACCCGGTTCTTTTCCTGGACGGTTTTCTGCTTCAATCCATCTGTTGTCAAACGCCTTTTGAGCTAGTTTAGCCATCTTAGGTGAGAAACTGTTGAATTGTTTGATGATGAATTCGGCAGCTTCATCGTATGTGAATGTCTTTGATTTTTCGTTTCCAATGTTGATTGGGGCAGCGACGTCTTCCCAGCCAATCTTATCCTTGCCGATTAATTGGGCCTTGCGATTTAAGAACTTAATTAAGACGTCCTTGTTGTCGTCAACGACCTTCCACATTGTATCAAGGGTTTGCTTTGACATGCGGTTAAGTTCCAAAGGGTACTTCAAGAAATCGTCAGTACCATGGAACTTGTAGTCTAGAAGACGACTACCAGATAGGTGGTTTAATGTGTCCGCAAATAGGTTTTGTTTTTCTTCAAAGGCAGCTTCCCATTTAGGCATTAGGTCTTGGCGATATTTGGCATCTGAGTTACCCAAGATTTCGTTATCGGCTTGTCCAGCTGATAGGGTCTTAGGGTTACCGTCTTCGTCTCTAAAGTCGACGTTAACGCCGGCAATTAGTGTGCTGTAATGGTTGGACCATGAGCTTAAACCTTCTAGGTTCATTTCTGAAATGATGGTTTCTTGGGTGTCATCCAGTAGTTCTTTTCCAAAATGTCTGTTTTCCTGCAAAGAAAAGGCAATGGTGTCTAGACCAGGTTGTTTGATTAGTTCATTGAAACGATCATCTGATAAATCGGCTAACTTCTTTTGAAGTAGTTGGGCGATTTGGGCGGCTTTAACATCTAGTGATTGAACCTTATCAATCATTGGTGGAACTTCCTCATTGTTTACATCGTCGGAATGTTTACCGTTTATGTACATTGAAGTTTGAATAATTCCGGCCTGAATTTTTTGTAAGAAGTCCGTTAGTTCTGAAAATCTAGAGAATTGCGCGTCATCATCGTCGAATTCGTAGTCGTTAATGGCTTGGCGAAATGTTTCGATGGATTCGCCGATGACAGCTAGTTTATCCGTTAATTCCTTACCATGTAATCCCCCGGCAAAGATTGAATCTAAATCCCAGTTAAGCGAGTATTTCATATTTTCCCCTCCAAAAAACTTAATTGAAACAATTATATCAGTTTATGCAAAAAAGCCACCCAGAAATGATTATCTGAGTGACATTTTTTATAACTTCTTGTAGTCGTCTAAGAGACGTTTGCGTAGTTCTTGGTTATGAACAAAGATGTATAAACCTTTCACACCACGTTTTAGTAAGACGTTGGCTGAGTTCAATACCAATTGTTCCTTAATCTTTTCAAACTCGACTGGATCATCCATGTCCTTACGTTTCTTGAGTGATTCCACATCAGTGAACTTACTCATTTCAACGTGGACGTCATCACCATCTAGATAGATTGGTGGTCCTAAGATGACTCCAACGTAGTTCAAGTCAAATCCCTGGCAGGTAAACATGGAACCGACTTCGTTTACGGTTTCTGGAATTTCTGCCCATGGGGTTTGTGTGTAGTTGTATTGATCCCATGGCATCTTGAAGTCTGGTTCAGTGACATAGTGTTTGCCACCATCAAGTGTTGATGGGTATCCAGAAGTAGAAACGATTCGAGAAAGGCCGACTTCTTGGTTTCTAGCAAAGATGGCCTTCCGCATTTCCTCAGCGTTATCAAAGATACGAAAATCGTAATCTTTCTTAGCGTCAGCAGGAAGCGGGGTGAGTTTACCATCAGTAAAGGTATTAATCCATTTGACCAACGAGTCACTGGCGGTCATTCTGAATTGATGAGTTAGGTGATATTCACCATTGGTGTATGGATCAATTATGTGGTGCAATCTGTCTAAGTTCCAAAACGATTTAGTTCTAAGAACTTGGCGGTGGTCAAATACCAAGATGGTGATTTGAGAACGCTTAATGATTTCAGATAGTTGATTATCGTAATAGAAATTATTGTAGTGATCCCCACGTGATAATAATAGGTGGGCTTCATCGATAATTGTGATATCCACATTTTGATGGTTTTTGTCGTTTTGGTTAATAAAGGAAGTAGGACGATTAAAGTTCTTCTTTAAGACATTATCCTGACTTCCGGCCATCTTCTTGTAAACCTTTAGGATTTCGGGATGGTTAACCAAGAAATAGTTACTAGTTTGATATAACGGACTGCTTTTTTCATGCGCCATTTGTTGGATGTCGTAGAATAACTTACTTAAAATGACGGACTTACCAGTTCCGGCATCACCGTAAATGGTGAAGACAGCGTGGGTGTCATCATTTAAGTGATTGATTGCAAACTGTTTGATTTGTTCGACTAGGCGAGATTGTTCGTCAGTAAGTTGCTTGGTTGGTGCAAGCTTATTGTCAGCAGCATTACTGTTGTCCATTGGATGATGCTCCTTTATAGGTTTTGCTTGATGTTTTCAAATACTCGATCGGATACCATCCAATCATTGTGAGTATATAGGTGAATACCGTTAACGTTGTGTTCGTACAAATCGTTGATTTGATTAACGGCATAATCAATTCCATCCTCGAGTAGATTGTCCTCTTCTTTAGAGAATTCGGGCATCTTAACATCATTATGCGCTAGGTAATCTTTTTTAAACGGATCGGTGATTGGCATGATACCAATACGGATTGGCACATTGATGCCGAATTCACGAGACTTATCTAGAAACTTATAGATTCGTTTGTTATCGAAACACATTAATGATATTAGGCTATCGACTCCAGAATTCACCTTTTGTTTTAAATACTCGATGTCTTCTGTAAGTGAGTCAGCGAGTACGTGAATATCAGGATAACAACCGGCAACGACATTGATTTTTGAATCCGTATCTAGTTGATTCACATATTTAATCAAATCGCTAGCGTAGTTAAAGTCATCTTCGATATGCATATTATGATGGATGTTCCCACGAACTAATAAAAAGTTACGGATATTTAAGTCCATTAACTGATTAAAAGCCTTTTTTACTTCTTCTTTTGTATGTGTTAATCCAGTTAGGTGGATGACAACGGGGATGTGTAAATCCGTCTGAATGTATCTGGCACATTGGACCATTTCTTCGTATGAATAGCGACTAAGATTGCTAATTGAAACAAAATCAGGTTTCCATTTATGCAAGTAATGCTTCATTTGTCGCAAATCGCCGGGATTGGCCTCAATTTCAACAGAGAATGTTTGCTTTCTCATGGAAATGTCCTTTCAACTTGAATTTATACTAACATTCTATCACGAAACACAAAAAAAGCATTATTAACATCATGTTAATAACGCTTTTGATTAGACTAGTTGTTCAATCAATTGATCAACTGCATCTTCATATGTCTTTAGTTTGTTGTTAACAGCTTCAGCAGAATCATCAACAGTTCCTAAGTAGAACTTAATCTTTGGTTCTGTTCCTGAAGGACGGATAGCAAACCATGTGCCATCATCAAGCCAGTATTTTAATACATTAGCTTCTGGTAGTTCGATTGTTTCAGTAGAACCATCAGCATTGGTCTTGATAGATGTTTGGAAGTCTTCAAGTGATTCGACTTTTTGATTGTTGAATTCGTTTAATGGGTTTGAACGTAGTTCGTTCATGATGTTAGCCATCTTTTCTTTTCCTTCAATACCGCTAAAGGTCTTTGAGATGGTCTTTTCTTCATGATAACCGTATTTCTTGTAGATTGATTGTAGACCGTCGTATAAAGTTTGGCCCTTTTGCTTGTAATAAGCAGCAACTTCTGCAAGTAATACAGTTGATTGGATAGCATCCTTATCACGAACGAAAGGCTTGATTAGGTAACCAAAGCTTTCTTCAAAACCGAATAGGAATGTGTGATCCTTGTTTTCTTCGAAGTCCTTAATCTTTTCAGCGATGTACTTGAATCCAGTAAGAACGTTTTGCATTTCAACACCATAGTTGTTAGCAATCTTAGTAGCTAGTTCAGTGGAAACAATTGATTTAACAACTGTTCCATCAGTTGGTAGTTCGTTAGCGTTCTTCTTAGCGGTTAGGATGTAGTCCAATAGTACTGATGCGATTTGATTACCAGTCATTAATTCGTATGAACCATCTGGTTGTCTTACGGCAGCACCCAAACGGTCAGCATCAGGGTCGGTTGCGATTAAAACGTCTGCGTTTTCTTCGTTACCTAACTTGATAGCGTAGTTAAATGCTTCTGGGAATTCTGGATTAGGGAAGTCCACAGTTGGAAATTCTGGATCAGCAATTGCTTGTTCCTTAACTAATGAGTAGTTTTTAAAACCAACATTATCTAAGGCACGACGGCAGATGATCTTACCTGTACCGTGAAGAGGGGTGTAAACAAATTTTAGTTCCTTACCAACTTCTTTAATTAGGTCGTGGTTAACGTTAACTGTCTTGACGTTTGCTAGATATGCATCATCAACGTCTTCACCAACGACTGATAGAAGTCCTTTATCTCTTAAGTCTTTTACGTCAGCAACGTCGATTGCAAATACATCATCGGCTTTTCTAACGTAGTCGGTAATCATGTCAGAAGCCTTTGGAGGCATTTGACCACCGTCTTGGCCGTAGATTTTGTATCCATTGTATTGCATTGGATTATGACTTGCAGTAATCATAACACCGGCAAAAGTATGTAGGTGTCTAATTGCAAATGATAATTCAGGAGTAGGGCGGATGTCATCAAACACGTATGATTTGATGTTGTGTTGGCCTAATACTCGAGCTGTTTCGTATGCGAATTCTTTTGAGTGATATCTTGAATCAAAACTAATGGCAACACCACGTTTTTTTGATTCTTCATCTAAAGTATCCATGTAAGATGCTAGACCCTCGGTAGCTTGTCTAACGGTGTAGATATTCATTCTGTTGATACCAGCACCAATTAAGCCACGCATACCGGCAGTACCAAATGACATGTTAGTACCAAAAGCATCGTTAATTTCTTCATTATTATTAGCGATTTTTGCTAGGTCATGTTTTACGGATTCATTTAGGTTGGGTTGAGCAACCCATTTTTGATATAAGTCTTGTGCGTTCATAATAAAGTCTCCAATAAACTTATTTAAATTACATTCTAAGTATAGTTAAATCAGCATAGCGCGTCAATTCTATTACGCTTCTGTTAAGTGTATATTGTTGAACTTAAATAAATCTTTATGTTAAGTTACATCTACTATATACGTAAAAGAGGTAGATAATAATGGATAAAAACGAAGAAATTATTAAAACTGCTCACCGTCGTTACGCTACAAAGAAGTTCGACGCTGACAAGAAGATTTCTGACAAAGACTGGGATACAATCATGGAAGTTGGTAGACTTTCACCTAGTGCCTTTGGTTTTTCACCATGGAAGTTCCTTTTAATTGAAAATGATGATGTTAAAAAAGACATCTATGAAGATGCATGGGGTGCTCAAAACAGTCTAAACGGTGCTAGCCACTTCTTAATCATTTTAGCTAAGAAGGGCATCACTGCTACAAGTAAGTATGTTCAACACATTACTGAAGATGTTAGTGGACACCATTTTGCACCTGACTCACCATTCTCAAAGAAGTTTGATGATTTCCAAAAGACCCAATTTTATTTAACTGATGACAGAAAGCGATTTGACTGGGCATGCAAACAAACTTACATTGCATTAGCTAACATGATGACTGCAGCTGCAGAATTAGATATCGATAGTTGTGCAATTGAAGGATTCAACCGTTCAAAGATTGAAGATATCTTAACTCAAAAGGGTATCTTAGATCCTAAAGAATGGGGTGTTTCAGTGATGGCTGGTTTCGGTTACCGTGACCAAGACATTACTCCAAAGAAACGCCAACCAATGGATGAAGTATATAAAGTAATCAAATAATCAAAAACAAAAAGCCACCTATTATAGGTGGCTTTTTAATTTTATAAGAAACACCAATATTTAATGAGTTACATAATATATAATGCGTAACTTTTAAAAATATGGATAAAAAGTATAGCTAAACCGTTGATATATCAATGTTTGTCGATTGACAAGACGTCGATATGAGTTTTTATCAGTTGAAAAAAAAGGGAAATTAATTAAAAATAAATGAGTGGTATTTTATAGATACTATCGAGAAAGTAAACTAAATTCAGTTTAGAGGAGATATCATGAGCAGTTTTTCAATTTTAGCTACTGCTAAAGCTGTTCCTGAAAAGATAGTTACCAATGACGATTTAGCTAAAATCATGGATACTTCTGATGAATGGATCAGTAAAAGAACCGGGATTAAGCAACGTAGAATCGCCACTAAGGAAACTAACACTTCTTTAAGTGCTGAGGTTGCTTCGCAATTACTTAAGAACGGAAACGTTGATGCGAATGATATTGATTTTATCATTGTAGCTACGATGTCTGGAGACTACCATATGCCATCAACTGCTTCTGCAGTTCAAGGTATTGTTGGTGCTAAGAATGCTGTTGCATTTGATATCAGTGCTGCGTGCTCTGGATTTGTTTTCGCTACTCATGTGATGCACTCATTATTTGAACTAAAGCCTAATGCTTTAGGGATGGTAATTGGTTCAGAAAAAATGAGTAACTTGATTAACTGGGAAGACAGAACCACCGCCGTATTATTCGGTGATGGTGCTGGTGGAATGCTAGTTTCGAACCAAGGTGATGGAGAAGTATTATCCAGTAACTTGAAGAATTATGGAGATAGAAGAGAAGCTCTTCTTGCTGGTCATATATTGGGAAATGAAACATTTGGACCACGAGATGATGACGACACAGATCGTTATTTGCATATGGATGGTAGAGAAGTATTTAACTTCGCAACCAAGAATGTTCCATTATCAATTAAAGAAGCAGCAGAAAAAGCTGGGATTGAGTTAAGTGACATAAATCACTTTGTGTTACATCAAGCTAACGCTCGAATTATTAAATCAGTAGCCCGTAAATTAGGCGTTAGTAAGGACAAATTCCCTATCAATATTAATCTTTATGGGAACACCTCTGCAGCTAGTGAACCTATTTTGTTGTCAGAAATGATGGAAAATGGTTTAATAGCTAAGGGAGATATTATCGCCCTTTCTGGTTTCGGTGGTGGCCTAACCACAGGAACTATTATTTTAAGGTATTAATTTATTATTTTAATTTTATATATGGAGTGAATTATATTATGGCAGACAAGAACGCAATTTTTGACAAGGTAAAAGAAATCGTTGTAGATCAATCAGACGTTAAGGCTGAAGACATCAAGATGGACACTAACTTCAAAGAAGAACTAGACCTAGACAGTTTAGACTTATTTGAAATCATCGATGCTCTAGAAGACGAATACGACATCGAAATTGACAGTGACAACGACATCGCAACTGTACAACAATTAGTTGACTACGTTGCTGGTAAAGTTGAAGAATAATAATTAGTTTTAATTAACTAGGAGTGTTTAAGTTTGAATATTTGTTATCTATTTAGTGGCCAAGGTAGTCAATTTAAGGAAATGGGACAGGATTTGTACAAGTCAAACCCTGTGTATAAACGTACAATTGACGAGGCCTCAGAAACATTGAATTTAAACTTAGCTGATCCGGAAATTTTTGATAATCCTAATAATACTCAAATCGCTATTTTGACGATGAGTGTAGCTATTCATCGTATTTTAGAAGACAAAATAGAGAAACCTGTTGCAATGATGGGATTGAGTTTAGGCGAGTATAGTGCTTTAGTTGCTGCTAAAGCACTATCTTTTAAATCAGGGCTAAAGCTAGTACACGATCGCTCACATTACATGGATGAAGCAGGTAAGCAAAATCCAGGTTCTATGGCTGCTGTATTGGGTCTTAGCCCTGATTTTGTGAAGAGCGTTTGTGATGAAATTGATGACGTTTACCCAGCTAACTACAATAACAAGTCACAAGTTGTTATTGGTGGTACTAAAGAAGGGGTTCAAAACGCCATGGAAGTATTGAAGGAAAAAGGCGCAAAACGTTTAGTTCCACTACAAGTTGCCGTCGCTTCACATACTCCATTGATGCAACCTGCATCAGATCAATTAGCTAAACGTCTTGAAAGTGTTGAATTTGATGAACCTCAAGTAGATGTAATCAGTAATACTACCGTAAAACCATTTGCTAAGGACACCATCAAGGAAACATTAGTTAACCAACTAATCAATCCTACACACTTCATGCAAGATGTTGCTTCATTGGAAGACAAAAACATTGACGCTTTTATCGAAATCGGTCCAGGAAATACGCTAAGTAAGCTTGCTAAAAAGACATTAAAGGCTGATACATACAATGTAGAAAGTGTTGAAACTCTAGATGCCTTATTAGATAAGTTAGGAGAATAATTATGGAAAATAACGAAAAACAAGTAATTCTAATCACTGGTGCTACTAAGGGATTAGGTTTAGCTGACGCAGTTCGTCTAGCTAAGGATGAAAATAATATCGTAATCGCTAACTCACACCGTCAATTGAATGAAGAAGAATTGAAAGCTTTCCAAGCTAACTTCGATTCAGAAATTGATGTATTGGTTGGAGACGTTGCTTCAGAAGATGACGCTAAAGCAATGATTGACAGTGTTATTGAAAAATACGGCAAACTAGACGTATTGGTTAACAATGCCGGTATCACCCAAGACACTCTATTAACTAGAATGAAGGGTGATTCATTCAAACAAGTATTAGACACTAACTTGTTTGGTGTATTTAACATGACTAAGTTTGCTATGAAGAAGATGCAAAGAGCTCGTAAGGGTTGCATTATCAACCTTTCAAGTATCGCAGGTCTACACGGTAACTTAGGTCAAGCTAACTATTCATCTACTAAGGCCGGTATCGTAGGTTTAACTAAGACTACAGCCCAAGAAGGTGCTCTACGTGGAATCCGTTGTAATGCGGTTGCTCCAGGTATGATTAAGACTGCTATGACAGCTAAACTAGGCGATAGTTACATCGCTGATTGGGAAGAAAAAATCCCAGCAAAACGTTTTGGTACTCCAGACGAAGTTGCTCAAGTTGTTGAATTCTTAATCAAGAACGAATACATGAATGGACAAGTAATCACCGTTGACGGTGGATTAACTATGTAATCAAAGTTAAGTAAGAACATTCTTAATTAACAGGAGATATAAAAACATGGAACAAAAAGACATTGAAAAGTTAATGGACAAGTTCGATAAGTCCAGCATGAAAGAATTTAAGATTACTGCCGATGATGGTACTGACTTATACTTCAGTAAGTTAGAACACGCTGCAGTTCAAAACGTTGCTCAACCAGCTCCAGCTGCTGGCGCAACTGCAAGTGAACAACCAGCTGCTAAACCAGCAGCTTCAGGTGCAAAGATTAAGGCTCCACTTGTTGGAATCGTATACTTTGCTCCAAGTCCTGAAAAACCAGTCTACAAAAAAGTGGGCGATCACGTTAAGAAGGGCGACACTGTTTGTGTAATCGAAGCCATGAAGGTTATCAACGAAGTTAAGAGTCCCGTTTCTGGAACTATTACTAAGAAGGTTGCTGAAAATGGTGACATGGTTGAATACGATCAACCAATTTTTGAAATTGAGGAGGACTAATTTTGGACTATAACGTACAAGATTTCATTCCTCAAAGATTCCCATTCCAAATGTTAGACAAGATTATTGAAGTAAGACCTGGTGAAGGTGCAAAGGCTGAAAAGCTTTTAACTGTTAACGAATGGTTCTTCTCAAAACAACATCTTGAATTTGGAATGCCAAGACCAATCGCGATGGAAATGCTAGCTCAAACTGGAGTTTGTGCATTACTATCAATGCCTGAATACAAAGGACATAATGTTTTCTTTGGTGGTATCAAGGAAGCTACTTACAAAGACAGCTTTAGACCAGGCGACAAGTTGGAACTAGCTGTTGAAATGACAAAGCTAAAGAGAAACATAGGTGAAGGTCATGGAACAGTTACTAGAGATGGCGAAGTTATTTGTGAAGGTACTTTAATCTTTGCAATTGAATAAGTTCATAAAGGATGAGTGAAATGTTTAAAAAGGTATTAATTGCTAACCGTGGTGAAATCGCGGTGCAAATCATAAGAGCACTTCATGAGATGGACATTAAAGCTGTTGCCGTTTATTCAACTGCCGACAAGGATAGCATGTTCGTTAAATTAGCCGACGAATCAGTATGTATTGGTGGTCCACAACCAAACGAATCATACTTGAACATGGCTGCAGTGATTGACGCTGCAATTTTAACTGGATCAGAAGCTATTCACCCCGGTTACGGATTTCTATCTGAAAACGCTGAATTTGCTGAACTTTGCGAAAAATGTTCAATTAAGTTCATTGGACCAAGTTCAAAAGTAATTGATTTAATGGGAAATAAATCTCATGCCAAGGCAGCGATGAAGAACAGTGGAGTACCAACCATTCCTGGTTCAGACGGCTCCATTGATAGTTTAGAAGATGCTTTAAAACTAGCGGATGAAATTGGTTATCCAGTTATGCTTAAAGCTGCTGCCGGTGGTGGTGGTAAAGGTATTCGTGAATGTGACGATGAAGAAGCATTAAAGGAAATCTTTAACACTACCAAGCGTGAAGCAAGAATTTCATACAATGACGATTCATTGTACATGGAAAAAGATTTAAGTGATGCTAAGCATATTGAAATGCAAGTTATCGCTGATCAAAAGGGAAATGTTGTTTACTTCCCTGAACGTGACTGTTCTCTACAAAGAGGTCATCAAAAGATTATTGAAGAAACTCCATGTATGGAAGTTTCTCAATCTCAACGTGATTATCTAGGTAAGCTTGTTGCCAAAGCAACCAAGGAAATTGGTTACGAAAACACTGGTACTTTCGAATTCCTATTGGATGAAAAGACCAACAATTTCTACTTCATGGAAATGAACACTAGATTACAAGTTGAACATACAGTTTCTGAAGAAGTTGCTGGAGTTCAATTAATCAAGGCTCAAATCCAAGTTGCCGCTGGTGAAGCTTTACCATTCACACAAGATGACATTAAGGTAGATAGTTACGCAATCGAATGCCGTATTAACGCCGAAGACCCTGCACATGGTTTCTTACCAGCACCAGGTACTCTTCGTAAGGTTAACTTCCCATTCGGAACTAAGGGTGTTCGTATTGACTCAGGTGTTGAACAAGGTGACACCATTTCTCCTTTCTATGATTCAATGATTGCTAAAATCATTGTACATATGCCTGACAAGCCTCAGGCTGTCGTAAAAATGAGAAGAGTAATTAATGAATTTAAGGTTGATGGAGTAAAGACTAACCGTCAATTCCTAAATGATTTGTTACAAGACAAACATTTCAATGATTCAGATTTCAATAATCTATACATTGAAAAATCATTCTTGAAAGAGTGGTTGAAAAACGTTGAAGAATAATAAATCAGAAGAAACCAAAGATTTACAAACTCTAATGGACAAAGTTCCAGATCATTTGTTTATCAAATGTCCAGTTTGTGAAGAAAGCTTTTACAACAAGAAGTTAGGGGAATACAAGCTATGTCCTAACTGTGGTTATGGTTTTAGACTTGGCGCACAAGAAAGAATCAACATGACTGTGGACGAATTCACACCAATCGATTCTGAAATTAGTGCACCAAAGCGTTTCTTAAGTGACGAAAAGTACGCTGGAAAGCTTGAAAAGTCAAAGAAGGCCACTGACCTAAACGAAAGTGTTCAAACCGGTTTCGCCAAGATTGGTGATACTGAATTTGCCCTAGGTGTGATGGATTCACGTTTCATCATGGGGAGTTTAGGTACTGCCACTGGTGAAAAGCTTGCTAGATTATTCGAACAAGCAACCGAAAAGAACTTACCAGTAGTTGTCTTCTCATGTTCTGGTGGTGCCAGAATGCAAGAAGGAATCCACTCATTAATGCAAATGGCCAAGGTATCACAAGCGGTATCTGATCACGCCGAAAAAGGATTACTATACATTTCTGTATTAACTGATCCTACTACCGGTGGTGTTACTGCTAGTTATGCCATGGAAGGAGATATCAACATCTCTGAACCACACACATTAATTGGTTTTGCTGGTCGTCGAGTTATCGAAAAGACAATTCAACAACGTCCACCAAAGGATTTCCAACGTGCAGAAACTCTACTTAAGAATGGTTTCTTAGATGCCATTGTTAAAAGAGATGAAATGAAATCAGTATTAGCCAAGTTATTGGCTTGGAATTAGGAGGATATTAGTATTATGGGAAAAGCATATGATCGTGTTTTAGCGGCTAGAAGTGCTGATAAGATTAGTATCCAAGACCTAGTTGCTGGAATTACTGACGACTTTATGGAACTACACGGTGACCGTGCTTACAGCGATGATCCTGCAGTATATGCTGGTATCGGAACTATTGCTGGTCAACCAGTTACCATTACAAGTATCCAAAAGGGTAACGACACTGACGAAAATATCGAAAGACATTTCGGTTCAGCAGAACCTTCTGGATACAGAAAAGCTTTACGTTTGATGAAACAAGCGGAAAAGTTTAACCGTCCAATCATTAACTTGATTAATACACCTGGTGCATATCCTGGTATGGACGCTGAATACAAGGGTCAAGGTTACATGATTGCTCAATCAATCATGCAAGGACTTAAGTTAAAAGTGCCATACATCAGTGTCATCATTGGTGAAGGGGGAAGCGGTGGAGCCTTAGCTCTAGCTGTCGGTGACACCGTTTGGGCCTTAGAAGATAGTATCTACTCAGTGCTATCACCTGAAGGCTATGCCACAATCTTGTGGAAAGATTCAAGTAAGGCAGCAGAAGCTGCTGAACAAATGCAACTTACACCAAAGGAACTATTAGACAATGAAATCATTGATAAGATTATTCCCGAAGTCAAAGATGCAAAATCAATGCAAAACTTCAAAGAAGCTTTAATTGAAAAAATTAATGAACTTAACAAATTACCTAAAGAAGAATTATTGGCCCAACGTCACGAACGTTACCGTAAATTCAACTAATGTAATTTAATTGATTTGTATATTTTAGGAGGCCAAATCATAATGTCAAACTTATTAGATGGAAAAACAATTGTTGTTATGGGTGTTGCTAACAAGCGTAGTATTGCCTGGGGTTGTGCTAAGTCACTAATGGATAACGGTGCTAAAGTTATCATTACTTACCAAAACGAAAGATTAAAGCGTCAATTAGACAAGCTTGTTCCAGAAGGAACTGAAATGATTGAATGTGACGTTGCTGAAGATGCAAACGTTGAAAAGACTTTCCAAGACATTCAAGCTAAATTTGGTAACATCGATGGTGTTATTCATGCGATTGCTTACGCTGACAAGGAAACTCTTGAAGGTGGCGTTATTGATGTTAAGAAAGATGGTTACAACTTAGCTCAAGACGTTTCAGCTTACTCACTAATCTCAGTATCACGTTACGCAAGTCGTGTTATGAACCCACAAGGTAGTATTGCTACTCTAACTTACATGGGTTCAACTCGTGCTATCCCTTCATACAACATGATGGGTGTTGCTAAGGCTGCTCTAGAAGCTAACGTTAGATACCTAGCTTCAGACTTAGGTCCTAAGAAGATCCGTGTTAACGCTATCTCAGCTGGTGCCATCAAGACTCTAGCTGTTACTGGTATCAAGAACCACGGTGACCTATTGAAGGAATCAGAAGCAAGAACTGTTGACGGTGAAGCTGTTGACATCCACCAAGTTGGTGACGTTGCTACTTTCCTAATGAGTAACCTATCATCAGGTGTTACTGGTGACTTGATTTACGCTGATAAGGGTGTTCATTTACTTGCTTAATAATACAGAAATTTTTATCGATTCTATTCAAAATCCAAAGTACCAAGAAATCTTCAAGAAGGCTGATGTTGATTTTACTAAGTATAATAAACGTCAAGCGATTGTCGGTAACTTGATGCTGGCAGATTACATGGGAATTAGTATTGATGAATTATTGCATGGTGACCTTTTTTACTACGGTGATCACGGCAAACCATTTCTAAAGTCAAAGCAATTTCAATACAATATTTCAAACTCTTACGATTTAGTAATCCTAGCGGTTTCAGATCAAGAGGTTGGAGTAGATATTGAGAAGTTGCGTCCATTTACTTACAAACGAATTACTCGTGCGTTCACTGATAACGAACTAAATTACCTAAGTAATCTAGACGAATCAGTAGAAGGGGATGAAACCCTTAAGTTATGGACAATCAAGGAAGCAGCATTAAAATTAGTCGGTACTGGTTTATCCGGTAAGGTTAAGAGTGTCGACATTGATGTTGATACCAAGAAATCTGCTAAACGATTAGATCGTAAAATTAAATTAACCGATATTGAGGTAGCTGATGGTTACGTTGGAACCCTTGCTACATATGACGATTAATATCTGCTGTTAAATGATTTTCCGGGGTAATGGGATGTTCAAACATTAAACGAATCAAATCATGAAAATTAGATAATCTCTAATGAAAAAACGGCAAAATAGATATACATTCAACCATGTGTCACATAAGGAAATATACGTAAAACACCGCTATAACAACGTTTTATTTATTTTAAGTAATAAAAAGAGTCTTGTACGTTGTAACTTAGTATGGTAATTGTTAAACTTATTTATGTTGATTAGTTCATCTAGATGTCAAAACTAGATGAAGAGGTAATCAATAGTCCTATTGGATTAGGAGCATAAATTAGATTAATAAAAGACGTTTAATTGTTAAAATTTTGAATTATATATGAGGAGTGCTTATTGTGAGTGTTTTAAATACAACAGAAATTATGGATTTAATTCCAAACAGATACCCAATTCTATACATCGATAAGGTTGATGAATTAATCCCTGGTGAAAAGGTAGTTGCTACCAAGAACGTTACTATCAACGAAAACTATTTCCAAGGTCACTTCCCTGGAAACCCAGTTATGCCTGGTGTTTTAATCATTGAAACTATGGCTCAAACTGCTTCAATCCTTATTTTGAAGAGTGAACAATACAAGGATAAGACTGCTTACCTTGGTGAAATTAAGGGTGCTAAGTTCAGAAAGATGGTTAAACCTGGTGACGTTGTACGTTTCGAAGTTACTATGGGTAAACAAAAGAAGAACATGGGACAAGTTGACTGTACTGCTTACGTTGGCGACAAGAAGGCTTGTTCAGCTCAACTAACATTTATCGTTCCAGACGTAAAACGTAAATAAGGAGGATAACTCTATGGAAAAGCGTGTTGTAATTACAGGTATTGGTGCCGTTAGTCCTTTGGGTAACGACGCTAACACATTCTTAGACAATATTTTTGCTTCAAAGACAGGTATTGCTCCAATTTCAAAGTTTGATGCTTCAGAAACTGGTGTTACTCTAGCTGCCGAAGTTAAAGATTTTGATCCACTAAAACGTATCGACAAGAAGATTTCAAAACGTATGGATGACTTCTCACGTTACGCTTTATACTCAGCTTACGAAGCTATGGAACAAGCTGGCCTAAAAGAAGGCGAATTTGATCCAGATGAATTAGGTGTTATCTATGGTTCAGGTATTGGTGGTTTAACAACTATCCAAGAACAAGCTATTAAGATGTCAAAGAAGGGTCCAGGTCGTGTATCTCCATTCTTCGTTCCTAACTCAATCATTAACATGGCTGCTGGTAACATTTCAATTAACTTAAATGCTAGAAACACTTCTCAAGCTATCGTTACTGCTTGTTCATCAGGTACTAACGCTATTGGTGATGCATTTGACTACATTCGTTTTGGTAAAGCCAAGATGATGATTACCGGTGGTTCAGAAGCCTCAGTTAACGAATTAGGTATTGCAGGTTTCGCTGCTCTATCAGCACTTTCAACTTCAGAAACTGTTGAAGGTGGTTCAATTCCATTCGATAAGGATAGAAATGGATTCGTTATGGGTGAAGGTGCCGGTACTTTAGTTCTTGAAGAACTAGAACATGCCAAGGCTCGCGGTGCTAACATCTTAGCCGAAGTTGTTGGTTACGGTACTAACTCAGATGCTTACCACTTAACTGCTCCAAGACCTGACGGTTCAGGTGCTGTTGATGCTATGAAGTTAGCTCTTAAGGATGCTAACGTTGATCCTAAGGACGTTGACTACGTTAACGCTCACGGAACAAGTACTCATGCTAATGATTCAGCTGAATCACAAGCTATCAAGAAAGTATTTGCTGACAACGACCACATCAAGGTAAGTAGTACAAAGGGTATGACTGGTCATGCTCTAGGTGCTGCCGGTTCACTAGAAGCTGTTATCATGGTTGGTGCATTACAACGTCAACAAATGCCAGTTAACTACGGTGTTAAGAACATCGATCCAGAAGTTGAAGTAGACCTAGTAAACGAAGACAACAAGAAGTCACCAGTTAACTACGAAATTTCAAACTCATTTGGTTTTGGTGGTCACAACGCAGTTCTTGTATTCAAGAAGTACGAAAACGACTAATAAAACAATTAAAAGACGCGGTATAATACCGCGTCTTTTTTTCTGGAATTTATTGAATTTTTAAGGTTCCTGTTTGATAATGATAATATAAGTAATTTAAAAGGAGCATTCTTATATGGCAATTTTAGTACCAGGTGGAGCCGGCTACATCGGTTCTCACACCGTAGATCGTTTAATTGAAAAAGGCTACGATGTTGTCGTTGCAGATAACCTAGCAACTGGACACTTAGCTAGTGTCAACAAAAACGCAAAGTTCTACGAAGGAGACATCAGAGATGCTGACTTCCTAGACAAAATCTTTAACAACGAAAAGATTGATGGGATTATCCATTTTGCCGCTAATTCTATCGTTCCAGAATCAATGGAAAAACCATTGAAGTATTTCGATAACAACACTGGTGGAATGATTACTCTACTAGAAGCAATGCAAAGACACAACGTTAACAACATTATCTTCTCTTCTACTGCTGCTACTTACGGAGAACCTGAAAGCATTCCAGTTAAGGAAACTGATTCTCAAGTACCTACCAATCCTTATGGTGAAAGTAAGCTAATGATGGAAAAGATGATGAAGTGGGCTGACGTTGCCTATGGCATCAAGTACACTGCACTACGTTACTTCAACGTTGGTGGTGCTAAGATGGATGGATCAATTGGTGAAGACCATGGTCCAGAAACGCACTTAATCCCAATTATTCTACAAGTTGCTCAAGGCACTCGTGATAAGCTACAAATCTTTGGTACTGACTATCCAACCAAAGATGGTACTAACGTCCGTGACTACGTTCACGTTGTCGATTTAGCTGATGCTCATATCCTAGCCCTAGACAGATTGATGAAGGGCGGAGACTCAGAAGCATTTAACCTAGGTTCATCAACTGGTTTCTCAAACAGAGAAATGCTAGAAACCGCTCGTAAGGTGACTGGCAAGGAAATTCCTGCCGAAGACGCACCAAGAAGAGCGGGTGACCCAAGTACACTAGTTGCTGACTCAACTAAGGCTCGTGAAGTACTAGGATGGAAACCTCAACATGACAACGTTGAAGACATCATCGCTAGTGCATGGACTTGGACTCAAAAACACCCACACGGTTATGAAGATTAATATTTAATTATATTTGATTATAATCATTTCTTTTTTCTTGAAAATCAAATCTATGGGCTTTACCATGAAGTTGAACTTAAGAAATAGGAGGCTGAATTTTCTATGAACAGATTAGAAGGACTTGAAGAAACAACCACTCTAAACAATGGCGTTGAAATGCCACGTCTTGGATTAGGTGTTTGGAAGACAGATAATACAAGTGCTAAAGAATCAGTTAAAGAATCAATCATCAAGGGTTACCATTTAATTGATACTGCAAAGCAATATGGTAACGAAACTGGTGTTGGTGAAGGAATTAAAGAAGGTTTAGCTGCAACCGGACAAAACCGTAAAGACTTATTTATCACAACTAAGTTATTCAACGGTGATCAAGGTTATGAAAGTACAATCAATGCCTTAAATGGTACACTAAAACGTCTAGACTTAACTTACATTGACCTATACTTAATGCACTGGCCAGTTGATGGCAAGTACATTGATACTTGGAAGGCAATGGAAGAACTTTACCGTCAAGGTAAGATTAGAGCTATCGGTATTTCAAACTTCGATAACGAAAGATTGCAAAATCTACTAGACCACAGTGATATCGTTCCTGCCGTTAACCAAATGGAATTCAATCCAGTTAACCAAGAAAAGGATATCCTAGAATTCAATAATCATGCCGGTATTCAACTAGAAGCATGGTCACCACTTGGTGGTGGGGAAGCCTTATCTAACGAAGAAATCAAGAAGATTGCTGACAAGTACAACAAGTCAGTTGCTCAAGTAATTCTTCGTTGGGACTGGCAAAAAGGTGTAGTAACTATTCCTAAGTCATCACATGAAGAAAGAATTATTCAAAACTCAGATATCTTTGACTTCAAGTTATCAGAAGATGACATGAAGACCATTGAAGGTATCGACAAGCAAAAGCGTAGTTTATGGTACCCAGACTTTGAATGGCACACTACCGGACAAATGACAGATACTGTTGATAAGTGGGACGATTCTCCTGCTAACTACAAAGACTAGTTATACACTAACTATTCAGAAAAAAGCGTTGTCTTTAATGACAACGCTTTTTCTTTTGTCCTATAATGGTATTAAACAACTAGAGAAATGGAGAATTGGATTGGAAAATAAGACACAAGCGCAAAAGAGATTAATCGGTGGAATTCTTGCCGTGACCGGGGCGATTCTTTGGGGGATTCAAGGTCCAGTATCACAATTTTTATTCCAAGATAATCATCTATCACCTGAATGGTTAATGGGAATTAAGATGGGAATTTCAGGAATTGTGATTTTACTATTCACTAACTTTGTAAAAAAAGAACCAGTAATGGATCTTTGGAAGAAACCAAAGAATCTGGGTGTGTTTGCCGCCTATGCCGTATTTGGTCTAGCTGCTGTGCAATACTTATACCTAGTGACAGTTAACCTAAGTAATGCCGGAACTGCAACAGTGCTACAAAGTTTGGGAACGGTACTGATTGTTATCTTTACCGCCATCTTTTATCATCAGTTGCCTAATAAGTACGAAGCAACCGCCGTGTTGGTTGCACTAATCGGAACATGGTTATTGGTAACTAAGGGACATCTAACCCAGTTAGCAATCTCCACGCCAGCATTAACTGCCGGACTATTGTTAGCGTTAGCGGGATCCATTCAAACGATGCTACCGGTAAACCTATTGAAACGTTTTTCAACACTAGTCGTTGTCGGATGGGCAATGCTAGTCGGTGGAGTCATCTTTACCATCGTTCATCCTTTCTGGGTGGATGTGCCTAAACTAACCTTAGGAACTGTATTAGGGGTCGGATTTATCGTCTTCTTTGGAACGATGATGTCATTTATTTGTTTCATCAACAGTTTGAAATTCATTTCACCTACTGTTGCAGGGATGTTAGATACGTTTGAACCGCTATCAGCAACCATTGGTGCCGTCATTTTCCTTAATACATCATTTAATGGTGCAGAAGTCATTGGGGGAATTTTGGTGCTAAGTACTGTGTTTATCCTGGCTTTAGGAAATAAAAACGAATAAAAATAAAAAAGATAATGAACAACGTGTTGACTTTCTCAGCACGTTGTTTTTATAATGTAATTGAATTATTAGATAAAGTGATTTTTGAGGGGAGACGAAGGTATGGTTAAACAAGATCGTAGAACGATCCAAACCAAGTCCCAAATTACTGAAGCCTTAATTGAATTGATTCACACTAAGGGTTTCAATAATTTAAATGTTACTGACTTAACCAGAACAGCCGGAATTGGTCGTGGTACGTTTTACATTCATTATTTAGATAAGTTTGATTTATTGTCAAAGACAGAAACACGTTTATTAGGTGAAATTCAAGATATTTTAAATGCTATTGTTCCAGAAGAATTAAAGGCGTTTTCTGAAAATAGTGAAAATACTCCATCTGAATTAGTAATTAAGACACTTGATTACTTTTACCAAAATTCCAAGTTATTGTCTGCATTGCTATGCCCAGACGGTGATCCATATTTAATCGGCAAGATTAAGAAGATGTTTAAAGAAGTAATTGTTGAATCATTTCATGCTGCACCTTCTGAAATCGAATTCCATCCAGGAATTCCCAAAGATTATGTGATGGAAATCATTTTGGATAGGTTGATGAGTATTGTTGTTTATTGGATGAGCAAAGAACATCCAGAGTCTCCTAGTGAAATCGCTGAAATCATTAAAACGACG
Source organism: Apilactobacillus kunkeei (assembly GCF_001308195.1). Classification (GTDB taxonomy): domain Bacteria; phylum Bacillota; class Bacilli; order Lactobacillales; family Lactobacillaceae; genus Apilactobacillus; species Apilactobacillus kunkeei_C. Next base: position 22,142 of record NZ_JXDF01000025.1, on the reverse strand, counting down.
CAAAGAACAGCGCCTCAAGATTTAATTAACATCAAAAAATAAGGAGGAGAATTCAAATGCCAAAGTTTATTAAGAAGTATACTGGTAGCTTGATTGCATGGCTGGTTGTAGTAATCCTAAGTGTAGTCTTCTTACCAAACATGTCTAACTTAGTAGCACAAAAGGGCCAAACTAAGATTCCGGCTACTTCACAAAGTCAAGTCGCTGAAACCATTCAAAAGCATTGGGGTCATGGTATTAGCAATACCATGGATACAGTTGTTGTTTTCAATAATGGTAATAGTAAGATCACTTCAAGTGACCAAAAGAAAATCGATGCTACAATTCAAAAATTAAAGGATAACAAGTCCGAATATGGTATCAAGGGTGTAACAGCGCCATTTGATAACGACGCAACTAAGAAGCAATTAATTTCAAAGGATAAGACCACTGAAATTGTGCAATTAAACGTAACCAAGAAGCGTTCAATCCAAAGTGTTAACAACCAACTTAAAGATGCTGTTAAGACCTCAGGAGTTAAAACTTACGTTACAGGTGGGGATATCCTAAACGATGACTTTAGAGTTTCTACACAAGAAGGAATTCAAAAGACTGAAGTTATCGCCGCTGTCTTTATCCTAATCGTATTGATTATTGTATTTAGATCACCAATTGTGCCATTGGTATCACTATTGACTGTGGGTGTCTCATTCATCGTATCATTGAGCATCGTGATGAACCTTGTTCAATACTTCGGTTTCCCACTTTCAAACTTCACTCGTGTATTCATGGTGGTTGTACTATTCGGTATTGGTACTGATTACAACATCTTGTTATACAACCAATTTAAGGAAGAATTGAGTAGGGGTAAGGATCAAATTCAAGCAACTATCGACGCAAGAAAAGTTGCCGGAAAGACCATCCTATACTCAGGAACATCAGTATTGATTGGTTTTGCAACATTAGCACTAGCTAAGTTCTCAATTTACCAATCAGCCGTTGGTGTGGCTGTCGGTGTTGCCGTATTACTACTTGTATTGGTAACATTGAACCCATTCTTCATGTCAGTTCTAGGTAAGAACATCTTCTGGCCATCAAAGAACTTCGATGGTGAAGGTGAAAACAAGCTATGGAGCTTCTTATCAAACAAGTCAACCAAGTGGGCAATTCCTGCTATCGTCTTGGTACTTGTTGTAAATGTTCCATTCATGGCTACTTACAAGAACAACCTAAACTACGACAACAGTGTGGAACTACAAAATAATGTTCCTGCTAAACAAGGACTATTGACTGTTCAAAAGCACTTCTCAAAGGGTACTGCTGAACCTTCAACTATCTACATTAAGTCCGACCACAAGCTAAATAACGAAAAAGACTTGAATGAAATTGATCGACTAACCCAACAATTGGGTAAACAATCAGGCGTAAAGACTGTGGCATCAGTCACTCAACCAAGTGGGATGCCAATTAACCAACTTTACGTAAACGACCAACTAGAAACACTAAATTCCAAGATGAAGACAGCTAAGAAGGGTATTAGCACCATCAAACAAGGTACTAAGAACTCATCATTCAACGCTACTCCATTGGAAGACATTGGTTCTTCAGCAATGACAATTGGTCAATACCTAAAGAATATTCAAGCAATGAGTAGTCAAACTGGTAATACCAATGGTCAAGCTGTATTGACTCAACTACAACAAAAGATGGCCTCAGTGGGTCAACCACTAAGCCAAGCACAACTACAAATTGTAGGTGCATTGTTACAACAAAGCGCAACTAAGCAACAAACACTAATGAGTGGTTTACAATCACAACTACAAGGCATTGCTTCAAATACCCAAGGTATTGGTGACAATGCCAAGGCATTAGCCGCTCAATTGAAAGAAACACAAGCTAAGCTAAAGAAGGCTGGCGTTGGTCTAGATAAAATCGAAAAGGGAATGGGTAGTGCTAATTCTTACCTAAGTTCTCTATCAAACTCACAAGCTTCTGATTCATTCAACATTCCAGAAAGCGTCCTAAAGAGTGACACATTCAAGCGTTCAGTTAACACTTATCTATCAGAAGATAAGAAAACCGCTAAGATCACTGTCGTTTTAGATAAAGACCCTAACTCTGAAAGTGCAATGAACCAAGTTGATAACCTACAAACCAAGGTATACAACAATATCTCAGGTACCTCATTAGATCACAGTGTGGTTGCAATTGGTGGTCAAACCGCAACTACTTCTGATACTCACCACATCGCAAGTTCTGACTTCTTGAGAACTGCGGTTATCATGGTAATCGGAATTATGATTGCATTAATGGTTATTACCAGATCAATTCTTCAACCATTCTACATCTTAGGTACTCTAATCATTGCTTACATTTCATCACTAAGCATCACTAAGCTAATTAGCTCTGCTGTATTAGGTGAAAAGTTCCTAACTTGGAACACACCATTCTTCACATTCGTAATGCTAATCGCATTGGGTGTTGATTACAGTATCTTCTTGATGATGAAATACCGTGAATTCGGTAGCGTTGACGCTACAGCTGAAAAACAAATTCAACATGCCTGTGCCGTTATCGGTACGGTAGTTATCTCAGCAGCTATCATTTTAGGTGGTACTTTTGCGGCTCTAATGCCATCAGGAGTATTAACTCTAATTCAAGTTGCTATTGGGGTAATTGTTGGATTAATCATCCTAGTATTTATCATCCCAATGCTAATCTCAGCATTGATCAAATTGACTTATGGTCAATCTGACGATAAAGAATAGATGAAAATAATACGAATGAGAGACGATGGATTTTCCATCGTCTCTTTTTTGGTATAAATCATTTCATTTGGAACTATAAAAGAGTTATAATGAAAGCGCAATCATAATTGAAATAATAAACATTAAGAAGGTATAAAATTATGGAAAACATTTCATACGATAACTCAAAAAACGTGATTAATAAGCCGCTAGACTTCTTTTTACGTGCGATTATGTCATTAATAGGGGTTACCTTAATTGCTTTAGGTGCCGCCTTTATGCGCTCAGGACATGTCGGTATTGACCCATTCACCGCAATGAATGCAGGGATGGCAAATAAATTGGGGACTTCATTGGGGTCATTTCAATTATTTGCTAACTTAGCATTATTCGTTATTGTTTTAATTTTTGATCGAAAACAAATCGGATTAGGAACCATTTTTAACATGGTATTAGTAGGATATGAAATTGAATATTTCAGTACTTTTTACTCGATGATTTTTCCTGGTAAAATTAGCATTCCTATGATGGTTTTCGATGCAATTGTTGGTATTTTAGTTTTTACATTAGGTACTTCAATCTATATGGCAACTAAATTAGGTGTATCTCCTTATGATGCACTGGCACCAATCATTTCTGAAAAAACACATATTGAGTACAGAAAAGTGAGAAGTGCTCAAGATATTATCTTTATGCTTGTTGCCATTATTGTTTCAGGACCATTTGGAATCATGACCATCTTTACAGCATTCTTTGCTGGTTCATTGATTAGCTTCTGGAACAACACTGTTAGTCGTGAACTAATGACTCATATTGATCACTTTAGTCAAAGACCTAGTCTACATGATGCAGCTGGTGGATTAGTTAGTTTGGGAAAACGTGGTTACGATATCGTAAGCAGTGCTTACCAAGATACTTATATTATGCAAAAACAGATGTCTGGTTACACTAATACTGAGATTGAAGAATTAATTAAGAAGACTAACGATAATATGAGAAAAAATCAACAAGTCCAATTGATTCTTAATAAACGTTTGGAATCATTAAACGCCGAATTAAAGGAAAGAAAAGCTAATAATAAATAAAAAAACTTGCATTCTTCATACATTTTCGGTAAGATTATTACAAATAAATGAACGAATGAAAATTGGAGGTTCAATCATGGCTACTTGTTGTATTCTGACAATAAAACAAGATAATAATAATTTCTTCTTTAATCTGAACTAGCTGTTTAGTATAGTACGTAGAAGAGATTATTTCGCTATGAAAACTTCGGAAGCACTAGAAAAATGGCTGGTAAACAGTTATTCTTTCTAGTGCTTTTTTACCGCACTAGTTAGGAAACTAGTGCGGTTTTTATTTATTCATGTAAAAAGGGGGATTTTTATGAATATTCTGTCTAAGGTGAATCGTAAGACATCATTGGCTAAGTTCATCGATAGGGATCAAAATTTACAAAGAACTATCGACACTAAAGATTTAATCATGATGGGAATCGGTGCTGTTATTGGTGCTGGAATTTTCGTAATACCAGGAACAGTTGCAGCAACAACTGCGGGGCCCGGAATTATCCTCTCATTCGTAATTGCGACAATCGTATGTTCACTTTGTGCAATGTGTTATGCTGAATTTTCATCAGCATTACCGGTTGCAGGAAGTGCATACACATTCGGTAACGTTATCTTCGGAGAAATTACTGGATGGATTATCGGATGGGGTTTGATTCTTGAATACATGCTTTCAGTAGCAACTGTTGCATCAAGCTGGTCAGCTTATTTGCAATCATTACTGGCTAACTTCGGACTCCACATGCCAAAGGCACTATCAGCTAACTATGATCCGAATCACGGCACATATGTTAATTTGATAGCGATTCTAATAGTGTTATTGATTTCATGGATCTTAACCAGGGGTGTTAAATCATCCACACGTTTAAATGACATAATGGTGATAGTCAAAATTGCAATCATTATTGTCTTTGTAGTTGCCGGGGCATTTTTTGTTAAGCCAACTAATTGGAATCCATTTATGCCATTTGGTGTTAGTGGGGTTTTCAAGGGGGCTTCCTTAGTGTTCTTTGCTTACTTAGGTTTTGATGTTATTGCAGCCTCAGCAGGTGAAGTAAAGAACCCTAAAAAGACAATGCCAATCGGTATTATTGGTACATTAATCATTTGTACAATCTTGTACATATTAGTCTCAATTATTCTTACAGGAATTGTACCTTATTCAAAATTAAACGTTTCGGATCCAGTAACATTTGCACTACAAATGATTCACTTGGACAAACTTGGAATTTTAATTTCATTGGGTGCGTTAGCAGGTATGTTTACTATGATGGTAAACATGGTATTTAGTAGTTCACGTCTGATTTATTCCATTGGTCGTGATGGACTTTTACCTAAAAAATTGAGTAAAATAGACACAAAGAAAAATGTTCCAGTCCACAGTGTTATCTTCGTAACGATTGTGATAGCAGTGATGGGTGGGATCTTTTCACTAGATAAACTAGCTAGTTTAGTTAATATTGGGACTTTGATTGCCTTTACGTTCATGTCAATTGGAATATTATATCTAAGAAAACGTAAAGATATAAAAAATGATGGATTCAAAGTTCCATTATATCCAGTCTTACCAATTGTATCAGCGGTAGCATGTATTTATTTATTAATTCAATTGCCACTTGATACATGGATTTTAGCAATTATTTGGTTTGCTGGCGGATTATGTATTTATTTCGGTTATGGAATTAACCATAGCCAATCAAACAAATCTTAATAACAATTTCGTTATTATGAATAAACGGGGAGTTTTAAAAATGGAAAAACAACATACAACGACTGAAAACGTCATGAAAGGTATTTTCTGGTCTGCGATGGCTTCAACCCTATGGGGTTTCTCAGGAGTTATCATGCAATTTGTCGCTAAAAACGAAGCAGTTCCTACACAATGGTTCATTTCAGTTCGTACATTATTTGCAGGTATTTTATTGTTAGCTATCGGTTCAATTCACGTTGGTAAACATGTTTTTGATGTTTGGAAGTCAAAAGAATCGATCACTAGATTATTCATCTATGCAATTTTTGGTTTAGCAGTTAACATGTCAACATTTTATGTAAGTATTCAAGAAGGTAATGCTGCTACTGCCACAATCCTACAATACTTAGCACCAATCTTTATTGTGCTATATGGATTGATTTTTATGAAGAAGAAACCTCTAAAGGCTGATGTAATTTCATTCTTGTTAGCTTTAGTAGGGGTGTTCTTGATTATTACTAACGGTCACATTGGTGAACTATCTGTTCCATTGACTGCCGTTATTTTTGGTTTACTTTCAGCTGTTTCAGCTGCCGTATACTACTCAGTTCCAAAGCCACTAACAAAAGAAAATTCACCATTTGTTGTTCTAGGTTGGGGTACTTTGATTGCTGGTATTGGTTTTAACGCTTATCACCCATTCTGGTCAGATGCTCCTAAGATTACACCAGGTATTGTTTTAGGTATCGGTGGAGTTATCTTAGTAGGTACTATCTTTGCTTTCTCTGCTGTTCTATACAGTTTAAAGTTTGCTCCATCAGAAGTGTCAAGTATTGTTGATGCCGTTGAACCAGTTGTTACAATCATCCTAAGTATGATTGTATTCCACTTAATTCCAACACCAATTGAAGCACTTGGTGCAATCATTATTATCGTGTCAATTTACTTCTTACAAAGATCTCATCAAAAGAGAGATAAGAAGGATCCAGATATTAGATAGAACGTCTAAAAAAGACTATTTTTACGCATTATTTCGTATAAATAGTCTTTTTCTATTTTCAAGTTTTCTCACTTGTGATATCTTTTTATTATAGGTTTCAAGTAAGAAGAGTTTACATCTGTTGGAATTATAGCTTTATATGGGGTGAAAATATGGAAAACGAAACAGGCCTTTTAGAGACTAATGTCATGAAAGGTATCTTCTGGGCTTTTTTAGCTTCAGCACTTTGGGGTGTTTCTGGTACGATTTTGCAATTTGTATCTCAAACAGAACATTTGGAAGCTAACTGGTTCCTATCAACTAGAACCATGATTTCTGGAATTGTGTTGTTAGTTATTTCTGCAATTGTTTATAAAGGACACATTTTCAATGTCTTTAAGTCATGGAAATCATTTATTTGCATTGTTGCTTACGGTATATTTGGTCTAGGTGCTAACCTATACACTTTCTACATGAGTGTACAAACCGGTAACGCAAATGCTTCAACTATTTTGCAATATCTAGCACCACTATTTATTCTATTGGGATCAATTGTATTCCAACACAGAAAGCCATTACCAATTGATATTATGGTTTTCGTAATCGCTTTGGCGGGAGTTGTACTATCTCTAACTAAGGGTGATTTCTCATCTCTTTCAATTACGCCTGAATCATTAATTTGGGGGATTTTATCTGGTGTAACTGCTGCACTTTACGTTGTGCTACCACGTCCTATCGTTGGTCAAAGCTCACCAATGGTAATTCTAGGTTGGGGAACGCTAATTGCGGGTATTATCTTTAACCTAAAACAACCAATCTGGATAAACATGCCACATTTAACTACTGGTATCGTTTTCGGAGTTGGTGGAATTATTCTATTTGGAACGATTCTTCCATTCATGCTATTGCTACATGCTTTGAATTTCGCACCATCAGAAGTTGTTAGTTTAGTTGATGCAACTCAACCAGTAGTTACATTTATTCTAAGTATTATTTTCTTCCAAATTTCAATTAGTTTTATTGAAATTGTGGGTGCAGTATTAGTTATTTTAGCAATTTTCATTTTACAAAAGTCACATCGTAAATTAACGATTGATAAACATAGCGAAGTTTAAAAAATATTGATATTATACTAAGAAGCGGACTGATTTTAAGGTTCGCTTCTTTTTTATATGTTAATATTGAATTTGTAAATTATTTTTTAAGGAAGAATATCGATGAAAAAAGCGATTAAGTTTTGGCCATACATGACAATCTTTCTGGTTGCCGTGTTAATTATGTTGCCGCAAATCGTAACCGGATCATATATTTTAGGGGTTGACTCTATTTTTCATATGAATCGGTTCTATGATGCGGCAATGCAACTAAAAACTGGCCATTTGAGTTACTTCATATCCATTTACGGATACCAACAGTCAGGGAGGATTATTAATGCATTATATGGCCCATTAGCGGCTTATTTTAATGGATTAATTTTGTTGATTACTGGCAATTGGGTTAGATACCAGATTGTCACTTCGTTGTTAACGTTATGCGTCAGTGGAATGACAATGTATAACCTTGCAATTAGGACTAATATTAAGAAAATATACGCAGTCTTTGTCGGTATTGCTTACATGTCATCTTATTTGATTATGGGATGGGTTGTAGGAATGCAATTTACCGGATGGGGAGCTGCTTTATTACCTTGGCTATTAGCGGCTGGTTTTGACATGATTGATTACAAATCTATCAACGTATTAAAACTAGCAATTCCAATGTCAATTTTGTTGCAAACACACATGTTGAGCAGTCTAACTGGTGCATTGGCTCTAGTTCCAATGTTTATATATGGTGTGATTCATAGTAAAGAAAAACTGAAAATGTGGCGGAATGCTATGTTGTCAGTTTTATTAACATTATGTTTGACCGCCAATGTCTGGTATGGAATGATGCAAATTTCATTCACCAACCATGCATTAGGGGTGGCTCCACAACTGGATATGTACGAGGATTCGGTGGCATTGTTTGGCAAGAATGTCTTTGTATTGCCACCAATTTATTCAGTTGGTTTTATTATCGTGGCAATTTACTTTGTGATTAACTTTAAAAAGATTAGCTCATCTAGAAAGATTATCTTTACTACCGGATTATTCTTCATGTGGATTTCATCAGTGTTATTTCCATGGGGACCACTAGATAAGAAGTTTCCAAGTATTTCTTACCTAATTCAAATGCCACGACGTTTTGTTGTGATTCCGTTTATTTTGTTATTAATTTGTGCCGGAATCATGATTAATGATACTTCTAAAAAGCAATGGGTCAATGCATTTAAGAACTACGCATTGTTGATTTTAACCTTCTTCATTATCTACAATGCGGGTGGACCAGTGAGAAAGGGAGTGCATCACTTCTTCTCACCTAAGGTGGTTCAAAATGACTACAACCTTCATTATCAAACAACGGACACCAACTCCATCAGAGATAGTTTGTCATCTCATGATACTGGTGCCGTTCTTAAGATGTTAACGAAGGCCACTCCGGACTACTTACCGGTTCAATACAAGATGACTGCTTATAACTACTTTGATTATCATCCATATGGTAACTACGGTGATCAAATCATCAACTATAAGGGTGAGGTCACAAAGACAATCAAACGTAATGGTCACTTATTGTTAACTTGGGATAATGACTCAGACGACAACAAGACAATGCAATTACCAATCTTTAAGTATGACGATACCAAACTGATTTTAAACGGTAAGCACATTAGCAATGTTAAACAAACTCAAATCGGTAGTGTAATCGTTAACTCAAAGCCTGGTCATAATAAACTTGAAATTTACTATCATGCAACACCAATCTTATTAGCTTTACTATGGGTTACCGTATTTAGCTGGATGGGATTGATTGCAGGAATTATGATTTATCTAATTCTAAGATGGAAAAAGCATATAAAAAGAAGCGCTTCGTAAAGAAACGCTTCTTTTTTATTTTTCAAAATGTTTTTGAATTTGGGTATTAATGTTTTCGTTATGCTTTAGAGATGGGAAAACGTACTTGTCAGCGGTTTGAATCAAGATACCGTTAAATGCGATTGAGAACAAAGTCCCGATGCTTACAGAGTAGATACGGTGTAAGAAAATCGCACAGATTAAAATGATTGTGATAGGTGGTGCGAAGTCCAATAGTTGAGACTTGATGGCACTACCGTTTAAGTAATCAAAACGAAGAATGTTGGTTGTATCATCGTTGGGATGCATGAAGATGTTGGCACGTTGGTATAGTGAGATGGCTGTACAGAAGCAGCAAACCCCAATCAATGCCATTGGCACCCTAATGAATAGTGATAGATGATTCCAACCTAGTGATTCAAAGTAGTTGGTAAAGATTTGAATGAATGAACTGAAGAAGATGATAAAGATGACTTCTTCAATAAAACGTAAGACATCAATGTGTTTAATCAAGATTTGATTGGTCAAAGCATTGATGATTCCAAATGTAAAAATCATAATTCCAACGTCGACGCCAAACAATTGATGGATGTTTACACATGCGGCGGTCCAGATACCGGAACCACAGCCGGATACAATTGTAAGGGCATTTCCGAAGGCGTTTAATAATAGCCCAAAGATTAGTGCTATAATTCTTGTTTTTAATGTATTAACAGATCGAATAACGATCATCTCCTAAAGTGAATTAAGTAACTTAATGATATCACATATAGCAGTGTAATTATGGTAAAGTATAAGAAAGGTGATTGATATGAAGGGTAAATATGAAGTAAATCGATATATTGGTGTCGTGGTTGATGAAGATCAATCAGGCCAATATGTAATTAAGAAGGACGACAAGGGTGAATTTAAACTTCACGATTGGCGAACCGGGAAGCATACCAAGGGTAAATTCAAAGGCGTCGGTCAGTTGTTTCTAACTGAAAACAACATGCTAGTGGCAGTTGTCGACTACGAACCTGTGAAGTTCAAGGATCGTCATGAATTTACACCATTGCAAAGATTTACCAGTGAAGTCCTAAGCGATGAACAATTAAATGAAGCTAAAAAAAGACTTGATTAATATCAAGTCTTTTTTGTGGCGTTGTTATAACCAGTTGAGCTTATTAATAAGTAAGTTGAGCTTTGTTAAGCGTCGAAATTAATAGCAAATGCTTACTTCTTTAGAATCTTTTCAGCGTTTGCTGCTACTTCATCATTAGACATGTCTAGGTAAGGGTGCATCTTAGCTTCAGTAGCCATGGTGTCCTTGCCATCTTCTTCCATGTAGTGATTCCATAAAGCATCACGAACAGGTGTAGTATCATCTGACCAATCGAATTCCTTGTTCATTGGTGTGTCCAATACTCTTTCTCTATCGTTTACTTTTTGTTCAGCAGTCATTGCCATAATAAATTTCCTCCTTATTTTTAAAGCTCAATTACATTATAATTCTAATGTTTCTATTTGTTAAAAATTATGCTTTGATAATTTATCAAAAGTAAAGAAGGGCGACTTAACTTGCATTTAAACCCGATTTCGTATATATTCATAAATATACTGAAGTGAGGCAAAAGTTTATGAGAGATAAATTTGCAACAAAGAATAAAATTGTTAATGGAATGTTCGAACTACTTAAGACCACGCCATTTGATGAAATTAATGTGAAAGATATCTGTGCACAAGCTGATGTTTCACGAATGACGTATTATCGAAATTTTCATAATAAAAAAGATATCATTATTTACAGATTTGATAGCTCATTTACCACGTTCATCCAACGTTTAGCATCAAGTCAGTCACACAATCTAACCGATATCGCGACCATCTTCTTCGAACTTGTCAAAGAGGATCAAGACATGATGGAAATGATTATGAAAAATGATTTATCCATGATCTTATTAGAACGACTAAAATACTACATTTCCGACTTAATTGATGAAAACGTTTTGGAAACCAGAGAAGAATCTTCCAAGATGTTAGTTTCATTGATTGCCGGTGGATTAACAGAAATCATTATTACTTGGACTGAGGACGGAATGAAGGAACCAATTCAATCATTGGTAATCTTCGTTTCTAAGTACATGCATTTCAAGATTAACTAACTTCCTATCGTAATCGATAGGGAGTTTTTTATTTCGAGACAATAAAAAAACACCCGAGAAAATCTCGGGTGTTTTTGATCTCTTTTTAAACTAAAAGTTAACTAAGAGGTTATCCTTATGCAGGAGTAACGTTAGCAGCTTGTGGTCCACGGTCGCCGTCTTCAACGTCCAATGTAACCTTTTCGCCTTCTTCTAGAGTCTTGAAACCTTCTTTGTTGATAGCTGAGAAGTGAACGAATACGTCACCGTCTTCAGTAGTGATAAAACCGTAACCTTTATCAGCGTTGAACCATTTAACAGTACCTTGTTTCATAATATGAAACCTCCTTGCACATATCGTGCGTTATAAAATCTTAATGTATCAAAAGCCTGAATCAAGGGGTCATTTCATAAAACTATAAAACAAGTAACCTTAACAATCGAAACTATGTAACACATTGGTAATAATATACCCGAAATAGGGGGTGATGTCAACTAATATCAGAATAATAATTTTATTTATTTTTAATAATATACATCGTGTATAAACTATTGATATAAAGGCGTTTTTAAGCATTATCACACCCTAAATTCTTAAAAAATAACGAAAAAATTTTTAAAAAATAATTTTAAAATATACGAACAATTACAATCTTTTAATCTGAAATATACGTAAATTCGTTATAGTGTAAATTTTGCGCTAAATCATTTAAAATAGTGTTATTAAAGAAACGAGGGAACGAATATGAAAACTTTGGTGTTAGTATCACATCCTGAATATGATAATTCAATGACCGAAGCATTCTTAAAACAATGTCAGTCTGATATTGAAAATGTGGATTGGGTCGTTTTAGATAATATCCAAACAGACTTTACTTTTGATAAAGAACAAGAACAACAAAGATTAGCACAATACGATCGCATTTTATTTCAATTTCCAATGTATTGGTACAGTGCACCAGCCTTGATGAAGAAGTATGAAGACGATGTCTTTACCAAGAACTTCATCGCTTTTGAACAAGAGGGCGTTTTGAAGGGTAAAGAAATGGGCATCATTACCACATTGGGTGACCCAATCAAGGACTACCAAGTTGGTGGCAGGGAAGGTTTTAGTATCTCTGAATTGTTGAAACCATACCAAGCAATCGCCCAAGGTGGTCAAATGAAATTCTTGAAACCATTTGTAATTTCACAATTTGCCTACATGACTGATGCGCAAAAGCAAAAGCTATTAATTGATTACCGCAGTTATTTGACCAATGATAACTTTGATAGCTTTGCCAGTTTTCAAAAATGGTACATCAAACAATTAACCGTTTTAAAGGCATCCTTAGATGATGACAAACAAAATAGAATGGATATCTTAATCGATTATCTTCAATCCAACTACGACCAATTGGACGAATTAAAATGGGAAATTGATCTAATCAAGAAGGAGGATGATGAATAATGGCTAGTCAAAACGAATGGTTGGACCAACAAATCGAAGAACTAAAAAAAGATGAAACTAGTTTTAAATTATTATCCTTTTTAGATGGGATTAAAGATATTAATAAAGAACAACAAAAAAGACTCCAACAAGCCCAAGATGAATTGGACGGTAGAATGTGGAGTCCCGATAAATGGTAATAAAAAAGACTCGCTTATGCGAGTCCTCTTTTTTTATTGAGCCCAGTGGTTAATTGGACCGAATTTGTGAGCGACTGAAATTTCGTTCTTGATTGCCTTGTCGACATAGTCGTCAGCAATTCTGATAGCATCGGCGATGGAAGTGCCTTTAGCAATTTCAGATGTGATGGCTGCTGATAGAGAATCACCAGTACCATTCTTATGTTCTGTATGGTAGTAAGGTCCTTCAATCCAGAAGTCTTCTCCAGATTCTAATAGGACGTAATCTTTAACGACGTCTGTTTCACCAGCGACGTGTTTACCTTTAATAATAACGTTTTTAGCGCCTAATTCGCGAAGCTTTTTGGCGGCAACCTTGGTGTCTTCGTCTGAGTTAATTTCCATATCAGCTAACTTTTGTGCTTCGTAGAAATTAGGGGTCAAGACTGTGGCTAAAGGAATTAATTCTTCCTTCAAAGTGTCGTAAGCGGCTTGTTCAAGTAACATAGCGCCATGTTTAGTCATGATAACAGGATCTACAACTAATGGACCAAAATCGTATTTCTTGTAGTTTTCAACTACGGTACGAATAAGTTCAGCATCAGCTAACATTCCTGTTTTTGATGCTAAAATCTTAAAGTCATCAGCTAAGTCTTTGAATTCTTGGTTGATGAATGAAACTGGCATAGAGACACTGTCATGAATACCAAATGAGTTACCTGCAACACACGCTGTAATTACGGAAGCACCGTAAGTATGATGCATAAAGAAAGTATGTAAATCGGCTTGCATTCCTGCACTTCCATCACTGTCTGAACCTGCAATGGTTAAAACTTGGGGAAAATCATTTGTCATAAAATTGCCACCTCTTATTATTAAATTGAAGTTATTTTAACACAAACTTGTAAATTGTAAACAATATCGATATAATAATGAGTGAATAATTCTAATTTGCGTTAGGTACCGTCTTTATATTATAATGGTACTAATTAATTTATGGTTAACAGGAAGGGGTGTCTCTAGTGAGAATTTGTCATCCAAATGGTGTTCAAGGACGTCGTCCAATCAACAACAACAAGCGTAACAAGAAACAAAAAGAAGTTGCTGACTTACAAAAATTCTTGAAGTCAAAGCCTGCTAAATAATCTTTTGGACTCAGATTTTCTGGGTCTTTTTTTGTACATAAAAGGAGAAAAAGATGGCTAGTAAATTTTATGCAGTAAGAAAAGGAAAAAAGCCTGGTATATATAGCACTTGGGACGAATGTAAGAACCAAGTTAACGGTTTTCCTGGCGCCGAATATAAAAGTTTTAAGACCCAATCAGAAGCCAAAGACTACATGGGATTAGCAAAACCAGCTAAGAAGTCTGTGCCTAAGATGACCAAGAGTGGATCAATCACACTATATAGTGACGGTGGTTCTAGAAACCATGGAAATAAGCTCGGCCAACACGTTAAGGATGACGACAAGGCTGCCTGGGCATATTTAATTATCAAAGACGGTAAGAAGCATTATGCCTCTGATGGTGAATTCGGTGCTACAAACAATAAAATGGAAGTCTTAGGGCTAGTTAACGCCTTGCAGTACATCATAGACCAGGGATGGCAAAACGAGTCTATTGACGCTATATTGGACTCTAAGTACGTCTTAGATTCAATCACTAAGGGATGGCTAAACTCTTGGCGTCGTCGTGGTTGGAAGAAAAGCGATGGAACAGTCATCAAAAACAAAAATGAATTCATGCAACTATCAGCACTACTAGGCCAATTTAAGCACTTAAACTTCAAATGGACTAAGGGTCATGCTGATAACTCTGGAAACAATTTTGTTGATAAACTTTTGAATGAAAAAATGGATGATATGAAATTAAATCAACCAAACAAGACAAGTGTTCATTCAACAATTAAGAAGCGTACCGAAGAGCCTAAAATCGTTGAGAAAAAGGGAAAAAATCCCGATATGACAGTTAAACCAGCTGAATCAAAAACGGTTAAGGAATACATCGATAGAGATAAGTCAGTATCTGACATTGAGAAGAGCCTTCGTGATTTAGGTTTTTTTGATAAATAATTTCATATGATACAATAATAATTGAATAAGTTATGAAAGCTGGCAAAATATGAAAACAGAACGTGAAAAAATGACGGCAGGAGAACCTTATCAACAATATGACGAAGAGTTACAACAAAGACGTAGTGTTGTTAGA
Source organism: Apilactobacillus kunkeei (assembly GCF_001308195.1). Taxonomy (GTDB): domain Bacteria; phylum Bacillota; class Bacilli; order Lactobacillales; family Lactobacillaceae; genus Apilactobacillus; species Apilactobacillus kunkeei_C. Next base: position 6,806 of record NZ_JXDF01000025.1, on the reverse strand, counting down.
AAAGAGTTAAGCGCCATTAATTCACTATCAGATAATAAAGAACAAAACCAACGACTAGCTAAATTGCTTGGCGATAGTGGTAATAATCTATGGATTGAAACCGGCGTTGAATTCGACTATGGATACAACATCCATGTTGGAGACGACTTTTATGCCAACTACCACTTAACATTGTTGGACACATGCCCAATCACAATTGGAGATCATTGTTACTTTGGTCCAGACGTTGGATTGTACACACCGGTACATCCATTGGACCCAGACCAAAGAAAGGCCGATGTCGAAATGGGAAAACCAATTACCATCGGTGATAATTGCTGGCTAGGAGGACATGTGACTGTATTGCCCGGTGTTACATTGGGTGAAAATGTTGTCGTTGGTGCTGGATCAGTTGTTACCAAATCATTTGGCGACAATGTGGTCATTGTAGGTAATCCAGCTCGTGTTATTAAAACGGTCAAATAGGAATTAAAATATGCTTTTCAAACGCCCGTGCGGCCACATTTTACATAAATTGTTATTTGTGTATAATATAATTGAAATGCAAAAATAATTCGAATTTAATTTGTATAACCTTAGAAAAGCTGTGCAGATGGTCATTCGTTATATACGAATCACTTATTTGTGCAGCTTTTTGTGTTTAATCTCAGAGGAGGATTATTATTTTTAAAAGTAAAAATATCGACAAGCTCGTCTTTATTCCTACTGTCGTATTATTTTTAGGGGTTTCAGTATTTTTGATAATTGGTGGTTCTTCACTACAAGGACTTCTAAACAACGTATTGAACTGGGTAACCAGCAATATGGGTTGGGGTTACATGTGGATTTACATCATCAATTTCTTGTTTTTTGTATATTTGATGTTATCAAAGTATGGCAATATTCGTTTAGGGGAACCTACGGATAAGCCGGTGTACAAGAACTTCCAATGGGGTTCAATGGTCTTTGCGACCGCCATCGATGCAAGTATTTTAATGCTTAGCATGGTGGACCCATTGAGATACGTTCAACATCCAGAAGGATCTGTTAAACCATACTCAGTGACTGCTTACAACTTAGCTCACATGTATGGTCAATACGATTGGGGTCCAATGGCTTGGTTGATGTTCGCGGCACCCACGATTGCTATTGGTTATATGATGTATAACAAGAAACGCAAAATACAATCTCTAAGTGATGCGATTACCATCTTAGATGGTGAAAAACTTTGGCAAAACATTGCCAGAAAAATCGTCAACCTACTAGTAGTATTTGGAATCATGGGAGGGGTAGGAGCCTCCGTAGGTTTGGAAATTCCAATCATTTCCAAAGTCTTAAGTTCTTTAACCGGAATTCCTGATAATCTAAATATGAAACTAGGATTATTCTTGGTATTATTCATTATCTTTGCACTAACCGTCTTTAAGGGACTAAACGGTGGAATTGATAAGTTAAGTAATGCCCACATCTGGACCGCTATTATTTTCCTAGCAATCGTCTTGCTAGTTGGTCCAACCGTATACATTCTAAATTCAGAAACAAACAGTGTCGGATTATTGATTCAAAAATTCATTCCAATGAGTATGAATACCGTGCCAAACGGTCGTCCCGGAATTGCCCAACAAGAAACCATTTTCTATTGGGGTTGGTGGTTATCATACATGCCATTCATGGGACTATTCATTGCTAAGATTTCCAAGGGACGCACAATCAGACAAATCGTCATGGGGATGCTTACCTATGGTGCTTTGGGATGCATGAGTTTTTATGCCGTCTTTGGTGGTTACTCACTATGGCTACAAAAGACCGGAACATTGAATTTAACACATATCTTAAATACGCAAGGCCAAGCCGCTGTTATTTCAGCCGTTCTTGGAACCTTACCTATGAAGTATGTCATGTTTGCATTTTACTTTATTTCCTGTTTCATCTTCTTGGCAACCACGATTTCATCATCAGCATTCGTGCTTTCTTCATTTACCAGTTTGCCACTTGGTCCTGGTAAAGAACCTAGTCGTGTTAACAGAATGACCTGGGTAGTTGTATTTATCCTATTCTCATTCAGTTTAGTTGTCGTTGGGGGATTTGAGACAGTTCAAACTTTCTGTACCTTAGCCGGGTTCCCATTGATGTTCGTCTGCATCTTGATCATTATGTCAGTCTTTAAGATGATTAAAAACGATCCTACCGTAATTAGAAATCCAAGATGGACGCCACGTCGCGGGAAGAAACCAGTTACTGTTGAACGAAGGAGTGCCATTAAGGGTAAATTAATCCTATGGCCAAAAAACACAATTAATAGACATTAAAGTCGCTAAAAGCCACTAATGGATATAAAAAATCCATGTAGTGGCTTTTTTTGTGATAATATTTATATGTTATAAAAAATGAGGAGTTGAAGAGAAAATGGCTAAAAAAGTAATTATTCCTAAAGAATTTGCTCATTATTTAGGCGAACCACTTAGGGATTATGGCTTTGAAGTAGTGGAATTAGAAGATCAATACGCAGACTCTCTACTTCAACACAAAGATGCTGATGGAATGGTAATTAATGCGACTCCATTAAGCAATGACACTATCGACCAAATGCCTAACCTAAAGGTTATCGCACGTTTTGGTGTGGGATACGATAATGTCGATTTAAACCACTGTAAGGAACGTGGAATTTACGTTACCAATACACCTGGTGGAAACGAAGTGGCGGTTGCTGAATGTGCCGTTACCGATATTTTAATTTTATCTAAGAACCTATACACAGTTTCTCAAAAAATGCATGAAGGTGATGACTCATACGCATTCCATCACCCATCACACGATATTAAGGGTAAGACAATTGGGATTGTTGGTTATGGAAACATTGGTCAACAAGCTGCCAAGATGCTTTCAGGTTTCGGTGTTAAGACATTGATCTGGAACAGAAGCCCTAAGACTTCAGAATACGGTGAATTCGTTGAATGGGATGAACTATTTAAACGTTCTGATTTCGTTTCACTACATCTACCAGCAGTGAAGGGAACTATCGGTTCTGTTAATAAAGACACATTCAAGATGATGAAGAATTCAGCATTTATCGTTAACTTTGCCAGAGGTGCAGTGATTAACGAACAAGACATGATTGAAGCCTTGAAGTCTGGTGAAATCGCCGGAGCAGGTCTAGACGTCTTCGAAAAAGAACCACTTCCAATGGATAGTGAACTAAGAAAACTACCAAACGTCTTCATGACTCCACATAATTCAGGATTCTCAGTAGAATCATTTACTAAGATTTCCAACATGGCAAGTAGTGAAGTAAACCACGTGCTAAAGGGTGAAAAGCCTGAACACTGTGTTAACGGTTTGGACTAATTCAAACAAAATAAAAAGCCCCGTAAGAATCATCTTACGAGGCTTTTTTGTTTATTATAGTTTGTACTTTTCGTCGATGTCGTCGCCTTGAGAGGTTAGAATCTTTGGACCATCTTTAGTGATGGCAATGGTGTGTTCGTATTGAGCTGAGTTAGTACCATCTGATGATACGTAGTAAGTCCAGTCGTCCTTAGCATCGTATCTGTCAGTGATTTCCCAAGTTCCTAGGTTAACCATTGGTTCGATGGTAATGGTCATACCTTCTTTTAGACGTAGACCCTTACCAGGTTCACCGTATGCAGGAACGTTTGGTTGCTCGTGCATAGTAGGTTGAATTCCGTGACCGATTAGTTCACGAACGTCACCCATGTGGTTTTGGTTTTCAATGAAGTCTTGGCAAGCAAAACCAATATCACCTAAACGGTTACCAACAACGGCTTGGTCGATACCACGGTATAGAGCTTCCTTACATACGTCCATTAGCTTTTGGTCTTCTTCTGAAATGTTTCCAACTGCATAAGTCCAGCAAGAGTCACTTTCAAAGCCATCCTTGTTAACGGTCATATCAACCTTAACAATGTCACCATCTTTAAGTTTTAGGCCCTTACGTGGAATTCCGTGAGCTACTTCGTCGTTAACTGAAACACAAGTAGCAAACTTGTAGCCTTCAAAACCTTTTTCTGATGCCTTTGCACCATGTTCGGTGATGTATTTGTCAGCAAATTCTTCGATTTCCCAAGTATCTAGACCTGGTTTGATCATGTCACGTAAGCCAAGGTGAACGCCAGCTAAGACTTCACCGGATTTGGCCATCATTTCGATTTCGCGTGGTGATTTAAGTGTAATCAAAATAAATTCTCCTTTATTCGTTCATATTTAGTCTATACCTATAATCTACTACAAATTACTAGATTTGGCTAATTAATGCACATAATTATGGATGTAAATTTTGTGATTTTCTAGTATGATAGAGAGTAGAAGAAAAGAGAGGGGAATCATCTTGAGTAAAACAGCTAAGACCAATATTATTTTGATTATTGTGACATTAATTGTTGCATTTTTCGCAGTTTTTTTCGCGATTAGAAGTGACAACCTATTAATGTCTCGATCATCTAGAGGTGGTCAAAACACACCAACATTGTATGTCCACGGTTTGGGAGGATCTCGAAGATCTACCAATCACTTGGCAACAATTGCATCACGTGATGGAGGTAACCGTTCATTAGTCATCCTAGTGGATAAGGACGGAAAAATTGATTACAAAGGAAAACTTCAATTAAATACCAGAAAGCCAATTATTCAAGTTATTTTCCAAAAGAAGTTCACACCAGTTGATAAACAAGTTAGCTGGCTACACGAAATCCTATTGAGACTAAGAGATCACTATGGATTTAAGTACTACAACGCTGTTGGTCACTCTACCGGGGCCGTTACTATCTTAGATACAGCTGCTAAGTACGATAAAGATGAAGACATGCCAAAACTAGAAAAGTTTGTTTCAATCGCCGGACCATACGACGGTGTCATCAAATTAAGCAGTATGGGAACAGATAACTATGTTGATTCACAAGGTAAACCAATGATTTACTCAGAATCAAACAAGTGGTTCCCATCATATCAAACACTATTAAATGACTGTAAGAACTTCCCTAAGGATGTATCGGTACTAAATATCTACGGAAACGATAATTCAAAACAAGATTCAGACGGTGTTGTTTCAGTTGCTTCAGCTAAATCATTGAAGTACTTGATTGGCAAACGTGCTAAGAACTACGAAGAAATCCCAGTTAACGGGGTCAATGGTCAACACAGTCGTTTGCACCACAACATCTTCGTTGATCACATCATAGCTAGGTTCTTGTTCGACGAAAATTAAGCAAAGCAAAATAGTTTACTTATTAAACCTAAATCGATAAAATAGAAAAAGTATTAAATTATAATGATTCTAAATTAGGAGATGAAGGTTTTGAAGAATTACGATTTAAATGGTAAGCCATACAATCGTTTTTTGTTCGTCATTGTATTACTTTTGGGTAGTTTTACAATGTCAATGAGCCAATCATCAATTTCAACTGCTTATCCTACCTTAATGAGCTCATTTGGAATTGATGCTTCGACTGTTCAATGGTTAACTACCGGATTTATGCTAATCATGTGTGTCATGATGCCGGTTAGTCCATGGTTACTTAACAATGTTAAGTTTAAGCAATTATTCTTATTGATTTTAGCAATTTTTGATATCGGAACTTTGATTGTAGTAGTTGCACCTAACTTCCCAGTGATGATGTTAGGTCGTGCAATGGAAGCAATTGCTGTGGGTATTTTATTCCCATCATACCAATCAGTGTTGCTATACATTACACCGGAAGAAAAAAGGGGGACTACCATGGGATTTGCTGGCCTAATCATGGGTTCAGCACTTGCTTGTGGTCCAATTCTTTCAGCAATCGTTCTACACTTCTCAGCATGGCGTGGATTATTTATCGTCTTTGCCGTTATCATTTCAGTTCTATTTGTGATTTCACTATTTGCAATTAAGAATGTCATGCCACAAAAGGAAAGTCACCTAGACTTCCCATCAGTCATCCTATCAGTTGGTTTGATTGGTATCCTATACGTGGTTAACATGATTGGTAAGACCAACATTGATTTGACTGAAGCCATTATCATCTTAGTTGTAAGTATTTTAATGGTTGCAATGTTTGCAATTCGTCAATTCAAGATGGATCAACCACTACTACAATTGAGAGTATTGAAGGACTTTAACTACGACCTATCAGTTGGTTTAACCGGTGCTTCATACATCGCTTTGATTGTTGTAACAATCATTTTCCCACTTTACTACCAAGACGTATTAGGAGTAAGCAAGACCGTTTCTGGTCTAGCACTAGCTCCTGGTGCCATTGTGTTGAGTTTATTAAACCCACTAACTGGTAAGTTAGCAGATAAGATTGGTTTCAAATCAACCATGCTAACAGGGATGTTCATGATTCTAGCCGGATGGTTAGTATTGAGCATTACAGGTGCCACATTGGGGCTAGTTCCAATGATGGTAATTGCTGCAATCATCGAAGGTGGAAACGCCTTTGTGATGATGCCGGCCGTTACAATGGGTGCTAACTCATTACCAAAGGATTTAATCTCAGATGGTACTGCGGTTATCTCAACATTTAGACAAATTCTTGGATCAACCGGTGTCTTGGTTGCTACCTTGATTTTATCTAACGTAATGAACAACAACATTGCTAAGGGAATGAGCCATGCAATCGCCCAAATGGGTGGTTTCCATGTCGTCTTCATTACATTCTTTGTGATTGAACTATTCGGTCTAGCAATGGCATTAATGCTTAAGAACACTAAGAAATAAAACCAAAATAAAAAGGCCTGACTTTGGAACTGAAGTTATAATATTGAACAGATAAATAAAAGCACTTTCGATAAAATGATTATTTTTATTTGATAAAATAACATAATTCGGAGGT
>NZ_JXDF01000024.1 GCF_001308195.1 Apilactobacillus kunkeei | reverse complement strand
TGTTCCCATGCCGAACACAGAAGTTAAGCTTCTAAACGCCGATAGTAGTTGAGGGATCGCCCTCTGCAAGGGTAGGAAGTCGCCGCGCAATTATGGAGGATTAGCTCAGTTGGGAGAGCATCTGCCTTACAAGCAGGAGGTCACAGGTTCGAGCCCTGTATCCTCCATCCATACGAGCCGTTAGCTCAGCCGGTAGAGCATCTGACTTTTAATCAGAGGGTCGGCAGTTCGAACCTGCCACGGCTCATTAATTTAATATAATATGCCGACTTAGCTCAGCTGGCAGAGCACCTGTCTTGTAAACAGGGGGTCGGAGGTTCGAATCCTCTAGTCGGCATTATGCGGAAGTAGTTCAGTGGTAGAACATCACCTTGCCATGGTGGGGGTCGCGGGTTCGAATCCCGTCTTCCGCTTTGCCAATTCATTATATATGCCGGGGTGGCGGAATTGGCAGACGCACAGGACTTAAAATCCTGCGGTTAGTGATAACCGTACCGGTTCGATCCCGGTCCTCGGCACCATATGCACCCATAGCGCAACTGGATAGAGTGTCTGACTACGAATCAGAAGGTTGTAGGTTCGACTCCTACTGGGTGCATTTCTCGGGAAGTAGCTCAGCTTGGTAGAGCACCTGGTTTGGGACCAGGGGGTCGCAGGTTCGAATCCTGTCTTCCCGATAGAGTTTAATAACTCGTCATATTAGTCACATATCGCGGTGTAGCTCAGCTGGCTAGAGCGTCCGGTTCATACCCGGGAGGTCGGGGGTTCGATCCCCTCTGCCGCGATTAGGTCTTGGACCTTTAGCTCAGTTGGTTAGAGCAGACGGCTCATAACCGTCCGGTCGTAGGTTCGAGTCCTACAAGGTCCATAGTGGACTTTGTTTCACGTCATATGGAGAATTACCCAAGTGGCTGAAGGGGGCGGTCTTGAAAACCGCTAGGTGGGTCAAACCACGCGAGAGTTCGAATCTCTCATTCTCCTTTATATTATCGCGGGATAGAGCAGTCTGGTAGCTCGTCGGGCTCATAACCCGGAGGTCGTTGGTTCAAATCCGGCTCCCGCAATTTTGGTTCGTTG
>NZ_JXDF01000023.1 GCF_001308195.1 Apilactobacillus kunkeei | reverse complement strand
GCAATCAAAGATGGTAATACTAATATTGATGGTCAACATAAATCAGGTACATCAGTTAAGGATCAACAAGATGCTGCTAAGAAGCAATTAGACGCTGAAGCTAACAAGATTAAACAAGACATCGATAACGACCCAACATTGAGTAAGTCAGCCAAAGATGCTCAAAAGGCCAAGATTGATAACGATGTTCAAGCTGGTAAGGATGCCATTGACAAGCAATCAAATGCTGATGGCATTAACCAAGCAATTGTTGATGCCAAGAAGGCTATTGATGGTGAACATGTTTCTGGTACTCCATTGTCAGACCAAAAGAAAACTGCTCAAGATCAATTAAATGCCCAAGCGGCTAAGATTAAGCAAGATATTGACAATGATGCCACATTAACAAGTGACCAAAAGAAGGCTCAAAAAGCTAACATTGACCAAGATGTTACAAACGGTATGAATGCTATTAATAGTGCAACCGACGCTGACGGTATTAATGATGCATTGAGTGATGCTAATAAGAAGGTTGCTGGTGAACACGTACCAGGAACATCAGTAGACAGTCAAAAGAGTAATGCAACTTCTCAATTAGATGCAGAAGCAAATAGTATTAAGGATAAAATCCAAAACGATGCAACATTAACTCAAGCTGAAAGGGATGCCCAAAAGGCTAAGGTTGATGCTGATGTTCAAACTGGTAAGCAAGCTATTAATAACGCAACAGATGCCGACAGCATCAACAAGGCGCTTAGTGATGCTAAGAATGCAATTGATGCTGACTACAAACAAGGAACATCACTAGATACTCAAAAATCTGATGCTAAGAATGCAATTGATGCTGAAGCTAAAGCTACAAAAGATAAAATTGATGCTGATAAGACATTAACTAATGCTGAAAAGCAAGCTCAAAAGAATAAAGTTGATTCTGACGCTCAAGCTGGTAAAGATGAAATTGATAATGCTAAAGATGCAGACAGTATCAACAAAGCAGTTAGTGATACTAATACTCAAGTTGATAAAGACCATCAACAAGGTGCGTCAGTAGATAGCCGAAAATCAGCTGCTAAGAAGCAACTAGACGACCAAGCAGCTAAGGTTAAGAACGACATCGCAAACGATGTAACGTTAACTAAGGCAGAAAAAGATGCCCAAACTGCTAAGGTGGATGCTGATAGGGAAGCTTCTGAAAAGGCTATCGACGCTGCCTCTGATGCTGAAGGTGTTAAGGAAGCAACTGATAATGGCAATAATAATATTTCTGGTGATCACAAAGCAGGTAAGTCAGTTGATGACCAAAAGTCCGTTGCTAAGAAACAATTAGAAGACCTAGCAGCTAAGACTAAGAACGATATCCAAAACGATGCGACATTAACTCAAGCTCAAAAAGATGCTCAAACTGCCAAGGTAGAAGCCGATAAGGAAGCTGCTGAAAAGGCTATCGACGCTGCCACTGATGCTGAAGGTGTCAAAGAAGCAACTGATAATGGTAACGATAAAATCAATGGTGACCATGTACCAGGTGAATCAGTTGATGACCAAAAGGCAGCTGCTAAGAAGTCATTGGACGACCAAGCAACTAAGATTAAACAAGATATCGCAAACGATGCGACATTAACCCAAGCCGAAAAAGATGCCCAAAGTGCCAAGGTTGACGCTGATAGAGAAGCCGGCGAAAAATCCATTGATAGTGCAACTAACGCCGATGACATCAACAAGTTAGTCAGTTACACTACAGGTAAAATCAATGGTGACCACGTTTCAGGCCAAGCCGTAGCTGATCAAAAGACAGCTAAGAAGAATGACTTAGATACAGAAGCAAACAAGGTTAAGGCAGCTATTGATGCTGATAACACATTAACTCAATCCGAAAAGGATGCTCAAAAGGCAGCCATCGATGCCGATGTTGACGCTGGTAAGAAGGCAATCGAAGCATCCTACGATGCTGAAGGTATCAAACAAGCTGTCGACAATAGTAACCAAAAGATTGATGGTGAACACAAATCAGGTACACCATTAGACACTCAGAAATCTGACGCTAAGTCACAAATGGATGCTGAAGCCAACAAGATTAAAAAAGCTATTGATGCTGATGACACTTTGACTAGTGCAGAAAAAGACGCACAAAAGAAGAATGTTGATGATGCTAATAAAGCTGCCCAAGCTAAGATTGATGATGCTTCAAATGCAGATGAAATTAACGGTGCAATCAAAGATGGTAATACTAATATTGATGGTCAACA
>NZ_JXDF01000022.1 GCF_001308195.1 Apilactobacillus kunkeei | reverse complement strand
TGTTCCCATGCCGAACACAGAAGTTAAGCTTCTAAACGCCGATAGTAGTTGAGGGATCGCCCTCTGCAAGGGTAGGAAGTCGCCGCGCAATTTATAAAAGAGTTACCGTTTGGTAGCTCTTTTTTTGTACATTCAAAACGATACATTACTTTTTATGATAGAATTAAAGAGGTGTGCTGATCACACTTGATTAACTACAGGATTTGAATGGAAATAGAGATATTTCGTTAATCCAAGGGCGCACCATAATGTTAATATCTGAATTACTATCGCAAAACTACATAAAATAGTTTGTCTTTTATCGTTATTTAGGTACATTTTCATTATTAACCGGGGATATTATTCGTGATTTATGATAAAATTATATTAATACATATTAAGGAGAGGCTTCGTAATGAAGAAATTTAAGATAACACTAGGATGGCAAATCCTAATTGGTTTAATTTTAGGTATCATCCTAGGTCTAGTGTTCTACAAGAACGCTACCGCAATTACTGCAATGCAAAGTGTTGGTACAATGTTCATTCGTTTGATTCAAATGATCGTTGTCCCAATCGTTGTTTCATGTTTAACTGTTGGGATTGCCAACATTGGTGATATCCATAAGTTAGGCCGTATCGGTGGAAAGACCATTTTATACTTCGAAATTATGACTACTATCGCCATCGTTTTAGGTTTAGTTGTTGGTAATGTTTTCCATCCTGGTGACTTCATTAACGTGCATTCATTACACGCTACTGATATTACCCAATACATGACCACCGCAAAGACTGCAAACCACACTGGAATCTGGGGTACATTAATTAACCTAATTCCGGTCAACGTATTTAACTCAATTGCTTCTGGTGATATGATGCCAATTATCGTATTCTCAGTATTCTTTGGTTTAGGTACTGCTGCAGTTGGTGAAAAGGGTAAGGTTATCGTTGATTTCTTAAACGCCGTATCACAAGTAATGTTCAAGATTACTGGTTGGATCATGAAGTTATCTCCAATTGGTGTTTGTGCATTAATCGGTGTTACTCTAGCCGAACTTGGTGTTTCTGCTTTAGCTCCACTAAGTTACTTCGTTTTATTAACTTACCTAACAATGATGGTATTCGTACTTGTTGTTATGGGACTAGCTGCTAGAATCTTTGGTTTCAAGATTACTGACCTTCTAAAGGTTGTTAAGGAAGAAGCTGTATTAGCATTCTCAACTGCAAGTTCAGAAGCTGCGCTACCTAGAAGTATCGACAAGATGACTAAGTTTGGTGTTAGCCCATCAATCGTTTCATTCGTAATCCCAACTGGTTACACATTTAACCTTGATGGTTCAGCAATTTACCAATCACTTGCTGCATTATTCCTAGCTCAAGCTTACGGAATTCACCTAAGCATTGGTCAACAACTTACTTTACTAGTTGCCCTAATGATTACTTCAAAGGGTATGGCCGGTGTTCCTGGTGCTTCATTCGTTGTTCTATTAGCAACCGTTTCAACTGTTGGTATCCCAGTTTCTGGTTTAACATTCATTGCCGGAATTGACCGTTTCATTGATATGGCCAGAACCGCAGTTAACGTTATCGGTAACTCACTAGCAACAGTGATTATTGGTAAGTCTGAAAAAGAATTCGATCCTGAAAAAGAAGCTAAATATCTAAAATCAATCGGAATTCATAAATAAACAAAATTAAAAGACCTAATCCATTTGGATTAGGTCTTTTTTTATATCATTTCTACCATTATATCGTCACAATTGAGTGATTGGATAAATGCATTGGCCGTATCAATGTAAGTGAATAACGGAATTGAAAAGGCGGTTGCAATATTGTTGAGGTGATCATCTTCAGCTGTGTTGATGATTAAATCAACGTTATCTTCAGTAATCTCTCCTGGTTTCATATCAACAATGTTAAAACTAAAAGCAGATAAGCCTTCAATTAACTGCTTGTTTTGTTCGTCATCATGATGACTGAGGTTTAACAAGACGTTACCGTGCTCCTTGATATTGATTCCGGCTGCGGATAATGACTTCGCTAAAGCTGAATCGTAATCAATCGCGGTACCCATTACTTCTCCGGTCGACTTCATTTCTGGACTGAGGTTCGCATCAGCACCTGGTAGTTTATTAAAACTAAATACCGGGGATTTAACAGATACAAAACTGGATGGGGTAATTAGTCCATTTTCATAACCAAATGATGTTAAGGGAGTCCCTAATATAGCATTGGTAGCTAAATCGACGATTGGCACGTCAGTTACCTTTGATAGGAATGGAACCGTTCTAGAAGCTCTTTGGTTTACCTCGATTACATATACCTGATCGTCTGAAATGATGAATTGAATATTCATCAAACCGATGGTCTTTAACTTCTTCGCTAAGTTAATGGCGATGTCGGTAATTTGTTTTTGAATGTTAAACGAGATGTGTTGGGGTGGGTAGATCGCCATTGAATCACCGGAATGGACACCCGAACTTTCAACGTGTTCGATGATTCCAGGAATGATGACCGTTTCACCATCTGAGATGATATCGACCTCGGCTTCCGTTCCATATAGGTAGGAATCAATTAAAACGGGGTGTTGATGCGATACATTGACCGCGGTTTGCATGTAGTTCAGTAATTCTTCTTCATTATGAACGATTCTCATCGCCTTACCACCAATGACGTATGAAGGACGTAATAACACTGGGTAGTTCATTTCCTTGGTGGCCTGAAGGGCGCCTTCGATACTTTCGACGGATGTCCCGTATGGTTGTTTGATATTTAGACTAGTGATGGCGTGGCTAAATAATTCACGATCCTCACTGATATTAATATCTTCAACGGTGGTTCCTAAAACATTGACACCCAGTTTGGATAGGCCTTCAGACAGGTTGATGGCGGTTTGCCCACCGAATTGGAGAATGACACCAGCTGGTTTTTCCAGGTTAATCACATTCATGACATCTTCGATGGTTAGTGGTTCAAAGTATAACTTGTCCGAGATTGAGAAGTCGGTCGAGACGGTTTCTGGATTGGAGTTAATCACGATAGCTTCGTATCCAGCCTTCTTAACGGCAAAGATGGAATGAACGGTGGCGTAGTCGAATTCCACACCTTGGCCAATTCTAATGGGTCCTGAACCCACAATCAAAATTGATTTTTTATCGCTGACCTTAGATTCGTTGGATTGACCGAACGTGCTGTAGTAATAAGGGGTGGTTGAATCGAATTCACCAGCAGAAGTATCGACCATTTTAAAACCAGCAACGATATTGTTTTGCATTCTGGTGTTGTAGACATCTGCTTCGCTGCAATTCCAGATGGATGCGATTTGTTGATCTGAAAAGCCGTATTGTTTGGCTATTTTCAATGCATCAACTGATTGATCATCTTTAAGTTCTTCCTTAATTTCAATAATGTGTTGCATCTTATATAGGAAGAATTGATTGATTTGGGTGTTGTCATGAATATCTTCAACGCTGATATGACGACTAAGTAGTTCCAAGATTTGGAATAAACGTTGATTGGTTGGAGTTTTAATGCTTTCCAATAATTCGTCTTTTGAACTATTGGTAAAGTCATGACTGTTGCCATCTTCGAGAGAACGAATCGCCTTTAATAGGGATGCTTCGAAGTTTCTACCGATAGCCATGACTTCTCCAGTTGCCTTCATTTGAGTACCAAGTGAATTATCGATGTCGGTAAACTTATCGAATGGCAAACGTGGAATCTTGGTGACGATGTAATCCAGTGCTGGTTCGAATTCAGCAAGCGACTTCCCAGTCAGTGGATTGATGATTTCATCTAGTGTCATACCCACCGCAATCTTGGCGGAGATTTTAGCAATTGGATATCCGGTTGCTTTGGAGGCTAATGCTGATGAACGAGAGACACGGGGGTTAACTTCGATGATGAAGTAGTCACCACTGTGTTGGTCGATGGCCATTTGAATGTTCACGCCACCTTTGATATCTAGCGCACGAATAATCTTTAATGCGGCATCTCTTAGCATTTGGTAGTCCTTATCGGATAGGGTTTGCGTAGGTGAGACAACGATTGAATCACCAGTATGGACACCGACTGGATCGACGTTTTCCATTGAACAAACGATTAACGCATTGTCCTTGGCGTCACGCATCACTTCGAATTCGATTTCCTTGTATCCGGCAATTGATTTTTCTACCAAGACTTGAGTAACTGGTGACATTTCTAAACCGTTGGTGACGATGGTTTCTAGTTCGTCATCGTTATGAACGAAACCACCACCGGTCCCACCTAGCGTGTAAGCGGGACGAATCACCAATGGATAGCCAATCTTTGTGGCTAACTTTTTGGCATCTTCTAGATTGTTTGCGATTGTTGATTCGGGTACCGGTTCGTCTAAATCATTCATCAATTGTTTGAAGAGGTCACGGTCTTCGGCTTCCTCGATGGATTGTAGCTTGGTACCTAGTAATTTGATGCCGTACTTTTTCAAGATGCCGGCGTCGGCTAAGTCCTTGGCCATGTTCAAACCAGTTTGGCCACCTAAAGTAGGGAGGATGGCTTCCGGTAATTCCTTTTCGATGATTTTTTCAATTGCATCGATGGTAATGGGTTCGATGTAGACTTCATCAGCGATATCCTTGTCGGTCATAATAGTGGCCGGATTGGAGTTCACCAAGACAACTTCGTAGCCTTCTTCCTTTAATGACAGACAGGCTTGGGAACCCGAGTAGTCAAATTCGGCCGCTTGACCAATGACAATCGGTCCGGAACCGATGACTAAAATTTTATGGATGTCGGTGTCTTTACTCATTTGTTAAAACCTCCTTCTTGGTAATCATGTTGAAGAATTTATTGAATATAAATAGTGCGTCGTGTGGACCAGGGGATGCATCCGGATGGAATTGAACTGAAAAGGCGTTATGACCCTTGACCTTGATTCCTTCGACGGTGTGATCGTTAACTTCTTCGAATAGAACGTCGACGTTTGAACCCGGAATTGATTCGGGTAGGAGTGCATACCCGTGGTTTTGAGATGTGAAGTAGCACTTGTTTGTTTGTAGGTCCTTAACGGCATGGTTGAAACCACGGTGGCCAAACTTCATCTTGAATGTCTTGGCGCCATTGGCTAATCCTAGTAGTTGATTACCTAAACAGATTCCCATGATTGGATATTCTTCTTGAAGTTCTTGAATGACACCAATCTTATCAATCATGTTAGCTGGATCGCCGGGACCGTTTGATAAGACGATGCCGTCTGGATTGATGTCTTCAATTTCTTGAGCTGACACATCGGCGGGAAAGATATGAACGTCGGCATTAAAGTTAACCAATTCAGAAACGATGGAGTTCTTAATTCCATAATCGATAACGGCTACCTTTAGGCCATCACCCTTAATATGTGTTGTTTCTTTTGTTGCATGGTTGGCAAACGATACCGGTTTGTTCAAAAGATTTTGGACCGCTTCATCGTTTGGGTTGTCGGTGATAACGCCTTTGATGCAGCCGTCGTGACGAAGTTCCTTGGTTAATTCACGTGTATCGATGCCTTCAATCATGGGGATGTTGAACTTTTCGGCATATTGATAAAGCGACATCTTGCTACGGTAGTTGCTAGGGTGTTCCGCAATGTCATATGCGATGATGCCGGAAACACAAGGTGTATCCTTTTCGTTATCCTCAAAGTTGATGCCGTAGTTTCCGATAAGCGGGTATGTAAAGACCATGATTTGTCCATAGTAGCTTGGATCCGTGATGGTTTCTTGATAACCAGTCATACCGGTGCTAAATACTACCTCACCGGCAGTAGTTGTAGGTTTTAATTTTGAATATCCCTGATAAATTGAGCCGTTACTTAATACTAAATACGTTTTCATAATAATTACCTCCAAATTTTGGTAAATAAAAAAAGGCTGACCAACTATGTGATCAACCTTACGTCCTGAATACATTTGCCCATATCCATAAATAAGTCGATCGACAGTAGAATGCAACTTATTTTAAATTATGCGAAAAGTATCCAGTTATTCATATTCGGATTAAAAAAGGGACCCGCAGATAAATTTCAGCATAACTTAAAATTTATTTCTGCCGTCCCTCGACTAATTTATTGTTTGATTAAAAAGTGCGCCTAAAAGTTGGGGACGGCACAATACGTGTCCTCCTCAATGCAGTGTATTCAGTTAGTGTATTATTTGATTTGTTGTTCATAACACTCACCACTTTTTAAAATTATTTGTTTTCGTTGAACTCAATTTAACATAACTAAAAAATTAAAACAAGATTAAATTAAAATTAAAAAATAAGTTTGCAAAAATAAAAAGTTGTGCTATTGTAATTTGCAAGATGTTACCGAGACATCAAAAAAATACAAAAGGGTGATTAACATGACAAAACAAAACTTAAACCAAAGGCGACGTAGCAACGTTTTTTCAACAGGAGCAGTGTCTAAAAAATTGAACTTATCGAAAGGACTGTCGCTATTATGCAAGTCGCAATTATTGGAATTACCGGATACGCCGGATCAACTTTATATGAATTATTAAAAAAACATTCTCAAGTAAATCAAATTAATTTATACGGACATAATTTGTCCAAACCAACTCAGTTAAACCAAATTAATGACGAATTTTCATACGATCAACACTTAGTCTTTCCTTATGACGAAAATGCCATTATCAAAGACAATGATGCGGTCTTTTTTGCCACTCCAGCTGGTGTGACATCAAAGATGGCTAAACCCTTTATCAAAGCCGGTTTTCCGGTCATTGACTTATCAGGAGATTACAGATTAAAAGACCCTGATGAATACGTGAAGTGGTATCAAAAAGAACCCGCTGAACTATCAGACTTACAAAAGGCACAATACTGCTTAGCAGATATTGATGACAGTGAGGGTGCAAAGTACATTGCAAACCCAGGATGTTATGCTACCGCTGTGCTATTAGGGTTGGCACCTGTAGTCAAAGAAGATTTGATCGATTTAGATAGCATTGTGATTGATGCGAAGTCAGGTTTATCAGGAGCTGGAAAGTCACTTAGTGATTCCAGTCATTTTGTCATGGCTAATGAAAACCTACAAGTATATAAACCCCACGAACACAAACATATTCCAGAAATCGTCCAAAAGTTACAAGTTTGGAATAAAAACGTTCAAAACATTGAATTCATGACCACCTTGGTTCCTTTAAACAAGGGAATTATGTGCACTATGTTTGTGAAACTAAAATCAAATATTGAAATGGATAAAGTCCAACATGCATTCGATTCATTATATGCGAACAGTAAATTTGTTCACGTATCAATGGATGAGCTACCAACTATCAAGAGCGTAGTCGGTACAAACGAGTGTCATGTTGGGCTTTCTTTTAATTCCAGCAATAACTCTTTAATGATTGTCAGTGTCATCGACAACATGATTAAGGGTGCCGCTGGACAAGCAATTCAAAACTTCAACCACCTATTTGATTTTGAAGAAACTGACGGATTAGAACTAATGCACGTATTACCTTAGGAGGAACTAATTATGAAAACAATCGATTTTAAATGGCCACTAAATATTAAATCAGGATCAACCCATGCGGGATTCAAACCAGATGAACAACTAGACATGTGCTGGGTAGTATCAGACACACCCGCTGCTGCCGCAGGTGTTTATACTACCAACCAATTCAAGGCAGCACCCGTTCAAGTCACCAAGAAAACTATTGAATTAAATCATCAACTACAAGCAATCATCGTTAACTCTGGTAACGCCAACTCATTTACCGGCGATGAAGGCATTCAAAATGTCTACAATTCCAAACAATTAGTTGCCGATAAATTACACCTAGACGATACCTTAATTGGTGTTGCTTCAACCGGAATTATTGGTAAACAACTAGATATGAATACATACCAAAACGGTGTCGATCATCTAGAACTAAGCACCGATGATATCGACGCACCGGAAGCAATTATCACTACTGATACCTGTTCTAAGAAGGTATGTGTTGAATTGACCCTAAATGACAAACCAGTTACCATTACCGGTTTTTCAAAGGGATCAGGGATGATTCATCCAAACATGGGGACCACACTTAGTTTCATCGTTACCGATGCCAACATTGCGGGGGATAATTTACAAAAACTATTGAGCGAAGACATCGTTTCAACCTTTAACCAAATCACTGTTGATGGCTGCATGTCCACTAACGATATGGTCTTAGCGATGGCCAACGGTGCTGCTCAAAACGACCAACTAGTTCCGGGCAGCGATGAATATATCGAGTTTGCTAAAGGTTTCAAATATGTACTAACCACACTTGCGAAAAAGGTCGCCCAAGATGGTGAAGGTGCTAATAACTTCGTGGAAGTTAACGTTAATAATGCATTCGACAAACAAGAAGCCAACCTAGTATCAAAGGCAATCGTTGGTTCTAACTTGGTAAAATCCATGATTTTTGGTAAGGAAGCCAACTGGGGCAGAATCGTTCAAGCCATCGGTCAAACTCATGCCCACGTCGATCCAAACCATGTCGCAATTACTTTAAACGGCACCGAAATTGTCACTAACAGTGTTCCGGTCTCGTTCACTGATGAAGAACTAAAGTCACTATTTACCGATGAAAACATCATCATCGATGTCGACTTAAATGTTGGTAATGCCAGTGGAACTGCTTGGGGCTGCGACTTGACCTACAAGTACGTTGAGATTAATGCGGCTTACGAGGGGTGATTAATATGATTATTTTAAAAATTGGCGGAAATATGATTAATCACTTACCAGAAGATTTCTTCGAATACGTTGCCGAAAAACAAGATGATGGTGAACACATCATCATCGTCCACGGTGGTGGCAACATCATCTCAAAATGTGGTGAGTTTGTCGGTGAAACGGTCAAAAAAATCGATGGTATCAGAGTCACAAACCCAGAAATGATGAAGATTTCGGACTTGTTGTTAAACGATGTCATTCAAGAACAACTTGGCAAGAAACTAATGGATCACGGCATTGAAACCCATAACCTCAATAGCTACGGATACTCGTTTGTCAAAGGCGATTACCTAGACCACGAAAAGTACGGTGAGGTCGGCACCATTAGTCAGGTTGATACCGAATGGATTAACAAGATGACCGACAACTCCGTCGGCTTGATGTCTTCAATCGTTTATAAAAATGATACTGACAAACTAAACGTCAACGCAGACATTGCAGCCAGTGAAATGGCCTCATTACTACATGCGGATGAACTGGTCTTATTGACCGACGTCTGTGGAGTGAAGGTCGAAGACGAGATGCTAGAAGAGTTGACCCACAAACAAGCAATCGAATTAATCAAAGAACACTACATTGTCAGTGGGATGATTCCAAAGGTAAAAGCAGCCTTAGATGCGATTGATCACGGCGTCGAAAACGTCATAATTACTAATAACTTAGAAGAACACGGAACAACAATTATTGATTAGGGGATGACAGGAATGGAAAACGTATTACCAACTTATAAATATTTTGATATCGAACCAATTGACGGACACGACTGGCATATCATCGATGCCAACGGCAAGGAGTATGTCGACTTCACCAGTGGAATTGGGGTTTGCAACCTGGGATACAGTAATGAACAGGTTAAAACTGCGGTGGGTGAACAACTAAACCACATTTGGCACACTTCCAACCTATACATTAATTCGATGCAAGACCAAGTCGCTGGCAAGCTTTGTCCAGAAGGCTACCTAGCATTCTTATGTAATTCAGGTACCGAAGCCAATGAAGCAGCGTTTAAGATTGCACGTAAGTACACTCACAAGAAAAAGGTACTCGCATTTAACTATGGCTTCCACGGTCGTACCTATGGATCACTATCATTGACCGGATACGAAGCCATACAAAGTGGTTTTACACCTTTAGTACCCGGCAGTGAATTTGCCGAATACAACGACGATAAAGCACTAGATTTCATCGATGATGATTGTGCCGCAGTCATCCTAGAAGCGATTCAAGGAGAAGGTGGTGTTAACGTCGGAAACACCGAATGGCTAAAGAAGGTCGAAGTTAAGTGTCATGAAACTAACACCTTATTAATTGTCGACGAGGTCCAAGCGGGGATGGGCCGTACCGGATACAAGTTTGCCTTTGAATACGCTGGATTGAACCCAGATATCATCACCTGTGCAAAAGGCTTAGGCAATGGTTTACCGGTTGGTGCAATGCTAGCGAAAAAGGAATTAGCTTCAGCATTTGGCCCAGGCACTCACGGCAATACATTTGGTGGCAATAAGGTCGTTATGGCCGCTGCCAATGCCGTTTTAAATCAAATGACACCCGAATTTTTGAATGAAGTCAAATTAAAGGGTGAATATCTATTCCAAGAACTAAATACGCAATTACTACCACTTAAAAATGTCGAAAAAATTTCTGGTCGTGGATTCATGGTCGGAATTCATTTATCCGATTCAATTGACGTGGCAGAGGTGATCAAACAATTACAAGAAAACGGGATGCTAACAATCTCAGCACGTGCCAACACATTGCGTTTACTACCACCATTAATCATGGATAAAAAGACCCTAGAATGGGGAGTTCAACAAATTAAAAACGTTTTAGAAAAGGAAGTGGCAGCATGTTAAATAATATTTTTTACGGTAGAAGTTTACTAAATATCGACGATTTTTCCGCCGATGAAATTAACTACCTAATCGATTTCGCAATTCATTTAAAACACTTAAAGAAAAACAACATTAAACACGAATTTTTAGCCGGTAAGAACATTGCCTTACTGTTTGAAAAACCATCAACCAGAACTCGTTCATCATTTGTGATTGCCATCAATGATTTGGGCGGTCACGCCGAATATTTAGGTACTAACGACATTCACTTCGGTGACGAAGAATCAGTTTCAGACACCGCCAAGGTCTTAGGATCAATGTATGACGGAATCGAATTTCGTGGATTCAAACAACAAGACGTTGAAACACTATCAAAATACAGTGGTGTTCCGGTTTGGAATGGGCTAACCGATGACAGTCATCCAACCCAAATGCTAGCCGACTTCATGACCATGAAGGAAAAGTTTGGCAAACTAGAAGGCCTTACATTAACCTATGTTGGTGATGGTAGAAACAACATGGCCAACTCACTATTAATCACCGCCGCTTTATTGGGTGTGAATGTGCACATCGTTGCACCAAAATCATTATTCCCATCCAAGGAAAACCAAGAACTAGCGCAAAAATACGCTCAACAATCTGGCGCCGAAGTTGTCATCACTGACGATGTCGATTCCGGGGTTAAAGGTTCCAATGTATTATATACGGATGTTTGGGTATCAATGGGTGAAGATAATTGGGATGAAAGAATTCAATTATTAAAACCATATCAAGTTAATATGGAAATGATCGAAAAGACGGGGATGAATGATGATGAAATCATTTTTATGCATTGTCTACCATCTTTTCATGACAACAAGACCACAAAAGGGCAGTATATCGAAGAAAAATACGGTTTAACCGCATTAGAGGTTAGCGATGAGGTATTTAATAGTAAATATGCTTGGCAGTTCACAGAGGCCGAAAATCGTATGCATTCGATTAAAGCAATTGTCGCTGCAACTTTAGGTAACTTGTTTATTCCAAAAGCATAAATAAAAAGACCGGATCAATTTGATCCGGTGAACTGAACCCCTTGAGTTGGAGAAATCTAACTTAAGGGGTTCTTTTATGTTTTCTAAAGAATTAAAATTAGCTGCCATTAAAGATTATT
>NZ_JXDF01000021.1 GCF_001308195.1 Apilactobacillus kunkeei | reverse complement strand
TGACCTGAACCCCTAAAATTGGAGGATGGTTATGCAATTTTCTGGGAGGAATTGTTCCGGTATTCAACCGGTGACATTCCTCCCAGTTTTTGTTTTATACGATAATTGTTGTAATAGGAGATATATTCCTTAACCGCTTGGTTAAGGGAATTATAATCTTTAAAATTATTATTATGAACAGTGCCGACCTTTAATTGATTAAAGAAGCTTTCTATGCATGCATTGTCTAAACAAGTAGCTTTTCTACTCATACTTTGAAACACTTTATTACTTTTTAAAACATTGATATATCTACCGTTTTGATACTGAAATCCTTGATCTGAATGAACAGTCATTCTGTAATTAGTTTTGGGACGTAGTCCCATTAATTCATTTAATGGAGAAACTACAAAATCAACGTTTGGGTGTAATCCTATATTCCAAGAAATTATTTCACCGTTGTATAAATCCATAAACGCTGTGAAATATGCTCTTTCTAAGGTTGTTTTGTTTCCCCATCTAAGTTCAGTAACGTCTGTAACTATCTTTTGATATGGTCGATCTGTTTTAAATCTTCTTCTTAGTCTATTGCTTGCGACCTTGCCACAAGTTCCTTTATAAGAATTATACTTTCTGATTTTTCTTTTATAACTATCACATAAGAGTCCTTCGTTCTTCATGATGCGAAGGACTTTTTTATGATTGATATTATATCCTCGGCGTTTCAATTCAATGGTTACTCTTCTATATCCGTAATCTTTAAATTCGTTTCTAATGACTTTCATCTCACTGATGACCTCTTGGTCATCAACTTCGTACTCACGTTGACACGCATCGTAATAACTACTACTAGACATCTCGGCAATATCTAATAACACAAATAATGGAACGTTCATTTCTCGCCTTAACTCATTTATTATTTGCGCTTTTTCTTTATTGGTGATTTTTTGCTTTGAATCAAGGCGTCCAATTTTTCCAAGTATGCAACCTTAGCTTGTAAGTATGTTACTTGTTGTTCAAGTTGCTTATTCTTTTCTTCTAATGACATATCTTTATTATTTTTCATTTTGGGCGGTCTTCCTTTAGGTTTATTTAGGCGACCTTCAGCTTCTAATCGTTCCCATTGATATATCACAAAAGGACCGCTTATACCGAAATGCCGTGCGGCATTTGTTAAAGATTCATGATTTTTAAGTCGCCAATTTATGACCTTTATTTTAAATGAATATTCATAATATGTCTTTGTATTTTTTGAGAAATATTCAATTCCAAATTGTTCAACTTTTCTGATCCATTCATAAAGGGTCGCAGACCCTTTAATACCATATTTATTAGTGATTTTTGTAAATCCTAAACCATTATAATAATCTTTAATGGCAGCTAATTTTAATTCTTTAGAAAACATAAAAGAACCCCTTAAGTTAGATTTCTCCAACTCAAGGGGTTCAGTTCA
>NZ_JXDF01000019.1 GCF_001308195.1 Apilactobacillus kunkeei | reverse complement strand
CAATCCCCTGTAGAATACAGAAAATCAGTTGCCCAATTAAAGAGTTAGAAAGCTGCTTTTATTTATTTGTTCAAAATAATAGTTGCAGTTCCTTTTGTCAGGTCTTTTTTTATTACCAAATATTTACTCGCTTATCTTCAGGTAAGTACATTCCGTCCCCGGGTTGAACGTCGAAGGTCTTGTAGAAGTCTTCTAGGTTCTTCACTTGAACTTGTGCTCTTAGTTCGGTTGGAGCGTGCACATCGATTGATAGTAGTAATTGTTTGTATTGTTCAGTTGATTTGGTACGCCAGATGGTTGCCCAGTTGATGAAGAAGTCACGTAGGTTTACGTCTGCTTCTCCCTTGGCAGCTTCTAGGGCACAGCTTAGACCACCAGCATCGGCGATATTTTCTGAAACGGTCAACTTACCGTTAACCTTTTGTCCGGCGAAGTCTAAACCATCGAATTCCTTAACCATGTTTTCGGCTAGGGCATCGAAGTGCTTATGATCATCTTCGGTCCACCAGTTGTTTAGGTTACCGTATTGGTCGAATTGACAACCGTTGTTATCAAACGCATGAGAAATTTCATGGGCGATAACGGCACCGATACCACCAAAGTTTTGACTTGATGATTGTTCTAGGCTATAGAAAGGTGCTTGTAAAATAGCAGCAGGGAAGACAATCACGTTTTCCAGAGGTGAGTAGTAAGCGTTAACCGTGTTAGCGCTCATGTCCCAGATGCTCTTATCTACTGGTTGGTTCCACTTGCTGAACTTATCCTTAGTGATAATCTTGTCGATGTTTTCAACGTTGGTGTATAAATCACCGCCATCTTCCTTACCAACTACCTTGAATTGGTGGTAAAGTGGGTTGATTTCATCAGGGTAACCAACGTGAATAGCTAGAGCGTTTAACTTTGTGATAGCCATCTTCTTAGTGTCTTCACTCAACCAGTCGTTTTGTGATAGACGCTTTTCGTAAACGTTAATCATCTTAACGACCATGTCGTGGACATCTTGTTTGGCCTTTTCACCGAAGTACTTACGACCGTAGTAGTCACCAACGACTTGGTCGAATAATCCGGATGCTAGGTAGTATGCGGCCTTATTAGGTTTAGTAGCTTCCTTCTTACCTGAAAGGGTACGTGAGAAAGTTCCACCGATTTGACGTAATTCTTCTGATAGTAGACCAGCAGACCCCTTAACGACCTTCACAATCATCCAGTTCTTCATCTTGGAGAATGTATCGTCGTTGACGATTTCATTGAATGCCTTGAAGTAGTCTGGTTCAGTCACGATGACTTGATCAGGCACTTGGCCAATTAGACCAGTAACGTAGTCATCCATATCAAACTTTTCAATTTGACTAGCTAGATCACTGTAGCTCATTGGGTTGTACATCTTAGTGAAGTCGGCATTTTCTTCGGCTGACTTGATGTGTGTTGCGATGGTTCTATCGAAGTCTTCAGCGGCATCGACGATGTTTTTAGCTTGTTGTTCGTCGTAGCCAACCATAGTTAATAGCTTTTGCATCATGTCACGGAACACTGGCATTAGTTTGGCACCAGCCGGGTTTTGTTTATCATAGTAGGTCTTATCTGGTAGGAAGGTTGAAGCACCGCTTGCGTACAATGCGTTGTACTTGGCGTTCTTCATGTCTGCTTCAATGCCGAAACCAAATGGTAGGGGCAAACCAGATAGAGTCCAATCAGATAGTTGCTGATTTAAATCGTCGAATGATTTAACGTCTTCGATTCTTTGAAGGGTGGCTTTTAGTGGTTTAGCACCATCTTGTTCACGCTTATCAAAGTCCATTGCTAAATCGTATAACTTCTTGAATTCTTGCATATCGTCATTTGATGGTTGCATTGATCCATCAAGTAGGGCGTCAAAGTCATTCATTAAAGTTTTGTCGATGTTATCGACTAGGTCCATGAAACCACCGGTTGAAGAGTGGTCTGATGGAATGGTTGCATTCTTAACCCATTCACCGTTAACGGCTTGATAGAAGTCGTCTTTGATTAGTGATTCGTTAATCTTGTCATTACTCATTTTGACACCTCATTTACGTTTATTTTTTTGCTATATCCCTAGTATATAAAAAAGCTATTCTAAAGTTAATAGAATAGCTTTTCTTTATTATTATTTGTTGATTAAATCTTCGATTGAGTTGATGTTCTTCATGTACTTAGGAACAGCCAATCCAACCTTAGCACCATTCAAGTTTGGACCAACATCATCGATTTTATCCTTGTATTGTTTCATGTATAAACCGGCAGTGTTAGGTAACCAAGCTGATAGTGAGGCATCGGCAGCGTTAGTTGCGATTGATGCCCACATTGGTTGCATTTCTAGTGCTTGGATAGTTGCCTTGTAACCCATCTTGTTTAGAACTTCAGCCATCACATTAGTTGATGCGATTTCTGAATCCCAAGCAACGTAAGTTAACTTAACTGCTTTACCATTACCTCTAGGAGCACCCTTAGTCCATTCTTGGTATAACTTAGGGTTCTTCTTGATGAAGTTATCAGCAGCGACCTTAGGATCAACACCAGCATTAGTTTGTAGCATTACGTCTGACATTTGAGATGGAGTCCAGTGGAATTGCTTTAGAATCTTGTAAGCACCAGGATTATCCTTGGCTAGACCCTTTCTAGCAATTGTGTGGATTTGTTCTGAAGAACCGTAAACATTCTTAGGATCCTTTAGGAACTTAAGAGGGAACTTCTTGAACATCCAGTGTGGTTGCCATCCGGTAACTACGATTGGTTGTTTGTACTTAATTGCTTTAGCTAATGTAGAAGTCATTGCAGCAGTTGAACTAGTTTGTAGTTGCCACTTGTTTTGTGCTAAAGGATATTCCTTTAACGCATTTTGTGTAGAAGCCATAATACCGGCCCCAGCATCAATACCAGTGATGGTGTAGTTGATTTGAGGACCTAACTTCTTATGAGGATTATATGGAGAAGTTAAACTACTACAAGCAGTTAGAACTGTTGCCATAAGAAACATGGTTAATGTTGCTAAAACATATCTAGTTTTCTTTCTCATTTAAATCCTCCTAATTAGTGTTTTTTGTTCTTGTTAAAGGCTTGAGTAACACGGTCTAGGATGATTGCTAGGATTACGATTGCAAAACCAGCAGTGAAACCAGAACCAGCGTTGTTTCTACCTACGGCGAAGTAAACTTCTGAACCAAGACCAACGGCACCAATCATTGAAGCGATAACTACCATTGATAGAGCAAGCATCATACCTTGGTTAACACCAGACATTAATGTGTTCTTAGCAATTGGTAATTCAACCTTGATTAGCTTTTGCCAACCAGTTGAACCGAATGAATCGGCAGCTTCAATTAAATCAGTAGGAACTTGTTCAATTCCTAGGTTAGTCATTCTAACTACTGGAGGTAGTGAGAAGATAACAGAAGCAATAACCCCGGGTACCATTCCGATACCGAATAAAGCAACGGCAGGAATTAGGTAAACGAATGCAGGCATTGTTTGCATAAAGTCTAGGATTGGTTTAACGATTACCTTAACAGTATGGCTCTTTGCCATCCAGATTCCCAAAGAAATACCGATAACAACGATGATTAAACTAGAAGTAAGAACTAGTGTTAATGTTTGAGTCATATCTCTCCAGTAACCTTGGTTGTAAATTAATACAAGACCGATAAGTTCGAAGATCATTAGTCCCCAGTGCTTGCTGTCATGTAATGCCCAGTAAGTAATACCTAGAACTAAGATGATGAATAACCAAACGGGTAGTAAATCAAATACCCATTGGAATGAGTTAACGATTGCACCAATGAAATCAGTGATACCGTTGAAGAAACCAACGAATTGAGTTAACCAGTTAACAAAACTGTTAATCCAATCTGCAAATGGAATTGGTTGCATAGTTAAAGAAAATAAATTAGCCATTATTTTGCACCTCGTTTCCAGAAATTGCGCCTAATACGGAACTTCTAATGATAATTCCTAGTAGTCGATCATTGTCGTCCAATACCGCGAATGGTACTGAAGTCTTGGAAATGTCGTTTAATAGTGACTTGATAGGTGTATCAGGTGTAGTTGTTGGAACGTCGGTTCTAAGAATTGATTCTAAGTCACGCTTGTCATCTTCGATTTGTTTGATAACATCCTTAGCATCAATTAATCCCTTGAAGTGGTGTTCTGAATCAACAACGTAAACACTTGAGTTGTGGTTGTCTTTCATTAATCTTAGAGCGGTTCTTGGACCGTCTTTTTCGATGTTGATAACATCTGGTCTAATCATAACGCGGCTAGCAGTAAGAATCTTAGTTCTGTCCACACCTTCGATGAATTTTTCAACATAATCATTCTTAGGGTGTTGTAAGATGTCTTCTGGTGAACCGATTTGAACAATTTCACCATCACGCATGATCATAATACGGTCACCAATACGTAGTGATTCGTTTAAGTCATGTGAGATGAAGATGATAGTCTTCTTTAGGTGTGATTGTAAATCTAGCAATTCGTCTTGCATTTCTTTTCTGTTAAGTGGATCCAATGCTGAGAATGCTTCATCCATCAATAGAATTTCTGGGTCATTAGCTAAACCACGAGCTAATCCGACACGTTGTTGTTGTCCACCAGATAATTCATTAGGGTATCTATCATCATATCCTTGTAATCCAACTAGTTCTAAGCATTCATGTGCTTTTTGATGTCTAGTTTCTTTATCGACTCCTTGGATTTCTAAACCGTAAGCGGTGTTTTCGATAATGGTTCTGTTAGGGAATAGAGCAAAGTTTTGGAATACCATACTCATCTTCTTACGTCTAAATTCACGTAATTCTTTCTTATCGAATTTAGTAATGCTTTCCCCGTCTAATAGAATTTCACCATCAGTTGGTTCGTATAAACGGTTCAACATTCTAATTAAAGTAGACTTACCACTACCGGAAAGTCCCATGATAACAAAGATTTCATTTTCGTTAACATCGAAGTTGGCATCGTGAACACCAACCACGCTGTTAGTTTTAGCTAAAATTTCATCTTTGGATTTTCCTTCGTTGATCATTTCTTTGGCACGACCAACATGACGACCGAAAATCTTGGTTAGATGTTTAACTTCAACTTTTTTGGTCATGATCTTCCTCCTTGAAATTGTAGTTTGTTTAAAGCATAGGTAATATTATTACAAAGAAAAATGTTATGTGTCAAATAAGTTACATTCGCAAAATGCCGATTTGCCGGCTTTAAACGGCATAAGCTTGCATGATGGAGCCATTTAAGATTTATTTAATTAAAGTGTGTTAAAATGACCTAAACTGGAATTTTTAGGTTCAAAATTTGATAATTAAGAAGGAATTATTTTGGGTAATTTATTGAAAAAATTCCCCATCAAAATGGTGGGGATTTTTGCATTAATTGGGGTAATTTTAATGTTTTTTGTCAGTCACGATGACTTTTTATATACTCAACCAATTATGCAGATTCAAAAAGTCGAAGAACTTAGCAAGACTAAGGAGGTCGATACTTTTCAAAATGTTGATCACAGCTATGTACAAAAACTAAGCGGGGTAATCACCAACGGTAAACACAAGGGTGAACACATCACGTTAAACAATACATATACAGACTCTAAGGCGATGGATAAGAAATACAAAGTCGGCCAAAAAGCCTTTGTGGTCTTACACGGACAGGGTGAAAGCACAATTAGAGATGCCAAACGAGACACACCGGTCGTCTTTTTAATTTATCTAGCAATCGCTCTGATGTTTATCTTCCTTAAAATGGCGGGAATTACGGCCATCGGAAGTATCATCATTAACACCATCTTGTTCATGGTGGCACTATACTTTGATGGTTTTAACAACGGATCCAACGTCCTATGGATTTTCTCCATATTAGCGGTGCTATTTTCTGCCATAACTCTTTGGCTAGTAATTGGGTGGAACCGTCAAATGTTTGTGACACTCGGCTCAACGGTCGCATGTACCTTTTTGTCGATTCTAATCAGTTTAATTGTCTTTCATTTTACGCATGAAAAGGGGATTTTCTACGAATCGATGCAATATGTCACTCAGCCACCACGTCCATTGTTCCTAGCTGAAACCATTATTGGTTCATTAGGAGCGGTGATGGATGAATCAACCGATATCATTTCTTCATTATTTGCGTTGAAAATGGAACGTCCTGACGTCTCAAGAAAGCAACTATTCTTGTCAGGTCGAAACATCGGTAAGTCCATCATGGGACCACTAATTAACGTCTTATTCTTCATCTTTATGGGTGAAACTTTGTCGATGACTCTTCTATTCTTAAAGAATGGCAATAGTTGGGGATACTCATTTTCAATGAATATGTCGTTGGGGATGGTGCAAAGTCTAATCAGTGGGATTGGAATTGTCCTAGCAGTTCCGGTTGCCAGTGGATTAACCAGTTTTTTTGCAGAAAAGAGGCGTAAATAATGAGTGCAATTATCGCGTTAGGCCTTGTCCTATTAGTACTAATGGTATTGGTAGGGGGTAAACAGGGTTTTCAATCATTTCTAAGTTTGGTGCTTAACTTTGGCTTCTTATTCTTCGCGATTGTCTTGATGGCATTTCACTTCCCACCAATCGTCGTCACTTTGATTGCCGGAGTGATTCTATTGGCCTTGACCATCTTCTTGAGTGGGACCAATGATGAAACCAGTCGTCTAGCCTTTATCGCTTCCGTATTGGTGCTACTAGCGCTTGTCTTATTGATTGTGCCAGTCGAACACTGGGCACAGGTGCAAGGATTCGGTCTAGAAGATAGTGATGACTTAGAAGGGCTATCTCTACCAATCGGAATTAGCTTTATCGATATTGCGATTTCCACAGCCATCCTAAGTACACTGGGTGCGATTGCCGAAGCAACCATGGCGATTGCGTCTGGTTTGGATGAAATTAAGGAACAACATCCGGAAATCAAACCTAACCGTTTGTTCTTCGATGGGGTCTATGTAGGAAAACAAATTATTGGAACGACATTGAATACCTTATTCTTTGGACTATTCGGTGGATCATTATCATTATTTGTCTGGTTCCACGGATTATCCTACTCACTGGGTGACATCTTAAACGACAAGGTCTTTGATGCCGAGTTCATCATCATCTTATTCTCGCTAATCGGTGTTATCATCACGATTCCAATTACATCGTTTGTCATTACCGAGCAATTTAAAAATCAAAAACAAACAAAGTCCTAACATTGTTAGGGCTTTTTTATTGCATTTATGCCGATAAAAATTAATACTAGACTTAAATTGAAAAGAGGCGTTGTTAATGAATAAAAAAATAGAATCAAATGACTTATTTGAATTGAAATCCATTACCCAAGTTACTGCTATTAATGGAAATATTTTCGCTGTTTTAAACCGTGTCGACAAGCAAGAAAATACCTATTTTGCTGATATTATCAGCATTAACAACAAGAATGAAGTAAAGAAATGGACCGATGGTGGCAAGAACGTCAGCCCCGTGCAAGTGGGCGATTACCTAGTCTATCTACATAATGGTGATTTAATGAGAATGCCACTATCCGGTGGTAGTGCCGAACAACTTACCAAGGATGCTAAGATATCCAAACTGGTTAGTGGAAAAGATGGCCAAACCGTTTTCTATCAATCATCAGATAGTAAGGTGCCCGCTAAGTTTGAAACCGCCAAGTTCCCAGAAACTAGAAGGGTCCACCGTTTTGATAACCGTCATGACGGCATTGGGTGGGTCGATGATCAAGCTACTGATACCATCTACCGTTACAACATTAAGATGAACCAAAGAAACGCTGTCTACAGCTCCAAGTACGACTTGAGTTTGCAAGATGCCAATGCCAAACAAAATCGCTTGTTGGTAATCAAACCAACTAATCCAACCTTAGAAACCGAATCAGATGAAACTAGGGCGGTCTACGATGTTGACTTGACCAAGGATACGGAAAAACAAGTTACAGCAAGTATCGCCAAGGGTGAATTTAGCTACGCTAGTTATTCACCAGACGGTAAAAAAATCGCCGTTGTCGGAAATGATGCCAAGTATCCAAACGCAACCGTCAATGAGTTATACATCTACGATGAAGTAAGCGATAAGTTAACCGATGCTACCGAGGACTTCGAGGGTGAAGTATTCGGTTCAATTACCGCCGACTTTATTCAAAATGAGGGTAGTCATTTAGTTTGGATGTCAGACACCAACTTTGTCTTTAGTGGCGTGACTCACGGCCACAGCGTTGTCTTTGAATACAACGGTCACGATATCACCAAGTTATTTGAAGGCCACTGTCATGTCGTTGACCTAACCGCCATCGATGGTGAGATCTACTTCAGCCTTTCAACACCAAATACACCAAGTCAATTAGTCCAACTAGTTGACCAACAACTAGACGTGAAGTTTGACCCTAACGCCAACTTCTCAGCCCAACATGATTACGCTGACGTGACACCTTTTGAAACACCATCCAAAGACGGTAAGACTACTGTTGAAGGATGGGTATTGAAGTACACCGGTAGTTCTAACCATCTTCCAGTAATTCTATATGTCCACGGTGGTCCACAAGCTAACTACGGTGAAAGTTTCTTCCATGAATTCCAAGTCCTAGCTAGTCGTGGTTATGCCATCGTCTACGTCAACCCTCGTGGTTCTACCAGTTACGGTCAAGAATTCGAAACCGGCGTCATCGGTAGATACGGTAAGGAAGACTTTGCCGATGTTCAATCTGGTCTAGACGCTGCCTTGAGTCAGTTCGCCGACCTAGATGAACAAAACACCTTCATTGCCGGTGGATCATACGGTGGATTCATGTCTAGTTGGGCAATTGGTCACACCGACCGTTTCAACGCTGCGATTGTGCAACGACCTGTATCTGATTGGCACTCATTATATGGAACATCCGACATCGGAGTTCGTTTCATTAGAAAAGAACTTGGCAAGGATCTATACGATGAGGGCGGATTGGAATACTACTGGGATTGCTCACCATTGAAGTACGCCCACAACGTCAAGACACCCACTAGAATTCAACATGGTGAATTCGACATGCGTTGTCCGGTTAACCAAAGTGAAGCGCTATTCACAGCGATCAAGCAAACCGGAACACCTGTGGACTACATTCGTTATCCACAATCATTCCACGGATTCTCAAGAAACGGATTACCAAACCTTCGAATCAAACGTCTATCAGACATCTATGAATGGTTTGATAAATATTTAAGATAGTATTAAAAAAAGCTGTTATGGAAACATTCAGCTTTTTTTATTAAATAAAAAATGACATAATAAAGTCATTACATAAAGAAAGCAGGACTGATAATGGATACTGTTATTTATTTAATTTTATTTTTTGTTGTAATCGCACTATTACTATTCGGTGCCTACGAAACACTACCAAAGATTCACAAGTTGAATAAAACCATCAACCAAAAGACACTTGATTCATTTGGCGGAGATAAGAAACAAATCGAAGCATTTAAGTCTGGTGAAAAGAAGCTTAACGTCATTACTGGTCAATACGTAATCTTAGCAATCGTCGCTACAGCATTTGTGTTAAGCATCATCTTCCCAGAAATGGCCAACAACTACTTGATCATCGTGTTATTTGTACTAGAAGCAATTTACATCTTCCTAGGGTTAAAACTACCTAGCCTAGAAAAGAAACATGGTGAATTTACCGGGGATGTTTTAAAGAAACGTCTACAAGCAATTCGTCTAACATTTTTCGCATTCATCGGTTTCTTCGTAGCCGTAGATGTGTTAATTTTAATCATTGAATTACTATTTTCTCAGAATGTAAGATTGCTATAAAACACTAAAGGAGCCTCAATTAGGCTCCTTTTTATTTATTAAGAAAATATTAAATTAGAAAATAATGATAAAAATATGTTGCAATATTAGAAAATGGGTGTAGTATATAAAACAACTTAACCGATACGAATAAAACAAGATGATCAGGAGAGTAGTTATCCAATGATTGCGCAGAGAGTTCACGTTTGCTGAAAGTGAATGAATCAGAAGATAATGAATATGGCCTGTAATTTGGCATCGCTGATAATTAAGCGATGATGGGGTGGCAACCATTATTAATTGCACGCGTTTATATAGACGTTATTGAGGGTGGGAGTGCAAGCTTCCGCTGAATTAGAATGGTACCACGGAACTCCGTTTCTAGATTTAATCTAGAAGCGGAGTTTTTTTGTTGGCTAAGTTAAAAATTCCGTTACATACATTTATATTTTTTAGGAGGTTATTCTTATGAAGAAGAATTACAAGAAATTATTATTGGCTTTTACATTTTTATTGGTATTACCACTAACCCTTTTAGCAAGTTGTGGTAAGGATTCAGGACACACAGTTAAGATTGGTATCATGGGTGGAGACACACGTGTTTGGAAAGCTGTTCAACAACGTGTTAAAAAAGAAGGCGTTGATTTACAATTAGTTCAATTTACTGATTACTCACAACCAAACAATGCTTTAACTAACAAAGAAGTAGACATTAACGCATTCCAAAACTACGCATTCCAAGACAACTGGAACACTGCTCACCACACTAAGATTGTTGCTATTGGTAAGACTATCTTTACTCCATTAACTCTATACTCCAAGAAGGTTTCAAGC
The DNA here is from genome assembly GCF_001308195.1 of Apilactobacillus kunkeei. Lineage (GTDB taxonomy): Bacteria > Bacillota > Bacilli > Lactobacillales > Lactobacillaceae > Apilactobacillus > Apilactobacillus kunkeei_C. The sequence goes on along the minus strand of NZ_JXDF01000019.1, from coordinate 48,327 downwards.
CTAAAGGATCTTAAAGATGGCGCATCAATTGCTGTTGCAAACGACGTTACTAACGAAGCTCGTGGATTAAAGCTACTTGCTAGTGCCGGTCTAATCAAGCTAAAGAACACTTCACTACCAACTCCAAGTGACATTAGTGAAAACAAGAAGCACCTAAAGATTGTTCCTCTAGATGCTGCCCAAACTCCAAGAGCTCTATCTGACGAAGACGCTGCTGTTGTTAACGGTAACTTTGCATTAGATTCAAACCTAAGTTCAAAGGATGTTCTATTTAAGGAACCAACTAACAAGGATTCAATCCCATACATCAACATCATCTCAGCTAACAAGAGTGAAGCTAACAACAAGTACTACAAGAAGGTTGTAAAAGCTTACCAAACTCAAGCTACTAAGGATCTTTTAAAGAAACTTTACAAGGGTGAAGACATTCCTGCATGGGACATCAACTTCAACAAGTAAGGTTTAGAAACAAAATAGAGGTAGAGGTGAAACTATGGCACAAATTAGTCTAGAGCACATCGATGTCACCTTTAAGCAAAAACACCAAGTTTCAAAGGCGGTACAAGACGTATCGCTACAAATTGAAAAGGGTGACGCTTACGGTATCGTTGGTTATTCAGGGGCTGGTAAGAGTACTCTAGTACGAGTAATTAACCACCTGCAAAAACCAAGTGCCGGAAAAGTGATTATCGATAACAAAGATATTGATAAATTTAGCCATGCGCAAATTCGTCAATTAAGAAAGAACATTGGATTTATTTTCCAACACTTTAACTTAATGAACGCAAGAACAATTGAAGATAACATTCTATACCCAATGGTTGGAACTAAGACTTCAAATGAAGAAAGAAGAAAACGTGTTCAACGTTTGATCAATCTAGTTGGTCTAAATGGGAAGGAAAAGTTCTACCCAGCCCAACTATCTGGTGGACAAAAACAAAGAGTGGCCATTGCCAGAGCTTTGGCAAATAATCCACAAATCCTAATTAGTGATGAAGCAACCAGTGCGTTGGACCCAAAGACCACGCAAGCAATCTTGCAATTACTAAAGAAGATTAACAAAGAACTAGGAGTTACGATTGTCTTAATTACCCATGAAATGGACGTAGTTAAGTCACTATGTAATAAGGTAGCTGTCATGGACACTGGTAAAGTGGTCGAAAAAGGAAGTATCTTAGAGGTCTTCAGTAACCCTAAGACACAATTAACCAAAGACTTTATCGATACCACCAACAACGTGAAAGAAGCAGTAGACACACTAAGTGCTCAAGAACATTTTGTTGAATTATCACGTAATCAACAACTATTCAGATTGCATTACATCGGTGCTTCTACTGAAACACCAATCATCGTTGATTTGTATCAAAAGTTTGGTGCCGTCGCTAACATCGTATATGGAAACATTGAATTCATTTCAAACGTGCCATTAGGTAACTTGATTATCGCAATCGATGCTGAAGAATCAACTATCAAAGAAATCAAAGAATACCTTGCTTCAAAGGATGTTCATTTAACCAACATCAATTTGGATCAAGAAAAAATCAGAAATAGTAAGGAGGGATAGCAGATGAGTTCATTTTTAACACATTACTTACCAAACGTGATGACAATGATTCCAGACTTTGAACAAGCCACAATCGAAACATTGTACATGACATTCGTAACAGCACTAATTGGTGGAATAATCGGTTTGTTTATCGGTGTTTTACTAGTCTTAACTGGACCAGAAGGAATCAGTGAAAATATTCCCTTCTACACTGTTCTAGATAAGATTGTGAACTTCTTCCGTGCCATTCCCTTCATTATTCTATTAGCTGTGATTGCTCCATTCACCAGAATTATCGTTGGAACTGCAATCGGTACCACCGCTTGTATCGTTCCATTGGTAATCGCCGTCATTCCTTTCTACGCCCGACAAGTGCAAAACGCACTACTAGACGTGGATAGTGGAATCGTTGAATCAGCCCAAGCCATGGGTTCATCAACATGGGGAATTGTTTTTAGAGTATATCTAAAGGAAGGATTACCTAAAATTATTCGTTCATCCGTGGTAACATTAATTAGTCTAATCAGTTTAACTGCAATGGCTGGTACCGTTGCCGGTGGTGGACTTGGTAACCTAGCCGTCATGGTTGGTTACCAAAGATATGAAAATGACGTTACCTTTGTATCATTAATCTTAATTTTGATTTTGGTATTCGTCATTCAAATTATCGGTGATATCTTAGCCAGATTAACTGATCACGAAAACGCAAAATAAGAAGGTAGATACTAATGGAAAAAGAAGAACAATTACAGGTATTAAAGGACCTAGTCGCCTTTAATACGGTAGATGCCAACGAAAGAGACATCGCAGATTATTTAAGCCAACTATTTAAAAAGCACGGAATCGCAAGTGAAATTGTGGACCAATTTGATAATAGAAGTAATCTAGTTGCTCACATTGGTAGTTCTTCGAAAAAGGTTTTGGCCTTTGCTGGTCATGAGGATACCGTTCACGAAAACAACTTGGACGATTGGACCCACGATCCATTTATTCCATATGTCGAAGACGACAAGATTTATGGTCGTGGTGTGACTGACATGAAGTCTGGTCTAGCAGCTCAGGTCATTGCTTTAATCGAGTTAAAAGAAGAACATGCTGACTTATCCGGTCAACTAAGATTTCTAGCAACCATCTCTGAAGAATTAACCCAGGGTGGTGCCAACTTCCTTTCAAAGAGAGGGGATGTTGATGACGTCGATGCAATCGTGATTGGTGAACCAACCGGTCAAAGACAAAGCAATCAAAACCACCATTATATTGTCTATGCTCACAAGGGAGCACTTATTTACACCGTTAAGAGTGTCGGAAAGGCAGCTCACAGCTCTACACCAGAATTAGGAATCGATGCGATTGATAACCTTATCAACTATCGCCAGGCAGAAAAGCAATACTTTGTTAAACAAACCGGTGAGGATGATACTTTGGGTAAGACCATCTACACACCTGATATCTTTGAGGGTGGTAAACAGGTTAACTCAATTCCTGACTTTGCCTATCAAAAGGTCATGGTTAGAACCATTCCACAATTAAATAACGATCAAATCATTGCTGATTTGCAAGAATTGATTGATTCATTTAACCAAAAGGATGGCTATAACCTAGAACTAGAAGTAAACTTCAGTGGTTATCCAGTCAAAAACGATGCACATTCATCAATTGTGAACGCTGCTCAAGCTGCCAGTGAAGAAATCCTGGGCAACAAACTTGATTTGAAGACTTTATCAATGGGAACCGATGCTTCTCAATTTAAGGAACGTAATCAAGACCTGGATGTTATCATCCTAGGCCCCGGAAATGACACTGCGCACCAAACGGATGAATACGTTGATTTAGAATCATTTTATTCATTCATACGTCTATATAAACAAATTGCAATTAACTATTTAAAGTAAATAAAAAAGCCTAAGCGAAGATGCTTGGGCTTTTTTATTTTAGAATTCGTTCATTAATTTCCCCATGGCATAGTGAATGATCATGGTTAGAATTCCAATGATAATGTTTCTGATTACTGCGACCTTAACCTTACCGTCACCCAGTTTGGCACTCATAAAACCAGTTAGACCAACTGAGACGATAACTGCTAAAATCGTCGCTGGCCAGCGGTAAATTCCAGTAGTTAGACTCATTGCAAGAAGTGGGAATAATCCACCTAGTGCGGCTGAAAATAGGGATGAGAATGCTGCAGACCACGGATTCATGTAGTGGTTTAACTCGATGTTGTACTTGATGCTAACCATTGTTTCCAATGGCTTTTTAGCAATCAATTCATCGGCGATTTCTTTGGCGGTTTCCTCGGTAATTCCACGACTCATGTAGAATTCTTGAACAATCTTCTTTTCACCTGCTAGATCGTTCTTTAATAGGTAACGTTCCTTTTCTACCGATGAGCTTTCGGCGTCACGTTGTGAACTAACGGATGCGTATTCACCGGATGCCATTGAGAAGGCGCAGGCTAATAGGTCTGATAACCCGGCGATAAAAATTGTGAAGATGTTTGGTGTGGCCACGGCAACTGAGAACAAGACACCAACGACGGTAAGAATTCCATCGTTAGATCCCAATACCCCAGCTCTAAGGGTGTTTAGCTTTTCGTCCATTGTGGCGGTTTGTTTTTTCTTTTCCATTGTTATTCCTCCCTAGGCTAGACTTCCGACTAGCAAACCGATTAGATAGGTTACTAGCATGGTTAACATTCCGGATGCGACGTTTCTTAATGTTGATTTCAAACGGTTGGCGTTACTCAACATTGCGGCGGCGTACCCGGTCAGCGATAGGGCGATTAGAACCGCGATAAATGTTGCTACAACCTTGATGTTAGCAGGGAAAAGGGAGATAGCGACTAGCGGTAGGATTGATCCGGTTGGAAATGAAATCATTGACGCGATGGCAGCCGCGTATGGACTGGTGAATTGGTTGACGTTGAAACCGTATTTTTCACGAACGGTTGTCACCAAAGCGTCTTTGTTCATCATTTCGGTAGTGGCTTTAGTAGCCAGTTCGTCTGAGATACCACTATTCATGTACTTTTCTTTGACGATTTTGAATTCTGAGTCATAGTTGTCTCTTAAGGCAACCTTTTGTCTTTCAACGGCGTTCTTTTGAGAATCACTTTCAGAATTAACTGAGACATATTCTCCCATGGCCATTGAAACGGTTCCGGCAATCATGCCGGCAATCCCTGAAATAAAAATTGAGAAGGTGTTGCTAGTGGCACCGGCAACACCGATAACAATACCGGCAACCGATAGGATTCCGTCGTTAGAACCCATCACACCGGCACGAATGATATTAATACGTTGTGCTAAAGTTTGTTTTTTCATATTGAAGGCCCTTTCTAGTTTAGAATGGTTATTAATTAATAATAATTATAATTCACTTTTTTTATAAAGTAAACCCTTCATTTTTAAGGTACTACCGAACAATTATTTTTTCAATAACTAACAAAATATTTATCTGAGATATTGATATATCAATATCTTATATGATCGATAAAATTAGAAAATGATTAAAAATTATATTGTAATTTTAATGAAGTTATATTATAGTATTTAACAATATGATGCTCATTGAAAATTGGACTAATTGATTAGAAACAATCAATTGGTCCTTTTTTGCATATTTAGGAGGAATTGTAATGCCCAACTTATCATCATCACTTGTTGGTAGACATAACCAACGATTGAATGCATTAGCTCCATCAGGAATTAGAAGCTTTGATAAAAAGATTTCTTCCATTGATGGTTTAATTAAATTGACAATTGGAGAACCAGACTTGGATACTCCAGAACACGTTAAACAAGCAGGAATCGATAGCATTAAGAATAACGATTCCCATTATGCTGATCAAACTGGTAAAAAAGAATTGCGAGATGCAATCTCCAATCATTTATCAAATAAGTACGATTTAAAATATGATGCTGATAGTGAAGTGATTGTGACAGTTGGTGCCACAGAAGCCTTATACTCAACATTTCAAACAATTATTAATAAGGGAGATAAGGTAATCGTTCCAACACCTACTTTTGCTTTATACTTCCCAATTATCGAAATCCTAGGTGGAGAAGTCATTAAGGTCGATGTATCTGAAGACGACTTCATCTTAAAACCAGAAAAACTAAAGGCCATCCTAGATGAACATGGTGACTCAGTGAAGGCCTTACTATTGAACTATCCAAGTAATCCGACCGGAGTTGAATATTCTAAAGAAGACTTAGCCGGACTTGCAGAAGTAATTAAACAACATCCGATGTATGTTTTATCAGATGAAATCTATAGCGACTTAACATATGGAGTAGAGCACTACTCAATTGCCAACATGTTACCTGAACAAACAATTTATCTAAGTGGTTTATCAAAATCACATGCGATGACAGGTTACCGAGTTGGATACATTTGTGGACCAGCAGAATTCATTAAGAAGGTTGGAATGGTTCACGCGTTCGTAGTTACATCAGTTACAAATTCTGCCCAAGTTGCGGCGGCTGAAGCATTGATCAACGGTGAAAATGATCCAGTTGAAATGGCTAAGATTTACCAAGAAAGACGAGATATCTTATACAAAGGTTTAACTGAATTAGGTTTCTCAATGCCAGAACCAAAGGGAGCATTCTACATGTTCGCCAAGATTCCAGCACAATACGGTAAAGACGATGAAAACTTTGCACTAGAATTAGCTAAGAAAGCTAAGATTGGTGTTATTCCAGGTAGTGCATTTGGACCTGGTGGAGAAGGTTACATTAGATTGTCATATGCTTCATCTAAAGAAGTTATTTTAGAAGCGCTAAAACGATTACAAATTTTTATGAAATAAAGGGGTAATTAACATGGACAGAAGAATTCCAAACATCATGGGGACTCAACACCCGGACAACGCTAACGTTCCATTTTTTAAGAACGATAACGACAAGTTCGTGTCCGCATTCAATGAAATTAACGAAGCGTATCAAAACTATTCCACATTAGATGCAGATGAATATATGTGGGATTGGGAAGGAAAACATGCTGACTCTTCCGTAATTGATCGCTTGTATTCTGAACATTACGATTACTTCAGTAAACATCCACTTGGTAACGACAAGTTCTTAACTTTCCGTTTACCAAACATCTGGGAAGAAACTGGTTACAGCTTAATGCAAGCTATGACTACTATCTTATTAGCTGAAGATTTTGCTCAAGACTTAGGTTTCAAAGACCGTCCATTGTTCGAAGCAATCTTACCAATGGCTAGAACAGCTGAACAATTGGTTAACATGGAAGAAAAATTCTCAAGCTTAGCTCACTTCAAATCAAAGGAATTTGAAAATGGTCACGAAAACAACGACCGCTTAAGAATGATTCCATTATTCGAAAGTTTTGAAGCTCAATTTAACGCTCCAGACATTTTGAAGAAGTACGTTGAAATTTACAAAGACGAATTTGGCGAAGACTTAACATACCTACGTGTGTTCTTAGCCGGATCAGATTCAGCTTTATCAAATGGTTTCTTAAACAGTATCATTGGTAACAAGTTAGCCCTAACTAAATTAGGTGAATTCGAAAACGAAACAGGGATCGATGTATACCCAATCGCAGGTACTGGTAGTGCCATCTTTAGAGGGGGACTATCTCCACTAATGGTCGACAGATACCTAGAAGAATTCCCAGGTCTAAAGACTGCTACCATCCAATCAGCATTCAGATATGACTTTGACTTAGAAACTGTTGTAAAACCAGCTGTAGCTAAGTTACGTGATGGTCTACAACACAATGCCTTTAGAATCATCAACGACGATGACCAAAAGACATTGTTATCAGTTGCTGATAAGGCGGCAAAACAATACCATGAAACTCTAGATCCACTAATCAACGACTTACAATCAGTCTTTGATTCATTCCCTAAGCGTCGTGATAGACACCAACACGTTGGTATCATCGGATACTCTAGAGATGTTGATGGATACAAGATGCCAAGAGCCATCACATTTACTGGTTCACTATACTCAGTTGGGGTTCCACCTGAAGTATTAGGTACTGGTCGTGTGTTAAGCCAATTAACTGATGATGAAATCAGAGCATTGAAGCAATACTATCCAAACATGAAGCATGACTTTGCTCATGTCTTGAAGTACTACAGTGCTGATGCTCTAGAGTCATTAATCGAAAAGAATGCTGCATGGAAGGGTGTTAAAGAAGATATCCAAGCCATCGAAGATGCATTCGACATCAAGGCTGGCCCTACTAACGAAGAAGAAAAAGAACACGCTAAGTTAGCAAACGATTTAGTTCGTATTGATGACCAAGAAGTTCGTGAAATCTTAATTGAAAAGATGGGACGTCTAAGACATTTCTTAGGTTAATTCCAAACAAAAAAGCTAGTGAGAATTTACTCACTAGCTTTTTTATTATGCGTATTTATTTTGATTGTGTTTTAATAGCCAGATTAACATGACAGTAACAATTAACATGATTACTGCTGCAACCCAGTAGGTGAAGTGCATTCCATAAACGAATAGGGAATCATTACCAAATGGGTAGGTGGTAATCTTTTTTCCGTTCTTAAAGCTCATTGCACCGTATAGGATTGATGTCGAGATTGATAATCCCAGGGTGAAACCAATGTTTCGACTTAACGCTAAGATTGAACCGGCAATGCCTTGTTGATCCTTGGTTGCGTTTTCCATTACCATTGGGTTGTTTTGGAATAAACCGTTGGCAGTGGAGAAGACCACGAATCCTAATAGCATGACCATTAATGTCCAGTTAGGTTGCATGATGGCAAAAATGACTTCGGCAGCCACAAAAAAAAGTGAAGCACGAAGTGACATAATGACAGCACCATACTTATCACATAGCACACCACCTAAGTAGGCGGTAAAGACGTTTACCACCGGTAGGACACTCATTAGTAGTCCGGTGTGTGATGGTGAGAACTTTAAGGTGTCTTGAATGTAGAAAGGAAGCAAGACGTTATTGAAGTAGATGATGATGTACATGAACATCAAAGCGATGATACTGATTGAAAAACCGGGGTTCTTAAATAGGCTCAATGCTAGAATTGGATCGTCAACACGACGTTCTACTACGATAAATGCGATTAGTAGAACTAGGCTAGCGATAAATGCCAAAATAACGCTGGTATTAGCGAAGCCAATTTGTTGACCAGTAAATATACCAATAAAGAATAAACCGATTAAGACGGCCAAAATAATGAAGCCTGGCCAATCGATATGAATGACTTGGCGTTCCTTCATTGATTTCTTTTGATAGACGAATTCACCAAAGACGTAGGCAAAGATGCCGATTGGCACGTTGAATAGGAAAATCCAGTTCCAATTAGCGATGGAAAGAATAATTCCGGCAACGGCAGGACCGGCAATGTATCCTAGCTGACCGATGGTGGTGTTGATTCCTAATGCACGACCACGAAGGTTAAACGGTACCGATTCGGTGATAATTCCCAAATTAGTTGCCATGGTCATGGAAGCACCTAGCCCTTGTAGACAACGAGCAATCAATAAGATAATTAAGTTTTCCGAAAGTCCACAGATTAGTGAACTGATGGTAAAGATTAAAGTTCCAAGTTGAAATATTTTCGCCTTGCTGATTTGATCCCCTAGTTTACCGAATAAAATAAGCGACATACAGATAAGAATTAAGTAGGCTGAAGATATCCATTCTGCTTGGTTCATTGGAATATGTAGGTCTTTAGATATCTGCGGTAAAGCGGTATTTACGATACTCATGTCAACGGTTCCTAGAAAGGAAACTAATGCCACTGACAGGATGATGAAAAACTGTTTGCGATTCATATGTACACTTCCTTTAATTGATAATATTAATTGTATCAGATGAGCGACAAAAGAAAAATTATGGAGTATAGTATCGTAAATGATAAAAAGAAGGTGTCGCCATGGACATAGTCACAAACGATGAATATATCGGAGATAGCCGATTAGCTGAATGGTACTTCAAATCCAGGGATGGATATGAATTAGACAGCTTTTCATTAGGTTATTTTTTAAAAGACTTAGGTGATTTTGTTGTTGTGAAGACCATCGATTTGAATGGTGCGTTAGACACAGTGACAGCATTTTTAAAAAGTGACATTTTAGAAATAAGGTATGAAACTGCTTATACCGACATGCTGAATTCCTATATTGAACAGAATATGGAAAGTGATTTATACGATCCTTATCATTTAATGAACCAGTGGGATACATTTAACGCCAACACAATCCAACAGGTCTTATTGAACTGCTTTGAGGCCGAAAAGGTGATAAGCGTTTGCGTATTAGAGGGCGAATACGTCGAGCATGGCAAGATTGTCCTATTAACCGACAACGTCATGACGCTCAATGAATCCGAGTACCTTGCTGATTTAAATGAGCACGAGAACTGTAATACGACAATTAGAATTAATAAGACCACCGAGATTAACTTCTTGAGTAAGAACAATCATTTATACGAGCAGTATTTGTTAAAAAAACCAGAATCAAATAATAAATAAACAGAAATCGAGATGATTCGATGATTTACGGAATTCAATTAGATAGTGATGGTCGCTGCATTCACTACCATCAGCCTCACGACATTGCGGCCATGGAATGTGGTCAGTGTCACCAATACTTTGCGTGTTATCAATGCCATAATTTAGTGGTTGATCACGACTTTGTGCCAATTAGTACCAAGGATACTAAGCCGGTCATGTGCGGCCGTTGTAAACACAAACTAACCTTTCAACAATACCAAGATAAGGTCTGTCCATATTGCTTTGCACAGTTTAATCCGAAATGCGAACTACATGAACATTTATACTTTAAAGACTAAAAAAGACTAGCATCAGCTAGTCTTTTTTTATTGCTTAATGGTATCGATGAAAGCGAGGTAATCAGCTTCTTCACCGGATTCTTTTAAGTTGTTTTGAATTGGTTGAGATAATAAGTCGACTTCGTCTGCTTCAATGTAACCAACGAATGTCGCGTTTCCCATTAGTTGAATCCAACGGTTGTCGGGTTCGGTGTGGACTCTAGTTTGGACCTTACCACCGGGATTGAAGACGTCGATTGGTTCGTTAACGTCGACTAATTCGGGGTAGTTCATCGCAAATGCCATTGAAGTGGCAGACATTCCGGTTCCACAGGCGTTGGTGAAACCAACACCACGTTCGAAAGTTCTAACGAAGATCTTGTTCTTACCTAAAATCTTGGCGAAGTTAACGTTGACGCCGTCTGGATAGTAGTCGTTTGGTTGGTTTAGATAAGTTCCTAGATTGAATAGGGGTTCTTCTAAATCGTTATCATCTTCGACAAAACTAATTAGGTGTGGATTAGGAACAGCCATTGAAGTGAACTTTAGATGGTCACTAAATACTGGAATTTCTTCGTTAATAATTTGGTCAAAATCTAAATTGGTATAGGGTAAATCTGCGGGTGCAAATTTAACTGGAGCGATTTGAACGCCGACCCATGAAACACCCTTTGCGATGTCGTCAAAGACGTGGACGTTTAAATCTGCTTGCATGGTTTGGACCTTAAAGTCAGTTTGGTTGAATTTTTCGGCTAAGTAACGGCCAACACAACGAAGACCGTTACCACACATTGAAGCAACGCTTCCGTCAGAGTTAAAGACCTTCATTTGACCGATGCATTCAGCATGGTCTGAGTGATCAACGACTAACAAACCATCTGAGTATGGTAAAACGTCGCTTTGTGCTAGCTTTTGGGCTAGATGACTTAATTGAGTGTCATCTAGTGAATCTTTTAGTTCATCGACATCCAATAAGAAGAAATGGTTCTCTGAACCGTGTACATAATGTAACTTTGTCATAATATTAATCCTCCTTGAAGAATTGGTTGTAGATGCTTACAACAGCCTCATCTGTGTATTCTTGGTCGATTCCAATCATAATCGCAATCTTGGAAGCACCTTGGTTAATCATGTTAATTGGAATCTTCTTTTCGGCTAATGGCTTGATGATTTGGCTGATTGAACCAACTGATACGGCCATGTTTTCACCAACTACCATGATTAGTGCGTAGTTGTGAATCCATTCTAGTTTGTCAGGATGGATGGCTTCTGAAATTTCCTTACATAAGGCATGAATAGTGTCATCGGAAGCTTGGTTTCTATCGAAGATGATAGTCAAGTCATCGATCCCTGATGGCATGTGTTCATATGAAATCCCGTACTTCTTGAAAATGGAAAGGATGGTTAAGGTAGCACCAATTTGCTTGTTTAATAGGTATGAGTGAAGGTATAAAGCTGAGAAACGATCATCGGCTGAAATCCCGGTGATGACGTGTGAATGCTTTACTTCGTCTTCTGGGACAATCAATGTTCCTTTGTCGTTTGGACGGTTAGTATTCTTAACGTTGATGGTCACGTGACCCTTGATGGCGGGAATGATTGCTTCGTCATTAAAGACTGAAAAACCTGCGTAGGCCAATTCACGCATTTCACGATAACTCATCTTAGTAATTGGGTATGGGTTATCCACTAGGTGGGGGTTAATCGCATAGATGGAACTAACGTCGGTGAAGTTTTCGTATACATCAATATGTAAACCAGTAGCGACAATTGAACCAGTGATGTCTGAACCACCACGAGCGAATGTAGCGATATTTCCTTCCTTGGTGTATCCAAAGAAACCAGGGAAAACTAATTTTTCATCGTCAGAATATTCGAAGTTTTCTAAATTGGTATAGGTCTCATCAAGTAGGTTAGCTGCGTTTGGATTAATGTCGTCTAAAACGATTCCAGCTTCCTTAGGATCGACGAAACGAGCCTTTATTCCACGACTGTTTAATACCGCTGCCATCAACTTAGCGTTCATTCTTTCACCATTGGCCTTGAATGCGGCCATTAGGTATTCGTCGTCTTTGTAATCGTTCTTTGCTAGGTTGGTGAATGTGTCCTTGATGCCGGCAAATTCACCTTCATCAACTTCGTAGGCGTTCGCAATTTCAGCGTAACGGCTAATGATTTCATCTAGGGTAGCTTGATAGTCTTCCTTGTTGATTACTTGGGTTGCGTATTGAATTAATAAATCTGTGATTTTGACATCATCATCAAAGCGTTTTCCGGGAGCGGAAACGACAACGACTTTACGTTGCTCATCTTCTGAAATGATGTTTATAACCTTGGCGTATTGTTCGCTATTGGCTAGTGAACTTCCACCAAATTTTACTAACTTGGACATGTAAATCAACTCGCAATCTTAAATTATTGATTTGTATTTTAACATTAAAAAATAATTAGACAAGCTATCATTTTTGAAATTTTAACGAAATTTAAGTCGCTCATATGGTAAAAAAAAACTTTAAAAATTTTATTTAAAAAACTCCTTGACGTAATCCAACTATTAGAATATTATTAAAAGTAATCGAAGAGGTCGCAAGCGAGATTAGTAGATAAAGTCAGTCACTGCAATGACTACGAGCTTTATTGAAAGGTGAACTTGCCGAAGTTAATGATTTTTTGCAGAGATCATTTTCTGGGACGTGTGTGAAGAATGCACGGACTGTCACAAGAAAATATGTCTTGTGGAGCGCTTTCGACAATTGAATCCTAAAATTAGAAATTGATTAATAAAAATTTTAAAGGTTCTTTTGGATAGTGTGCCCACTCATCCAAAAGAACCTTTTTTGTTTTCAATCTGTCGAGTTTAAAACGACCTAAAGATCATTCGATTAGAAAGGCTGTTTATTATGACAAATCAAATTACAGATAATGACATTAATGCAGATGGACATTTGCAGATAGATGGTTGCGATGCAGTTGAACTTGCTCACCAATTTGGTACTCCATTGATGGTTTACAACGTTTCAGCTATCCGTGATCAATTCCATCAATTCAATAAGATTTTTGAACAAAACGATATTGATTACGAAATTTCATACGCCAGTAAGGCATTCGCCAATACAGCGATGTATCAATTGGTGAACCAAGAGGGCGGACATATCGATGTTGTTTCCGGAGGTGAAATTGCAGTTGCTTTGCATGCCGGTTTCCCAGCAGCAAAGATGAGTTTCCACGGTAACAACAAGTCTTTAGAAGAATTAAGACTAGCAATTCAAAATCACGTCGGTGTCATCATGGTTGATAACTTCCATGAAATCGAACTAATCAACCAAGTCGTTGAAGAGTTGGATGAAACCACCAACGTCATCATGAGAATTACTCCAGGAATTACAGCTTATACTCATGAATTTATCCAAACAGGTCAGGTCGATAGCAAGTTTGGTTTTGATCTTGCATCTGGCCAGGTTGAAGAAGGGTTTGAACTACTACATAAGAACCCACGAGTTCACGTATTAGGTTTTCACGCTCACATCGGTTCACAAATTTCATCACCAGATGGTTTCAACGCATTAGCTGTTAAGATGATGCAACTAGCTAACAAGTTCAACACAGAATACGACTTCACTACTGAAGTCTTGGACTTGGGTGGCGGATTTGGAATTCAATATGTTTCAACCGACGGCTATCTAGCTCCTGAAAAGTTTGTTGAAAGTATCATCAACACCATTAAGGAACAAGCCTGTCAATATAACCTACAAATTCCAGCTATCTGGATTGAACCAGGTCGAAGCATTGTCGGTTCAGCCGGTTTAACCCTTTACACCGTTGGATCACAAAAGAGAGTCGACGGAATCAAGCCATACGTCGCAGTCGACGGAGGAATGGGCGATAACATCAGACCAATGTTATACGATGCAGAATACGAAGTTGTTTCAGCAAACAACCCACGCGCACAACCAGTTGAAGAGGTTCGCTTAGTTGGTAAGTACTGTGAATCAGGAGACGTCTTAATCAAGAACGCATCCGTGCCAAGTCTAAACGCCGGTGACGTTGTCGCTGTCTTAGATACCGGAGCTTACGGATACTCAATGGCTTCCAACTACAACTTGAACCTAAAGCCAGCGATTGTCTTTGTTGAAAAGGGTAAGGCTCAATTAGTAACAAAGCGTCAATCATTTGAAAACTTATACGAACTAGATAATAACTTAGAATTAGGAGATTAATTATTATGGCAGAACTAAACGCACAAGAAATTATTAGCTACATTCAAAACGCAGAAAAGAAGACACCAGTTAAGGCATATATTAATGGAAGAATTGCACAAATTGATTTTCCACAATCAGTAAAGGTATTCGGAAATGATCAAAGCGCAACCGTCTTCGGAGACTGGAAAGACATCGAACCAATTTTGAAGTCAGATTTAGTGACTGAATACGAATTGGAAAACGATGCTAGAAATTCAGCCGTACCATTATTAGACATCAAAAACGTTAACGCTCGTATCGAACCCGGTGCTACTATCAGAGACCAAGTTAAGATTGGTGACCGTGCCGTTATCATGATGGGTGCCGTTATTAATATCGGTTGTGAAATCGGTGAAGACACCATGATTGATATGGGAGTTGTCATGGGAGGACGTGCCATCGTTGGTAAGCACAGTCACATCGGTGCCGGTGCAGTCCTAGCAGGTGTAATCGAACCAGCTTCAGCTACTCCAGTTCGCATTGACGACAATGTATTAATCGGTGCTAACGCCGTTGTAATCGAAGGAGTTCACGTTGGTGAAGGTGCCGTTGTTGCAGCCGGATCAATTGTTTTACACGACGTTGAACCAAACACATTAGTTGCCGGAAACCCAGCACGAAAAATTAAAGATATTGACGATCAAACCAAGGGAAAGACTCAATTAGAAGACGCACTAAGAAAGTTGTGATGATATGACCTTAGATTTAATTGCGGTGAGACGCCACTTGCATCAGATTCCAGAATTGGCGATGCACGAAAGTCAAACCCATCAATACCTATTAGAATTAATCAACGAATTTGCTACAGATAATATGGAAGTTTTTACTCCAGAACAATTACCAACTGCGATTTTGGTAAAGGTTCACGGAAGCAATTCAAGTAAAACCATTGGTTACCGTTGTGATATGGATGCCCTACCGGTTAGTGAAAAAACTGGGTTAGAGTTTTCATCAAAGCACGATGATGTGATGCACGCCTGTGGACATGATATCCACATGACGGTTGCAATCGGGTTGTTGGAACACTTTGCTCAACACCAACCAGTTGACGACTTGATTTTCTTCTTCCAACCAGCTGAAGAAAGTGAAAGTGGCGCCAAGGTAGCAGTCGACAGTAACCTATTTTCAGGTGATTGGCATGTCGATGAATTCTACGGATTACACGACACGCCAGAACTACCAGCCGGAACCATTGGATGCTGTTATCCAACCTTGTTTGCCGGAACCAGTGAAGTCGACATTACCTTAATCGGTAAGAGTGGGCACGCTGCTTATCCACACCAAGCAAACGACATGGTGGTGGCTTCAGCAATGCTAATCACCCAACTACAAACCATCGTTTCAAGAAACGTTGATCCAATCCAAGGAGCAGTACTAACCTTTGGCCAAATCAACGGTGGAACCATCAGAAACGTAATTGCCGGTAGGGTAGATATTAAAGGAACAATTCGTGGTTTGAACCAAGAAATGATTCAAACTGTTAAGACCAGAATTATTGAAATATGTAAGGGAATTGAAGTTGGGTTCAACTGCCAAGTGAAGGTTGATATCAACCAAGGTGGTTACTACCCAGTTAACAATAACCAAAAGTTGACCGACCGTTTTATGAACTTTATGCAAGCAAATCCAGATGTGGATTTCACAGTCACAATGCCAGCAATGACCGGAGAAGACTTCGGTTACATTCTTCATCACTTCGATGGAACCATGTTTTGGCTAGGTGTTGGTAACACATCAGCACTTCACACCGACACTTTCAATCCTGATGAAAGCTGCATTGAAAAGGGCATTAACGCAATTAGTTCATTTTTAGAATTCGAAATGAGAGAAGACGATTAAAATGACACAAAATATTGATATTATGACCGCCATCATCACACCGTTTGATGACAATGGCAACATTGATTACGCTGCATTAGAAAGAGTCACTCAACACTGTCTAGAAAATGGCAGTCGTGGATTTGTGATTGGTGGAACCACAGGTGAAACACCAACACTTACCACTGAAGAAAAGATTGAACTATACACTCGATTCGGTGAAATGGTTGGCGATAGCGCATACGTAATCGCCGGAACCGGTAGTAACAACACAGAAGCGACCATCGAATTTAACCGCCAAGTGCAAACCATCGACGGTATCGACGCCTTGTTAGTAGTTGTTCCTTACTACAACAAGCCCGACCAACGTTCAATGATTGCTCACTTTACCTCAGTTGCTGATCAAGCAACACTACCAATTTACATCTACAACATCCCTGGCAGAACCGGAGTAACCATGGCTAACGACACAGTCGTTGAACTATCACACCACCAAAACATCATCGGTGTAAAGCAATGTACATCAATGGAAGACCTAGAATACTTGGTTGACCATACCGAAGATGTTTTCCACGTATACAGTGGTGAAGATGCTCAATCACTATTCGCCAAGGCTATCGGCGCAGATGGAATCATTTCCGTAGCTTCACACATCTATGGCGCTCAAATGCGTGAAATGTATGAAGCATTAGAAAACGGAGATTACCGTCATGCCGGTGAACTACAAAGATGGTTAACCCCACGTATGAATGCATTATTCATGTATCCATCACCATCACCAGTTAAGGCCGTGTTAAACGCACAAGGTTTTGCAGTTGGTGGATGCCGTCTACCAATCTTGCCATTGGATGACGAAGAACGCAGAAACTTAGCGCGTCATTTGGAACTACCAGAAGACGCATTACTACATGATTTAGGTTTGGAGATGAGAAACTAATGAATATTTTTCTAGCAGGAGCAACCGGATCAATGGGCCAAAAGGTGGTTCATTTACTAGCGGATAAACCAGGATACGACATCACAGGGATTCTAACCACTAAAACTGACGTGAACCCAAGTGACTACAACCTATCTGACGATGTTAAAGTCTTTAACAGTTTAGATGCAATCGAAGGTGACTACGATGTCTGGATTGATTTCACTCAACCAAACGTTGTCTTCGATAACATCAAATACGCAATTGAACATCAAATCTCACCAATCGTTGGGACCAGTGGATTATCAGAAGACCAAAAACAAGAACTAATCAGTCTAGCTGACGGTGAAAACGTCAACGGTCTAATCGCCGCTAACTTCGGTTTATCAGCAGTCCTATTAATGCAATTTGCTCAACAAGCTGCTAAATACTTCTCAGATGTAGAAGTAATTGAGATGCACCACGAAGACAAGACTGACTCACCATCAGGGACTGCCATTCACACAGTCGACATGATGAGTGAAACCAAACAAGGTGACAACATCAACCAAGAAGATGAACCAGCTAGAGGGATGTACTACAAGGGTGTTCCCGTTCATGCTGTTCGACTACCTGGTTACGTGGCCCACGAACAAGTATTATTCGGTGGTCCCGGTGAAGCATTAACCATTCGACAAGATTCATTTGATCGTGAATCATTCATGCAAGGGGTATGGGTAGCACTAGAAAAGCTTCCAGAACTACACGGCTTAGTCGATGGTTTAGAAAATATTTTGTAGGAAGTGATTGTATGCCAAGAACCAATCCACAGCTTTTGAGAACTTATAACCACCGTTTAAACGGAATCGCACCATCTGGAATTCGTCATTTCGATGACACGATTTCAAAAAACGAAGACTTAATCAAGTTAACTTTAGGGGAACCTGATTTAGATACCCCTGAACATATCAAACAAGCTGCGATTCAAGGAATTAACGACAATGACTCACATTACTCAGCCCAAGCTGGGAAGGTCGAATTAAGACAAGCAATTACCAATTACTTATCTACCCGCTGGAACCTAGAATACGATGCTGAAGAAGTCGTGGTTACCAACGGTGCGACTCAATCAATTTATTCAGCGCTACAAGCAATCGTGAACCCAGGGGATGAAGTTATCATTCCAACCCCAATCTTTTCATTGTACGAACCAATCATTGAAATCTTGGGTGGTCACGCGGTTGATGTTGATACCAGTAACACTGGTTTTAAATTGACACCAGCATTGCTAGAAGATGCCCTAAAACAACATCCAGGTGTCGTTGCATTAGTAATTAACGACCCTAATAATCCAACCGGTGTATCTTACACCGCAGACGAAGTTAAACAGTTAGGACAAGTTATCGCAAAATCACCAATCTGGGTACTTTCAGATGAAATTTACGGTGAATTAACCTTTGATCACGACCATTACTCATTAGCACGCGAAATTCCAGACCAAGTGCTATACATCAATGGTTTATCAAAATCACATGCGATGACAGGATGGCGTTTTGGATACATATGTGGTCCAAGCGAAATTATGCAACGAGTTAAAATGATTAACGCCTACATGGTGACCTGTGTTGCCGACAACGTGCAAGACGCAGCGCTAGAAGCAATGACAAACGGTCAAGAAGACGCCTATGAAGCTAAGGCAATTTATCAAAAACGTCGTGACTTAGTCTCAAATAGGTTAGACGAAATGGGTGTTGAATACGTGATGCCAACATCAACATTCTATTGTTTCATCAAAATCGATGATAGTTATGGTAAAGATGACTATCAATTTGGTTTAGATCTAGCCGAAAAGGTTGGCCTAGGGGTAATTCCCGGTCGCATGTTTGGCAAGAGTGGTGAAGGCTACATCAGAATTTCCTTCGCCGCTAGTGAAGAAAAACTAACAGCCGGTCTTGATCGACTAAATAAATTTATTCAATTATTAGGAAAATGAATTGACAAATCTGAAAAATAAAGTATATTAATAATAAAGTGTATGCATATAAAAGACAGATGTCTATTCAAAATAGATAAAAAGTGAGGTTTGTAAAAAATGAGAGAGTATAACGTAGCAATTTTAGGAGCAACAGGTGCAGTAGGTATGAGAATGGTCAGACAACTAGAGGACTCCACCGTCCCAGTTAAGAACTTGAAGTTACTTGCTTCAAGCCGTTCAGCTGGAACTAAGATTGAATTCAAGGGTGAAGAAATCGAAGTTGAAGAAACTACTCCAGATTCATTTGAAGGAGTCGACATTGTGCTAGCTTCAGCCGGTGGTAGTACTTCCAAGAAGTTCCTACCAGAAGCTGTAAAGCGCGGTGCTGTATGTATCGATAACACCAGTGCATACCGTATGGACCCAGATGTCCCACTAGTTGTTCCAGAAGTAAACGTTGATCAATTAGCTAACCATCGCGGAATTATTGCCAACCCTAACTGTTCAACCATTCAAATGGTGGTTGCCTTACAACCTGTCTTTGAAAAGTTTGGTTTAAGCCAAATCGTTGTATCCACTTACCAAGCCGCTTCAGGTGCTGGACAATCAGCATTAAATGAATTTTACGGCCAAGCTCAAGACTACCTAGATGGTAAGGAAATGAGCGCAGACATCTTACCTACCAAGGGTGATAAGAAGCACTATCCACTAGCATTTAACTTATTACCACAAATTGACGTCTTTGAAGAAGACGGTTCTACTCATGAAGAATGGAAGATGGTTCACGAAACTAAGAAGATTATGTTAAACGACATGGATGCTACTGGCATCAAGGTTAACGCTACCTGTGTTCGTGTACCGGTTGCCATTTCTCACGGTGAATCAGTATACTTCGAAGTAGAAGACAAGTCAGCTACTAAGGAAGATATTCAACGCGTTATCGATCAATTCGATGGTGCAGTCCTACAAGACGATCCAGATCATCAAGTATATCCACAACCAATTACCGCAGAAGGCAAGCGTTCAACTTTCGTTGGTCGCATTCGTGCAGACCAAGAAAATCCTGGATGCTTTAACATGTGGGTGGTAGCGGATAACTTGTTAAAGGGTGCCGCTTGGAACACTGTTCAAAACGCTGAAGAATTAGTAAAGCGTGATTTAGTTCGCGTCCCAGAAGACTACTACCGTGGTTAAAAAAGGAAAAATAAAAAGAGTCACATTCGATTGAATGTGACTCTTTTTTGTTGTTATTAATTATCTTTTTTAGTTAATTCTTCTCTGCAATTCTTGCAAAGACCAAAGACTTCAATATGAATCTTGTTGGTTTGGAAACCGGCTTGATCCATCGCTTCCTTGGCTAGTTCTTGTTTTAATTGCTTATAGTTAGGGAAGTCGATATCTTCGATTTCACCGCAATTATCACAAATAGCGTGGAAGTGAGGAGAACCGAAGAAATCATATCTAATTCCACCATCTTCAGCAGGTAGTGCAATGATAATATCTAACTTTTCAAATAATTGTAACGTGTTGTAAATGGTTGCAATACTTAGGTTAGAAAATTCTTGCTTCAAAGCTTCGTAGATAGTGTCTACGGAAGGGTGATTATCATGATTAATTAAATACTTTAGGATAATCTGTCTTTGAGGTGTAATTCTTACATTATTATTGCGTAAGGCTTCTAAGGCCTTTTCGTACATTTCGTTAGACAAACACTCTACCTCCTTTGATTATTACTTTATAACTATTCTATCCTAATAATAAGATTAAAAAGTAAATAAAGCAAATAAAATCAACTATAAAGCGTCAATTGCGGCCTTAATTTCATCATTTAATGGTGAAATGTTGAATTGAGAAGTCTTGTCAGGCCAGTATTGATGCTTGAATTGGACAATTCGTCTAATTAATTCTAATTCGGCATCAGTAGAAATGTTTAAAACATTCACGTAGACGATTGGAGCATCGCTTGGTAGGTTTGAGATACCAGCGACACCGACGAAATGTTTAGTTTCCTTATCCATGACACCCCATAGCAAGCCCTTTTGACTCATGATGTCGTTCATGATGGCATTGATAAAGTTGGAAGTGCTCATGATATCTGCTTTTTCATCTTGTTGCTTTTGAAAATCAATTACTGATTGAAGCTTAAATTCTGTTAACCAATCCATATAAAAGTGTTCAGTGATGATTGGTCTTAATCCTTCAAAACTACGCATAATAAGTCTCCTTAAATTTACTAGCCTTTATTATAGTAGAGAAAAACTAAATTTCAAAGAAATCAGCCGAGAAAACTACTTGAAAAACTTCTCGTAGATGTGTTGTTCTTGGGCTTCTGTCATGCAACAACAGCCACCGACAAACTTAAGATCTAAGTCGAACCATTGAGCAATTAGTTCGTCGAATTCTTCAAATGATAAATCGTCGTGATTCCATTCCTTAATTTCTGGATTGTAGGTCGCACCAGAGTTAGGAAAGGCGATGAAAGGTTTGTGCGCAGGGTGACTTTGTTTCAACACCTTTAGAGCAGGGGTCACTAGTTGTGGTTTGGTACAGTTCAAACCATAAGCAATCACGTGTTCTTGTGATTCCAAGAATGACGCAACATCGGTTAGTGAGCTACCATCTGCTAGATGTGATTCATCCCTCAATGACGCCGCCACAATCACCGGAATATCGAATTGCTTGGTGTATTCGGTGATTGACTTTAGTTCGTTGATGTTAGGGAATGTTTCCAAGATTAACACATCGATGCCAGCTTCTACCATGGCCTTGATACGACCCTCGTGAAAGGCGATGTATTCTTCATCGGTCAATGAGTAGTCACCAGTGTATTCTGAACCGTTGGCCAGAAAGGCACCGTAAGGGCCGACACCGCCCAATAGCCACTTGGGGTTAGGATTAGTTGATTCATTGCGGCCACGGTCGGCTAATTCGACGGCTTTTTTAATTAATGCGATGGCTTGATCTTCACTGTATCCGGCCTTGACCAAACCAGGCACACTGGCTTGGTATGTGTTAGTCGTAGTCATTGATGACCCGGCGTCAAAGTACTTTTTGTGAACGTCGACAATTAGGTCTTCGTGTGATTCTAAGGCAGCTGCGGTCCATAGGTCTGAGTTTAGTTTTAAGCCACGTTCTTCCAAACCGGTTGACATGGAGCTGTCGATTAAGATGTGGTCTTGTTGATTAATCCAATTAGTTACTTTATTCATGATGATCCTTCTTTCTATATACTAATGCGTGCCAGATGTAGCAGATGATGGCGAATGGCACTCCGATAATGATGGCGATACGTTGGTTGGGGTCAAACGCGATTCCGACCAATGAAAGCAAACAGATGATGATGACTAAAATTGGTAGGAGTGGGAATAGTGGTGCTTTGTATTTCAACTCGCTAGTGGAGTGACCAGCCTTAATAAATTGGCGTCTGAAGTTGAAGTGGGCCCAACCAATCACCAACCAGACGAAGACAACGGCAAACGCTGAAATCGCGGTTAATGCAAGATAAACAGTGTTTGGTGCGTAGATGCTTGAGAACAATGCTAATAATCCACCGGCAATGGTTAGAATTAATCCATAGACCGGAATCCCGTTTTTGGATAATTTTGCCAATCCCTTTGGTAGGGTGTTCTTGTCGGCTAGTGACCAAAGCATTCTAGAAGCAGCGTAGACTCCCGAGTTAGCACCGGAAAAGATGGTGATAAAGAGGATTAGGTTCATGATGTCTGACGCGTATGGAATGTTGATATTGGATAAGATAGTTACAAATGGACTTTGTGCGAGTGATGAATCACTTTGTGGCAAGATGGAACCCAACGCCACGATGGTTCCGATGAACAAAATTACCAAGATGATTAGGGTGTGCTTGATGGATTGTGGCACTGTCTTTTCTGGGTTTTGACTTTCACCGGCACCGACGGCAATCATTTCCGCCCCTGAGAAGGCGAAGTTGGCTGATAGCACGATTGAGATAACGGGGATTAAACCATTTGGAAAAATCCCATTAGCGGTTAGTTGTCCGAAGAATGGTTTGAAATGGGTGTGGTGAATTGGAATAATCTTAAAGATGATTAGAATCCCAAGGCCTAAAAATACGACTAACGCAAGTACCTTAATCAATGACATCCAGAATTCACTGGAAGAAAATAGGTTCATGTTGATAATGTTTAATAACAAAATGATAACGGTGAAGATTAGGCTAAAGCCCCAAACGGGGATGCTTGGGAAGTATTGTTGGCCAATCGTTGAAAGGGCGATGAATTCAGAACCCAGCGCAATTGTCCAGGTTAACCAATACATCCAGGCGGTAATGAAACCAACACCGGAATTTATGTATTTACTTGCGTATGTATGAAATGCTCCCGTGTTTGGATCGTGAACGGATAATTCACCCAGACATGCCATTACCATACAGACCAGAATTGAACCAATCACGTAGGCGAAAATGGTCCCAATTGGACCTGCAGTTTGGATTGAGTATCCGGTACTCATGAAGATACCAGTTCCTATCACACCACCTAGTGACATGGTGATAAGATTTCTGGCTTTTAGATTTTTTGAAAACTGATGCGAACTCATAAATAAACCTCCTTAGAAATAAAAAAAGCACCCGCCCTTACAAAAAGGGCGAATGCTTCGCGGTACCACCTTAGTTTTATAGCTAAAATGATACATTAATATCATTAACTATCTTATCTAGAACCTGTTGATTCCTTCGTGTTGTAACATACACAAATGTCGAGAGCTAAACAATTCACCCCCGAAGGTTCAGAGACCATTTTCGATAACTTTGAAACGTTCATTTCCACCAACCATGAACTCTCTTGGCAATCATCCGTTATGTACTTTTCTCATCAAAACCTAATATATTATTATGTATTTTTAATTATAGATACATTATAAAATTTTTCAAGGGTAAATTTTTTGAAATAACTGTTTAGCATTATTGGCAAAATATGCAATAATAGAGGGGAGATATTAAATTTTAAGCGAAAGTGAGATTTAATTATGACTGAAAAATTCTTAATTGGTACTTACACTAGAGATACAAGTGAAGGAATCTATGAAATCGAATTAGATGAAAACAAAAAGCAATTACAAAACCTACAATTGGTTGCCAAAGCCGGTAACCCAACCTATGTAGCTGTTTCAAAGGCCAACCGTTTATACGCCATCGATAAGGGCGAAAACGGTAAGGGTGGTGCATTAGCACTAGATAACTCAACTCGTCCTGCTAAGGAAATCAACGTTTGTTTAAACGAAGATACCAACCCAGCATACATCACTGTTGATGAAGGTCGTCAATTTGTCTACACCGCCAACTACCACACCGGTGAAGTAATGGTATACAAGATTGAAGAAGACGGATCACTAACTTACTTAAACAAGGTTGTTCATGAAGGAAACGTGGGTCCACGTCCAGAACAACAAAGTGGTGCTCATCCCCACTATGCTGACCTAACTCCAGATGGCCGTCTAGTGGTTGTCGACTTAGGTCAAGACATGGTTTACGTATACGACATCGCAGACGATGGTGCATTAACTGAAGTTTCTACATTGAAGATGGAAGCTGGTTTTGGTCCTCGTCACGTTGTCTTCGATGAACAAAAACATGTTGCATTCATCGTTGGTGAATTAAGCAGTAAGCTAGCCGTTGTGAACTACGATCAAAATGACGGTAGCTTCCACTTAGACCACATCGTCGCAACTATCCCTGATGACTGGACAGAACACAACGGTGCCGCTGCCATTCGTCTATCAAGTGATGGTAAGTTTGTCTACGTTTCAAACCGTGGTAACAACAGTATTGCGGTCTTTGAAGTTAAAGACGATGGCAAGGTTGAACTAATTCAACTAGCAAGCACTGAAGGTGACTTTCCACGTGACTTTAACTTCAGTAGCGATGAAAAGTTCATGGTTGTTGTTAACCAAAACACTAACGACGCTACCTTATACGAACGTGATGCTAACAGCGGTAAGTTAACTGTTGTGCAAAAAGACGTTCATGTTCCAGAAGGTGTCTGTGTCGCACGCGAAAAATAATGAATTAATAAAAAGACTTACGGATTTTCCGTAAGTCTTTTTTAGTGTTGTTGCCAAAAGTGATTCAATTTTTGTTTGGTTTGATTGATGTTAAATGCAGTCGATAGTTGACCCTGGTGCCAATTTCTTGGGAATAACTTTTGGTAACGATTTTGTTTGAATCGTTGATCCATTAAAATGACGTTTCCGACATCCTGGTTGGTTCGAATCAATCGACCGGCCGCCTGAAAAACGTTGTTTAATCCCGGTAGTTGGTATGCAAAGTCAAAGCCATGACCGTTTTCGGCATCGAAGAAGTACTTGATGAGGTCGTTTTCTGGATTTAATCCAGGTAATCCAACTGAGACAATCCCGACCCCAATGAGGTGGCTACCCTTAAGGTCGATTCCTTCACAGAAAATACCACCCAGTAGGGCAAAGCCGACCAAAGTGTCATTGTCATCACGTTTAAATGTATCGATGAATGATTGGCGCTCTTCTTGACTCATTTCACTTTCCTGAACTAAAACGTCGACGGTTGGATTCTGTTTTTCAAACGCTTCGACGACATCGTTTAGATACTTACCAGATGGCAAGAAGATGAGGTAGTGACCACTCTTACTGCTAATCATGGCGTTGATAGTATCAACAATTGGTTGAATACTGCTCTTTCGCTTGGCGTAGGTGGTTTGAATGTAGTTGGTAATAATCACCTGTTGGTTGTTTGGATTAAACGGCGAATCGATTTCATAGACGAGGCTGTCCTCTTCATCCCCCAAGACACGTTGATAGTAGTCCATTGGTGAAAGGGTGGCTGAGAACAAGACGGCACTACCACCGAGTTTGAGTGACTCACCGATAAATGGGCTGGGATCCATGCAGAATAGTTTGATGATAACGTTTTGGTCACGGTCGTAAAACATTCTGGTCTTAAACGTATCGTCGTATAGTTCTGCGATTCGTTGAAAACTAAGCAAGGTGAAGTAGTAATCGACAATCGCGTCGTTTAATTCTTCATCTTTTTCGTCCTTACCCAGCCAATCTGAGATGACATCACAAAGCTTATTGAGCTGTTTGACAAACGCACTGGGTGGATTATCCAAGTGGACGTATTCTTCGTCACTTTCGGTTAGCGGCTTGACGTTTAATGTGTATGAACGGCGGAATGATTTCAATGCCTTATGCAGTCTTTCGTTGTCCTCTCGGTCCTTGGTGGCCTTGATTAAGTCGGGCAACACCTTGTTGGAGATTGCCGCTGAGTACATGTCGCGGGAACGATTGACCAGGTTATGGGCTTCATCGATTAAGAAGATGTTGCTGGGGTCTTCGACCGTGAAGAAACGTTGGAGGTGCACTTGTGGATCAAATAGGTAGTTGTAGTCACAAATGATGACGTCACAGAATTGACTGAGGTCGAGGGAGAATTCGAACGGGTCAATCTTGTACTGTTCGGCGTATTGTTGAATGACGTCAAAGTCGATTTGATCAACGTGTTCCAAGACATCCTTGATGGCCGGTTTCAAACGGTCGTAGTAACCAATCATGTAGGGATTATCCTCTGGTTTCAAATCCTTTTCGGCCTCAAAGGTAATCTTTTCTTTGGCGGTTAGTGTGATGGTCTTGGCTTTTAGCCCTTTATCCATCATTAAGTCCATCGCTTCCTTGGCGACGATACGGGTGCTTTGTTTAGCGGTCAGGTAAAAAATGCGGTTGGCTAGTTCTTGGCCCATTGACTTAACGGCGGGAAAGAGTGTCGAAATCGTCTTCCCGGTTCCAGTAGGGGCTTGGGCAAACAAGTGCTTGTGATTGGCGATTGTTTTGTAGACGACTGCGGAAAAGTTGCGTTGGCCGTATCTGAATTCTTTAAACGGAAAGGCCATTTGATTGGCGGTCTTGTTTCTCTCCTTGATGATATCGGTTCTTAACTTCAACCATTCTTCGTATTCGCTGATAAGGTTGTCGAAGAACTTTTGGGCCTCATCTCGACTGATGGTGATTTCGTTATCAGTGATGATTTCATCTGGCGTTTGAACGTAGGTAAGGGTTAGCTTGACCGCATCTAGTTCGTCGAATTTTTGCATCAAGAAATAAGCATAGACCTTCACTTGCCCCCAGTAGAGCGTCATGATGCTTTCCGGTAAGTCCTTAAATTCAACGTCGGACGTTTTAATCTCTACGATTTCGGCATCCTTACCGTCGATTAAGACACCGTCGGCACGGCCTTCGATGTGAAAGTCGATGTCGTTAATTTTGAGTTTGGTATCCAAATAGTATTCACTCTCAAAGTGCATGTACTTGCTCTTTTGGAGTTTGCGGTGAATTTGGGCGCCTTTTCGCGCAGTATTGGAGCTATTCAAACGAGCGTTTAGGTCAC
Organism: Apilactobacillus kunkeei; assembly: GCF_001308195.1. Lineage (GTDB taxonomy): Bacteria > Bacillota > Bacilli > Lactobacillales > Lactobacillaceae > Apilactobacillus > Apilactobacillus kunkeei_C. The sequence goes on along the minus strand of NZ_JXDF01000019.1, from coordinate 20,679 downwards.
CACTACGTAGTGTGAATTCGACTAAGTCTCTGATTCCGATTCGATTCAAGATGGTTCCTCCTTTCGTTTAGCATTGATATGTAATTTGTAACAGAATTGTAACTTATGAAAAAATTTTTGATGTGCTAGGCTAAATTATAGAGATAAAAGAAAGGGGTATATTTATGCCTAGAGGATTTAAAGAAGAATTAATGTTTACAGGGATGATGGCCGGACTTATGGTTATCGTTATGGAAGCATATAACATCGCGATGGCCAGCGGAATTCACACCGGTTTTATCGTCGAAGTACTAGTGGGCTACCCACTTGCATTAGTAGTTGCCGCCATCTTAGATTTAGTGTTAGTTGGCCCAGTCGTTAAAGCTATCTTTTTCAATTATATATTCAAACCAGAATGGGAACAAACACCAATTAAGATTGCGCTATGCATTTCAACCATGATGGTACTTGGCATGGTGACCTTAATGTCACTATTTGGTATCATCGTTACCTTTGGTTTTGAAAACATCACATGGGCAATGTATGGTCGTGCATGGATCTTAAACCTATGCCTAGCATTACCACTACAATTAGTGATTGTTGGACCAATCTGTCGCTTACTATTAGGTAAGATTCAAGCCGCAATTGATGAAAAATAATCATGAAAAGCTACCGGATATACGGTGGCTTTTTTTATTTCCTTGATTAAATCTAAATTTAGATAAATAATTACTGAAAAATATTCAAAATACCGTTATTATATAGGTAGAATAAGAATTCGAGGAGATATAACATGATTAAAATTGTGACGGATTCAACAGCTCTAATTCCAGAAGAAACTGTTAATAAGTACGACATTAAAGTAATCCCATTGAACGTCAACATTGGTACTCAAGCTTACCAAGATGGCATTGATATGGATGGTCAAAAACTAATTCAACACATCAAAGACAATCCCAAGGGTGACTTTCCAACTACCAGTCAACCTTCAATCGGTCAATTCGTTGAAGTATACAACGAACTAACCAAGGATGGCGACACTGTCTTATCACTACACATGACCGATTTATTAAGTGGAACTGTTCACGCCGCCAGCCAAGCTAGTGAAATTGCTGATGGCGACGTTAAAGTGGTTAACACTCACTACATCGACCAAAGTCTAGGTTTTCTAGTGGTTCAAGCAGCTAAGATGGCTCAATCAGGTGATTACACCCGTGATCAAATCATCGACCACGTGAACCACGACATTGAAAACTCCGAACTATACATCGGTGTAAGTACATTGGAAAATCTAGTAAAGGGTGGTCGTATCAGTAAGGCAACTGGTATCATTTCAAAGATGATGAACCTACACGTTGTCTTCAAACTACTACCAGATGACCTAAAGCTACAACTAAAGGGTCGCGGTAAGAAGACCATCACCAAGTGGTTAGACCAATTCTTTGAAACTAACGCTAACACCAACTACAAGTTCATTGGTATCAGCTACACTGGTAGTGACGAATTTGCGATGGCATTAAAAAAACGTCTGGAAGAACAATTCCCAAACGTCAACGTATTAGTTCAATATACTTCATCAATTGTTTCAGTTCATACCGGTGAAAATGCATTTGCCATCATGACTTGTAAACAAGATGACTAAAGATAACTGAAAAGATAATTCCTAAAATGGCACCAATGATAGGTCCTAAGAAAGGGACCACTGCATATCTCCATTGTGATAGGCGTTTATCGTAAGTTCTGGAAAAGAAGAAACGAGGAACTAAATCACGAGTTGGATTAAATGCGGCCCCAGTGATTGGAGCAACGATACTTATGATAATCATCATTAGTAATGATGAGAATAAGGTCTTGATCCACCATTGAGCATTGATGTCATTTTGCATTTCTGTATTAACGATAATCAAGAAGGTCCCGATGATTTCCCACTTGAAGTTACGCTTCCAATTGTTGACGTCGCGAGGGACGGTCGCATAGAAGTTCAAGTTCAAGGGAAGACTAGCCAACCATTTTGACCAAACGGCCTTAACGGTTAGTGATGCTAGCCAGGCACCGAGGATTTGGGTAAGCACTTCACCGATCATTAGCCACCAGTGAATTTGGTGGTTAACGGCTAGGGTGAGAGATACAACCGGATTGTATTCGGCGGTCCCAAAGAAGAAAGTCGTTATAAGGGATGGAAGCAGGATACTAATACCCCAGTAAAATCCGGTAATAAAACGGTTTTGTCCTTTGGGGAATAAGAAGTAGTTAATGATAACACTGGTTACTAATCCCAAGGATAACATTATGTAGGTTCCGATAAATTCGCCTAATAATAGTTTCATTTCCATCCCTCCTTTAGCTGTCTACAACTGATACATTATCACTAATCTTAATAAAATTAAAACCATATCAGATAAAAAGTGAAATCATTTCTTGGTTTCACTTTTTGTTTGCGTTTAGTTGGTTAATGATGTTGATAACGTCTTGTTTGTTCACGAGACGGTGTTCTAAGGTGTTATAAAACATGGGTTGATGTTGTTCGATGATTTTACGATCGGAAACGTTTCCCGATAGATAGGCGACGTCACAGGCATCCTCGATGTTTTCAATTGCTGGAAAACCAGCCGCACTCATGACACTGCCCAAGACAGTATCGGCGTCCTCGTAATTTAAATCATCCAAGTATTTGTCGTAATTCATCAATCCACCACCTAATCTTTAATAGAAGATTATTATACAAATAGGTGGGAAAACTTGCTAGCAAATAGCTTTTACTAGTCGAAAATATAATAATACGGTAATATATTATATTAGTTAAATTAGTATGGTATTCCTCGGCGGGAACAATCGATAGGCATATCGACAGGTGGGCTCGCGTTAGATAGGCGCGAAGGAAATACTATACGAAGGAGACTTGTTATGCAAAGTCGAAATAAATGGTTTGCATTGGTCGCAGTCTGTCTAGGATTCTTCATGGGTCTTTTGGACGTGACCGTTGTAAACGTTGCTCTACCAACCATTCAAACTAGCTTTAACAGTAGTTTTAGTCAATTGCAATGGGTCATTAATGCTTACACATTAATGTTTGCGGCCGTGTTGTTCCTAATTTCTAAGTTAGGGGACTTAATAGGGAGAAAACGCATTTTTATCATTAGTTTGGTATTGTTCTCTGCTTTCTCACTAGCATGTAGTGTCGCACCAAGTATTACTTGGTTAATCATCTTCCGTGGTATTCAAGGAATCGGTGGTGCCGGAATGCTTAGCCTTTCCATGAGTATCATTGCCGACATCTTTGAAGGCCCATCAAGAGGACTAGCTCTTGGAATCTGGGGAAGTGTCGCTGGGCTATCCACCGCACTTGGCCCATTGTTCGGGGGAATTCTACTTAGCTTTTTTAGTTGGGAATCCATCTTTTGGATGAATATCCCAATCGGAGTGATTGCACTATTTATGAGTGCCAGATACATTCCAACCTCCAAGACATTCAATAGTGGCAAAATCGATTTTATTGGAATGCTATTATCATTTGCCTTTATGTTCTGCATTATTTTAGGCTTAATTCAAAAAGAAACCCACTATGGATACTCTTGGTTCGATATGCACGTATTTGCCTTGTTGGCAGCTGGGGTTATTCTAATCGCCATTTTTGCCGTTTGGGAAAAGCACTTTTCCAGTCCAATGCTAGATCTAAGTTTGCTAAAAAACAGACAGGTAGTTGGAAGTGCCATTTCCAATTTAACATTGGGAATTGCCATCTATGCAGCATTTAGCTACATCATCGTGCTATCACAAAACTACATGGGCTATTCCGCACTACAAAGTGGGGCGCAACTAATGTTGATTAGTGCGTTTTCACTTGTGATTGGCCCCATTTCAGGCAAGATTTCCACTAAGATTAATCCGGGACTAATCATCAGTTTTGTATTAATTTTAGCCGGTGTCGGGATGTTTGTCCTACCAATCTTCTTGGGTAACCAAAACCATTGGTACGGTTTGATTCCTACATTCGTAACACTAGGTTTGGCCAATGCGTTCGTTAATCCGCTATCATCTAACATTGCCGTTAGTTCCGTTGAACCAAAGGAAATTGGGATGACATCTGGATTACTAAACGTTGGGAAGCAATTCGGAACCAGTCTAGGACTAGTCGTATTAGGATTAGCCTTAACCGACACTTATAACGATCACTTAGTTACATCTAAGATGGGTGATTCATTGATGCACGTGTTCCAAAACGCTGGACCATTTGCTGGAAGTGAAATCGCTGAAAAGATGCATAACTCATCATTGTTATCGATTGTCCACAATGCCTTTTATCGAGGAATTGATAGCGTGGCGGTTACAGATGGTTTCATCTTTATCGTTGCCGGAATTCTTTGCTACATCTTGTTATGTGTAAGAAACAAAAAGAGTAAATAAAAAAGTCGCTTTTAAAAGCGGCTTTTTTTAGTGGCGACTGGATTGGTGACCACCGTTATTTGAAAGTTTAATGTTGTTTCGTTTGAACTTTTGTTGAGCTGAATCTGGTTGGAAATCAAAGTGATGCATACGACCGTTGTAAGGTTTGCCAGCCATCTTTATTTGTACCCAGTCAGCCATGATGCGTTGCATGTTTTGCGCTGCTTTCACGCGGCTTTCAATGCCTTCGGTCTTAGCAGCTGGTTCGATATTATCTCTCAATTGATTGATCAACTTTTGGTGGTAGACCAATAGTGATTGGGTCAAAGGAGAGTCCTTGTATGAGTTGAATAGGCGTTCGATAAAACGCATTGCGTCTTTTGAGTTTTTGGGTTCGTAAAATCTTTCGTTATTATCCATAATTGCCTCCAAAAAAATAACCATCATGCATATTATACATGATGGTTATCATTTTACATTGATTAGTCTTCCAATTCAATTTGACCAGTTAAGCTGAATAAGAAACTTAATAGGACAGCTAGGAAACCACCAACAACGATACCATTGTCTAGGATGATTTGAGCAGCTTGTGGAAGTGATCTGAAGATTTGTGGGTAAACTGTTACACCAATACCAGTACCAACTGATAGGGCAACGATTAATAGGTTCGCATTCTTGTTGAAGTCAACGTTTTGTAAAATACGGATACCTTGAACCCCAACCATACCAAACATTACAACCATGGCACCACCAAGTACTGAACTTGGAATGACAGTTGCCACAGCACCAGCCTTAGGAAGTAGACCTAAGATTAATAGGAATAATCCGGCGTAGTAGATTGGGCGTTTAGTCTTAATACCTGATAGTTGAACCACACCAACGTTTTCTGAGAAAGTTGAGTATGGGAAGGTGTTGAAGACACCACCAAGCATAGCGGCGATACCTTCAGCACGGTAACCGTTAGCTAGGTCCTTTTCACTTAGCTTACGACCAGTTAAATCAGCAAGTGCCAAGAAGACACCGGTTGATTCCACCATGGTAGTTAGTGATACTAAAATCATGGTTAGAATAGCTGACCAACTGAAGTGTGGTGTACCAAAGTAGAAAGGTTGTGGGAAGTGGAACCAGCTAGCTTGAGCGACTGAAGCAAATGAAATCATGCCAAGTGCATAAGCAATCACAGTTCCGACTACCATCCCAACCAATACAGAGATTGATCTGAAGAAACCTTTTCCAAAGATGTTAATCAAGATAATAACGGCCATAGTAATTAGACCGACGATTAAATCGTGAGGGTCGGCGAAGTTCTTAGCTGAAGCGTTTCCACCACCCAAGTTTTGAACGGCAACTGGTACTAATGAGAAACCAATGATGGTAATTAGTGAACCAGTAACTACTGGTGGGAAGAACTTACGTAGTTTCGCGAAAAGTCCTGAGATTAAAAATACGAATAAACCTGAACAAATAATAGCTCCATAAATATATGCGACACCTAAAGTACCACCAATAGTTTCAAGTGGTGTGATAACTTGTACCGCACATCCCAATACAACAGGAAGACCAATCCCCGTAAGTGGGGTCTTCTTAAGTTGTAATAGTGTGGCAATCCCACACATAAAAATATCTGCAGAAACCAGGTAAGTCATTTGAGCTGCATTGAAGTGTAAGAAAGCACCAATTAGCAATGGGACGATAACGTCACCTGAATACATTGCTAACAAGTGTTGGAAACCTAAAATGGCAGCCTTAAATTGGGATACCTGTTGCAAATTGCTTTCATGATTATCCAAACAAAATTCCTCCTAATATTTAATTATTACCCTGAAAAATAAAAAAGCCTCAATGCTAGAAAAAGCAAAGAGACCTTCATCTTTTTGCTTATAGTCCGAACTTTACGGTTCCGGGTAGAAACTTACCAACCTTATTATGGTAAATATATAGGCAATAACTGATTTAATTTTGTAATTCAATATTAGACGAATTTCTAAAAAAAAGCAATCCTTATAATGAATATAATTGTTCACTTTCACAAATATAATGTACAATGGAAAGTACTATTTGATACAAACGAGGGGGGATAATCTTGAAGCATATTTTAGCAATTCACACCGGTGGAACTATTTCAATGTCTCAAGACGAAAGCGGGGAAGTTGTTCAAAACGAACAAAATCCAATCGCCAATCAACAAGATAATTTATTAGATCAAGGAATCGATATTACTAATGAGGAGATTTTTAACTTACCATCTCCACATATGACCCCTGATAGAATGCTTGAAATCGCTAATCGAATTAAGGAAGCAAGAAAGCAAGGATACGACGGTGTCGTAGTTACCCACGGTACCGATACCCTAGAAGAAACTGCCTACTTCTTGGACTTAACTTTGGCCAATGATTTTCCAGTTGTCGTAACTGGTGCCATGCGTTCATCAAACGAAATTGGTTCAGATGGTCTATACAACTTATTGAATGCTGCAGCAACTGCTGCTAGCCCACAAGCTAAGAACAAGGGTGTCTTGGTGGCGATGAACGATGAAATTCACACCGCCAGATACGTTACTAAGACCCACACTACCAACGTGGCGACTTTTAGAACACCAACATTTGGTCCAATCGGAATTATTTCCAAACATGAACCAACATTTTACCAAGAACTAATCCAAAGTGAAGTCGTCAACGTTAATTCACTAGTGGACCACGTTTATCTAATCAAGGCTTTTGCCGGCATGGACGGCACCTTGTTTGACGCTTTAGATAATGATCAAACCAACGGTCTAGTAATCGAAGGACTAGGTGCTGGTAACCTACCTCCTGAAACATTAGATTCAGTAAAACGTTTAGTCGACAGAAACATCCCAGTCATTTTGGTTTCCAGATGTCTAAGTGGGGTTGCCCAAGACATCTACGCCTACGAAGGTGGAGGAATTCAACTGGAAGAAATGGGCTTAGAATTCTGTCACGGTCTAAACGGACAAAAAGCACGTATTAAATTAATCATTGCGTTAAGTGCGCACAAGTCTGGTGAAGAGTTAGCTAGATTTATGAGTAACGCAATATCATAGAGTGAGGGATGTTTATGAACTCTATCATTGCAGATTTAAATGCAGCAATGAGCAAGAAACAACTGGTGAATATCTACTTAAACACTGGTGATATTTTTTACACCGGCTATATTGAAACTTATAACGATGACGAGGTCATCATTGCCACATACGAATCCAGTGGTCTGGCCGATGGATACGTCGCAATGAAGACTTCCATCATCGAGAGTGTGGAACGCCAAAGTGAAGACCTAGACAGCATCAAAGAAAAGATGTTAATCGCAAAGGACGAGGGATTAATGGAATCCAAACCCAGCGAATTACACTTTGATTCCAACAACAACTTGTTCCCACAAATTCTAATTCAAGCATACTTAAACCAAGAGGTTATCCTAATTCACGACAATGAAGCGGAACGTTTCTACACAGGGATGGTTAAGAAAATCAGCAATGATTCCTTTAAGTTCTTACGCATTAACAAGTTTGACTTCATGCAAAACGAGTTGGTCACCATGGGCTTTAACCAAAGCATGATCATTGAATTCCAAGGTCGTGAACTAAGTGTCATGAGTAAGGTAATGGGAAAGGTTAAGGAACAAAACATTGCCAAGACCGCCGAATCAATCAACAACATCATCGATTTATTGAACGATTCATTCCATCATCACAACCTAGTCGAAGTTCGTTGTCGATACAATGACCACTTCTTCTATGTCGGTGAGGTCATCATGTTAAACGACAGTGGTGCCATCCTGAAGGTGGTCGACATGTCAGGACAATTCGGTGGATATGTCTTCATTCGAATGAATGGCATTCAAAGAGTCACCGTTGGCAACGATTATCTTGAATTGGTTCAACTAATGAAGGATCAAAACATCGCAGATCATAATGCATCACAACCGGTATTAAACGATTCTCGTGAATTCGACAGTACCGAAGATAATTTAAACGCCATCTTGACGCAATCCATGAACAAGCATCAATTGATTCGCTTGCAATTAAAGTCCGGCAGTAACTTCTTGGGTTACCCGGAAAAGATTGGCCCTGAATCAATGAAGTTCAGTCTATTGGATGAAACAGTTAACTTCTTCATTTACGGACAAAAGATTCCGTTAAATGACATCGTTGAAGTTGGTTTTGAATACATCTATGCTTATCTAGACGAACAACGTCTAAGAAGAAAAGGCGATATGTAATAAAAAAAGGAACCCGATATTTCGGGTTCCTTTTTTATATTATTAAGGAAAATTTATAAAAATATATGAAAAAGTGATGCTATAATGACCCAGAAAAGGGGGATATTATTATGTCAAATATATTGGAAACAAATGGTTTAACCAAAAAATTTCATAATCAAATTGCTCTAGATAATGTATCTATACATATTCCTGAGGGAAAAGTTTATTGCTTGCTAGGACCAAATGGAGCAGGAAAAACGACATTAATGAAAATAATAACCGGAATGATGCAGTCGTCATCGGGAAAAGTTTACTTTAATGGAAAAGATTGGAATAGAGAGGTTCTAAATGATATAGGATCATTAATTGAAAATGCACCTATTTACGGAAATTTGACTTCATACGAAAATTTGGAAGTAGTAGCCAAACTTAGAGATGTCCCTAAAAGTAGAATTGATAAGGTATTAAAACAAGTAGGATTAGACAATAATAAAAAGAAATCCAGAGATTTTTCTTTAGGAATGAAACAAAGACTAGGAATCGGATTAGCTCTTATATCTAATCCTAAGTTATTAATTTTGGATGAACCAACTAACGGGTTGGATCCTGTTGGAATTCAAGAATTAAGAGAATTAATAAAGAAACTCACTCAGCAGGATATTACTGTCTTAATTTCTAGTCATGCTCTCTCAGAAATGAGTCATTTGGCTGATGAAATTGGAATCATTGTTAAGGGAAAACTTAGACTTGAGAAAAAATATGATAGCGATGAAGATTTGGAAGATTTATTTCTAAAAACGATTAGCGAGGTGTAAAAATGATAAGACTAATTGATATGGAAATTTTAAAAATCAAGCGTTCTTCAATTATTTGGACATTAATATTTGTACCTGTTTTGTCAGTCATTTTAGTATCATTTTTATTCAGTAATAATACATTTGCCTTGCAAAGTTTGTTAAATCAATGGAGTATCTTATGGATTATTTTGTTATCTTCATTAATATCGGGACTTTCACATCATAGGGAAAATGTATCTACTCAATATAAAATGATATTAAGCTCATCCAATAACTTATTTAAGTACGAATTTTGTAGAATAATATCACTTGATATCATGTTTCTAATTGGTAATTTAATATTATTAATTTTAGTTTTTTTAACATCAACTTTTTTACAAAGTACTGTTAGCTTGTCTCATTTAGTTCTCGCTATTATTGTTATGTATATAAGCAGTATGTGGATGATACCATTCTTCTTAATGATTAGTAGATTACTGAATATGTTCTTTAGCATATTGATCGCTTTTTTTGGAATGATTGTAGGAGTCATTTGTGCGGGTAGTAGTTATGCCGGTTTTATACCTTTTAGCTGGTCTTCTATAACAGTTTCTTCTATTACAAAAATGAATGTAAACGGTGTTCCCATGGATACCAATAAAATCACATCATTTCCAATCGAAAGCATTTTGTTTTCATTATTGTTTTTCATATTAATGATTATTATTGAAAGTTACCTGTTTACCAAACAGGAGGTAAGCAATGTTTAATATATTCATGTCGGAAATTATTAAATTAAAGAGGAGCTATATTGGATATATTCACATAGCGACTATGATAATTTATCCAGTCTTATTATCTGTTTTATTAGGCCTTAATAGATATATGAAAACACAACAAACTATCATGGTAGATTTTTTTATTATTATATCAATTGCCAGTCCCGTTATGATTTCTATTTTAGCCGCAATGTTTAATGATAGAGAGGTAAAGGCAGGAGAATATAAAAATGAATTAAGTACTCCATATCATCCTGTAAATGTCATTCAGATTCAAATTTTGTTTTATATAATATTGTATTTTTGTGAAATAACATTATCTTTTGTTATTTACTGGATAATTTTACGGTTGTTTTTTAATGTCATGTTTTTACCCTTTTACTATTGTATTCTTTTTTGTATATTTTTTTCTAGTTTATCAATCATACAATATTTCATGTCATTTATTATTGCTAAAATGTTTAATACGACAGGGGTTCTAATTTTTGGATTTATGGGATTTATATTATCTGCTCTGTCTGAGACAGTTATTTTTGATAAAAGTTGGATAATTTTACCATGGGCATGGCAAATTAGAACTATTGGTTTGTTTAAAGTTAACATTGTAAGTAACAAAAATCAGTTTGTAGAATATATTAGCTTGTATATATCGGCAGTTATAATCACAATTGTTGTTTTTGTGATTGTTAGAAAACTTTTTAAAATGAGCTTTAAATAAAAAAGGAACCCGATTTTTCGGGTTCCTTTTTGCTTAGCCTAATTTTTGTTTGATTATATTTACTTCATCCTGATTTGGAGATCTACGCATGCTTTTAATATCATGCAACTCTTCTACACTAAAATGTAGGTTATAAGCCAATAATGTATCTGGGATATCATTATTTTTCTGATAAGTAACAATTTCTTCAGCAATCTTATTCAATTTACGATTCATAAGAACCCTCCTAACAAAATCCATCCGACAATTACATTATAACTTATTTTAGTATAAGCAGAAAAATAAAATCTAAAAAATCAGGATAATTTGGATAGCAATAAGTACGACTATAAAAATTAGGTAGTCAGTGGTTTTAATTGTAATTTTTTTAAAATGGGTTCTGCTACTTCCTTCAACAAATAAATGTGAATTCATTCCTTGGGCTAGTAGGGTGGACCAGTTCATCGCAGCCAGGATTGACTTGAAGTAAAGGGTAGGTGAAACATACGATAAGTGTACGTTTCTCATTTTAGCAGCTAACTTGATATCAATAATTTCTTGTTTGATAGTTTCAATCAAGTTAAAGGCTCCCATGACTCCGTAGGCAAACTTGCTGGGTACGCGAAAGTTTTGTTCTAGACTTCCAGCCAAATCCTCCATGGATGTTTTACAAGTGTACGTGCCACCAAGGGTGACAAACGCATATAGACGTGTCACCAATAAGATACCATATTGATAATTACCATTAATCTTTTGAGCGAAATAAATTCCAATCGCAGGAATTAATGTAACAAATAATAAGTATATAATTCGCTTGAAAGAAGCGAAAAAGATTAGATAAATTAGACTAACGATAAAAATAACTAGATTTAGTCTAACTGATGTTGTAAATGAGATTTCCAGTGCAATCACTAACATCATCAGTAGTTTTAATACGGGATTCATTAAAAGGCCTCCTGATAAGATAGTTTGTGATTATCAAAGGCTAAATGGTAATCAATTAAGTTTTCTAGACCATGTGTTTGGTGAGATATAAGTAATTGAGTTTGACCATTTTGCTTTGCTTGATTCAATAAATCAACAACCACGGCAATATATTCAATGTTGATACCATTAAAAGGTTCGTCTAAAAGAAGAAGTGAGTGTCCCATCATAACCATGCTTAGGATTTGTAGTCGCTTTTTTTGGCCATCACTTAAAGAGTAAATGACACGATCGGACAACTCGTCTAGGCCAAGACGGTGAGTGAATTCTGCGATTTGTTTGTCGTTAAACCAGTTGTTGAATGCATTCTTCTTGGATAGTTCTAATTCGTCTTCAACAGTGATTTTAATGAATTGCTTGGTTGATTCTTGGAAAATCATCCCAACGTTTTGTAAGTATTTATTTAAACGGATTTTGCGAATTGATTTGTGGTTAAAATTAATTTCACCATCAAAATCGTGCTGTTTGATAAATGTTTTGAACAAACTTGATTTACCACATCCGTTTGGACCGGTAATTAAGGTTGTCTTTGCTCTAATTAAGTCTAAATCTAAATGATTTATTAAATTCATGTCATAGTTGGCAATTGATAAATCTGAACAGTTAATTATGGTTTCTCCAACAACTTCGCTTGTTAGTGGACGATTTGTGGAGTCGTTAAATTGATTGAATAATTTAAAAACTGCCGCATCATCTAATGGTTTAAACGTTGTGTCGTCTTCATCAAAACCAATTAACTGATCGATTTGATTTTCGTATCCCATAAGATCGTGATCGATACCGATGACAATCTTGCCTGATTCTTTTAGCTGGCTCAATAGACTAATGAGTTCCAGACGAGATTTGATATCGACATTAGCGAATGGTTCGTCCAATAGAATCACAGGAGCGTTAATTGCTACGATAATACTTAGCGCAACTTTTTGCTTTTCTCCACCGGAAAGAGTCTTGAAATCACGTTTTCTTAAATCATTAGTATGAGTAAAAGAAAGAGCATCTTCAATAATTTGATTCATTTTATCAGGTTGAATCTGAAGATTTTCAAGTGTGAAGATGAATTCGTCTTCCACGGTAGTCATACAGAATTGTTGCATTGGATCTTGAAACATCATGGAAATAGTCTGACGTAATTGCCATTCTGAAAATTCTGAGATGTTTTGATTATTAAAATTGATAACGCCGTTGATTGTACCGTCGTTGTATTGTGGATAAAATCCTGCGATTGTCTTCAAAAGCGTTGATTTACCAGATCCAGAAGGACTGTATATCAACGACATTTGATTAGATTCGAAGTCCAGGCTAACCCTTTTAAAAGTCGGCTTCGAAGTACCAGTGTATTGGTATGTCAAATTGTTAATCGATAAGTTATTCAAAAAATGACACTCCTATTATTTGATAACGTGACTCTTTTCCAACATGTTGGCGATAAGTTTGGATAACACACCACCAAAGATGAAAATAGAAATGAATCTGACAATAAACATAATGATAAGTAGGTGAATAGCATAAGCATTGTAACCATTCTTGAACCAGTCATAGATAAATGTAATAACAGTAGTTGAGATTGTAGTTGCAATTACACCTAACCAATCAAAGTGTTTGTATTTAGTGGCAACGAAACCTAATTCAGTTGCAATACCTTGTTCGATACCAGTGACAACTGTTTCAACTCCCCATTGTCCACCTAAGAACATTTCAACGATGGCACCAATCACTTCAGCTAAGAATGGAGCACCAGGACGTTTGAAAATAAAACCAGCAAGTGGGGCTGCCATTATCCAAAGTCCAAGTAGTAGATCGTTAGCAAGAGGTGCTAGACCATAAGGAGTAAGTGCAAGACTTACTGCGTTGTATAAGAATCCTGTGGCAAAAAAGATAATTCCACAGATAATTGAGATTAATGTAAGTAAAATGATGTTTCTAAGTGACCATGTGTTTTTCATAGTTTCCTCCAGAAAAAAAGGACCCCAAACAATATGTGTTCGGAGTCCAATTTATTTTTATAAATTAGTAAAGCATTAAAAATAAAAGGGTTGTTTTCCTTCGCAGGGATTATCCTGAATCAGGTACTATGGGTATGAATCTCAGCCGAATGCCGGCACCCCAAACATTAATTATCAATTTAAATCAACTATACTATTTATTAAAATTAAATGCAATACTTATATTTTTATTAATAATTTTAAAGCGCTAGATACCTTGTCGTAACAGCGATTTCGTGGTAACTTTAGATAGTGAAATTATGATAAATGGAAGTAAAAATGAATGAAGAAATCAGTGAAAAGACTAACAATAATATTCGTCGCGGCGATTGGATTAGGGGCATACGAACAATTTAATAATCCATTCTCATTTATTCGCCAAGAATACACCAAAATAACAAACTCAAAACAAGGTTATCAACCTGACTACCAACAAGATTCACAAACCTATAAGACCGACTTAATTAAGGTGTCACAGGACAAAGTAAAGAACGCGAGTGCTGCTGTGGCACTAGACTCTACCAAGAATAAGGTAATTTATTCACAAAACGGAGACAAGAAGATTAAGGTCGCATCATTAGCTAAACTAATGACCTTATATCTAGCGATTCAAAAGGCCGAAAAGACCAACGGCTGGAATCAAGTAGTCGACACCAGTAACAAGGGACTAAAGAAACTAGGTGACGACGTTGAACTAGGTGGCTTTAAGTTCAAGGATGGCCACAAGTACACCGTTAGTGATTTATTTAAGGCCGCTTTAGTCCAATCATCCAACAATGCGGCAATCGCGTTGGGTCAATGGGTAGCAGGTTCTAATGTTAAGTTCGTCAAGATGATGAACGAACAAGCCAAGGCATGGCATTTAGACGCTACCTTTGTGTCATCATCAGGACTAGAAAATAGTGACTTAGCTAAGTTTGGTTACGCTCAAGTCGGTGGCAAAGACGATGCCAACATGATCTCAGCCAAGAGTATCGCAATCATTGCCGATCACGTCCTATCAATTTATCCAAAGGCAATTGATGATGCCAAACAAGTATATGAAAAAGTTGATGGTCAAACATTATTTAATGAAAATAGTTTACTACCTGGTAGACCATTCTACGATGAAAGTTTGCATGTTGATGGATTAAAAACGGGATATACTGTTGCCGCTGGATTATGTCTAGTTGCGACAGCTCAACAACCAGGAAAAGATCGAGTGATTACAGTTGTTGTTAATGATTATGCTGAATTTTCTGACACTGCGAAGTTAATAAAACTAGTGAATAATCACGATTCATCATTGAAATAATAATAGTTAGCATAAGAATTTTGTATTTTTATTAAAATAGTGTAAAATGGTAAAGTATCTTTGATTACTAGTATAAAGGAGAAGATTTATGGAATCGGCCTGGAATATAGTTGGCCTACTTCTTTGGATAATTTTGTTTATTTATGCAATTTTTATTATTCATAACATCGGGGTAAGAAGAAGTAGGCTAATCATAAATGGGCACTACGACTTTTCATTAACTCACCATTTAAAGACGATTGCACAAATCGTCGTGTTATTTGCTGGGATTGGATTTATGTCTTTTGAGACATTCTATCCAAACATTAATGGATCAAATGTTGTCACTTCTCGTGACTTCAAACCATTAATTTTGGATACCAATGGGAACAGCTCTTACTATGTGAAGGTCAAAAGTGGGAATAATTCATCTTTGAATCAGTCTTACTCATATTTGGTTAATGGACAGCGTTTATCAGTATCAAGCTCAGCATCAAGTGTGCTAGTTGGTACTAATAGCGAAATTAATGTTCAAAAGTCAGCGGTTAGATGGAATGATAATGAAGCTAAGATGCTAGACAAGAAATACCAAAGAGCGTGGGTTGCCGACGTAACCGTTACGTATAAAGACAGTTTTTGGAATGGAATCGGATTACATGCAAGACGTCAGTTCAAGAGTTATACTCTAATCCGTATTCCGGATAATTCATTTATTTATAACGAAAAATAAAAAGCCGCTGGATTTAATCCAGGGCTTTTTTCGTTTAGTCTTGTTTTTGTAGTTTCGAGTGGTGAACTCCGTACACAAAGTAGAAGATAAATCCAATCACAATCCAGATACCAACTGAGATCTTGGTAACGTCTGGAAGCATGATGATGAAGAAGATGCTGAATACACCAGCTGCGATTGGTAGGAATGGATACCATGGCATCTTAAATCCTGTGTTTTTAATATCTTTTCTACGACGAAGTTTGATTATACCAAATGAAATAAATGCAAATGCAATCAATGTTCCAGCATTAATTAGTGATGCAAGTTGAGTCAATGGAACCAAACCAGCAAAGATAGCTTGAACAATTGTTGCAATGATAATTGCATTTTTGGGTACAGAATGCTTGGAATGAACTCGACCGATGAATTTTGGTAGTAGACCGTCTCGACCAAGTGCGTATACAAGACGTGAACCACCGATAAACATGGTTACCATAGCGGTAAATATTCCGAACAAAGCACCGATAGTAATTAATTTATTGAATGCTGATAGATGAATGATTTGAAGTGCATAAGCTGCTGGATCATCCACGTTTAGTTCTTTGTAATTAACAATTCCAGTAAGAACCATTGAAAAGGCAACATATAAAACTACCGCAAATACAACTGTTCCAATGATTCCTTTAATAACGTTTTTACCAGGATCAATTGTTTCAGCAGAGTTTGATGCTAGTGCGTCAAATCCAATAAAGGCAAAGAATACAGTTGCAGCAGCTGTGAAGATACCACCCATACCAAATGGAGTTGAGTGGAATTGTGCAGGGTAGAAAGGAACATAGTTACTTGTCTTAATGTAGAAAGCACCTATAATAATGAAGATAATGATGATTGCGACTTTCACAATCACAGCAAAGTTTTCAACTCGTTTAGACATTTCAGAACCCATTAGAAGAATACCTGCAATGATTACAACAATCAATACAGCTGAAATATTAATTACTCCACCTTCCATGGGACTAGCTTGCAATGCTGTAGGTAAATGAATTCCGATAGCATCTAAAATATTGTTATTGAAGTAAGCCGCAAAACCTGTTGCTTCTGCAGATACTGCTAGGAAGTATTCAAGGATTAAGGCCCATCCTAAAATCCAACCAACAATCTCACCATAGACAACGGAACCAAATGAATAAGCTGATCCAGCAATTGGCATCGCAGACGAGAATTCAGCATAAGCCATACCAACTAATCCGGAAACGATAGCTGCCATTAAAAAAGCAATTGCGACGGCTGGTCCAGCATGACTAGCTGCTTCATGACCGGGAAGGATAAAAATCCCGGTACCAATAACGGCACCGATACCCAGACCGATTAAGTCCTTGGTGGTTAAGGACTTGGATAATCGTGAATCGGCCTCTAAATAATTGCTAACCGATTCTTTTTTAAATATTTGCATAGATATCAACACCTTTTCTTGTTTATTTGTACTATTAACTATATAATGAGTACCAACATAAGTAAAATTAATAAATTCAATATTTACATAAGAAAAGATGATATAAGATGAATCGATTTATTGTACTAGAAGCAGTATTAAGGAATAAGAGTTTCACCAAAGCTGCTGAACAACTGGGGTATACCCAATCTTCCGTGAGTCAAATGATGTCCAATCTGGAAAAAGAATTCAATATGCACATCCTAAAGCGTTCCAGATCAGGAGTCGAATTGACACCTGATGGTGAAAAACTTTATCCACACATCAGACAAGCACTTCGTCAATATCGTGGATTAATCGACACCGCTAACGCTATTAATGGTCTTCAATCAGGAACGGTCAGAATTGGGGCAATTACCAGTGTTAGTTGTTACTGGTTGCCAGACCTCTTCAAAGAGTTTAAGGCGCTTTATCCACAGATTAATTTCGTTTTAAATCAGGGTGACTATGGAACCATCATCGATTGGTTGAAAACCGACCAAATTGATTTTGCCATCATGACTGCTGAATACGGAGAAGGTTTTAATAAGACGATTGTCCACAACACCAACATGAATGCATTCATTCCCGTTGACCATCCATACGCCAACGCCGATGCTGTGCCAATTGAAGCACTTGCCGATGACCCATTCATCCTAGTTGAGGGTGGTGGATACAGTGAACCACTTGAAGCATTTAAACGTTCAGGTGTGACACCAAACGTTCGCTACAAGATTCAAGATGACTACACGATCATGGCAATGGTCGAAGCAGGACTAGGGGTAAGTATCCTATCCGAACTTGTTTACCGTCGCACTGATTTCAATATCGTAAGTAAGCCGGTAGAACCAAACGTAACGAGACCGGTCGCAATTGTGTATAAGAGTAAGGACGAACTACCAATAGCCAGTCAGCATTTTGCAAAGTTTATTATCGATAGAAAAGAAGAACTCAAATAAAAAAAGCCATTCGAAAAGAATGGCTTTTTAGTTACATGTAAATAGTTGGGTTTTCAACAGGGATGTCTAATAACCCTTTTGCGATATCGTCCCCGGCACGTAAGATTGAATCATTTACACCTGGACGAGGAATGGCTGAGGTAACGAAGTATAAACCTTCGGTATTTAATCCCCATGTGTATAAGTTTGGTTGGCCGACCACTTGATCAGTCTTAATATCGATATCCACAGATGAGTTCTCCACAACTTCACCATCAGATAAAGTGATTGGGAGCGGCTTGATTAACCCTTTATCCATCATGCTGGTGATAACCGGGTTTGCAGAAACCTTGGTAACAGGAGCATTGGTACGTGCTTCAATCAAAGCATCACCATGAATGATTTCTTCACCGTAGAATGCTGAACGAGTAATAAACTTGTGGTTGGCACCGATTACTTGCATTTGAGGGCCGATAATCTTAACGATACCTGCATCCATCAATGCTAAGATTTCTTGGCTTCGAACCGCTGGAGCACCTTGGGATAGGAATTTCATGTCAGAAGAGAAACGACCTAGGTACTTATGCACCAAATCGTCGTTTGTGAATAAGTGATTGGATAACACGTAACGAATGTTGTCACGAAGATCACGTAGCATTTCTAGTGAACCGATGACAGGACCGGTCTTAGAGCCTAGAAGTGCATCGTCGATCATTTCTTTTAACCAAGTTTTGATGTGTTCTTGATAGTTATCCAATGTTGATATCTTTACACCGGCTACCGGGTTCAAAATCTTATCCCAATCAAAAACTTCTTCGATTGGTAGATGGTAACTACCGATTAAAGCGTTGTGGTTATCGGTTTCTCTGAACTTCTTTTGGAAGTCTTCAACATCGATTTCTGGATGTTTTAGACTGAATAAGAAGCTGTAGTAACGATATTCGATGTCCAATCTTAATAACATGTGGAAAACTTCAAAGGAAATGTGACCATCTTTGAGATGTTTATCCACATTTTCGTTGGTTAAAAAGACAGCTGGATAGTTTTCGTTGAATGCCTTTTGACTAATTGCCTTAGGATAGTAAGGCACCCCACGTCTTGAACCAGCGTAGATAGTAGGTTCATCACCTGATGCGTGGTAGGTTAAAGTGTTGTCACCGTTGTCGGTAAAGTATCCACCACGGCCTTCGGTTAGACGGGATACGAAGTCATTAAAACTAAGACCCATTCCACGGATAATCACATTTTGATCACTGGTAATTGTTGATAAGTCTGCTTCATCAGCTTCACCAGGTAAAATGTAGGTTAGCCCACAGTCCTTAGCGTATTTTTGAAGTGATTCTTGGTCTTTGGTTAACTTGTTTTCTTGTTGACCTAGACTGAATACTAGCTTATCAACAGGGTAATCCACATCACCCACAGATACGACGAAAGAATCACCCTTGACCTTTTCGACGTTGTCCACATTTTGGTTGAAGTGAACAGCCAAGTTGATGCTGTCATTGTCCTTAATTTGCTCAACTAATTGTTGGAAGAACCATTGACAGTAAGCACCGCAAATGGCACGAGGGACATAACTTCTGTCGTTAATCTTATCAACAGCTGTTAGTAACTCGTCTTTGTTATCAACATCTAGATTGTTGATAAACTTCTTTGAAATATCTGATTGGCACCATTGCGCAATACTTAGTGCATTTTTTTGTCCATCATCAAATAATGAAAGTTCATTCGCAGGGGTATTCATAATTAGACTAATTGGTTGTTTGACTTTCCAGACACGGCCACCTGCAACGGCACGGTCGAAAAGATGAATTGTTAAGTTGTCATGATCAGATGATTCAAAGTTCTGAATCAAATTGTTAAGCATTAACAGACCACGAGGGCCTGCACCGATAATTCCGATTTTCATTTCGAACACTCCTTTATAATAAGATAATAACATGATTGAAAAAGTGATTTCATTTTTAACGCATTATTTTCTAAAAATGAATATGGATTATGATAAAATAACAGTTAAGGATGGTGTTAATAATGAGTGAATTAATTCCAGAAAACATGGACGAAGTAAAATTAAAGATGGCTCGTATGCTAATCGATGGACACAAGGTAACCGAAGAAGAAGTAATCTTCCAAGCGGTTGCTGATCTATTCCAAGATTATCTTGAAGAAGCTGAAGAAGGTCACTACGACACTTCTAAGCTTGCTGATGATGGAGTAACATTTACAGTTACCGGTATTAGCGGTCGTCAAATTGCTGAATTTAAATCAAATGGAGAAAGTTTTATTGAGGACTTCAAAAAGGACGCATTAGATTTGTGTTTTAGACTAGAAGATGAAGCTCAACGAATTGCTCGACTATAATATAAAAATAAAAAGACGTTGCCAATTTGGCAACGTGAACTGAACCCCTTGAGTTGGAGAAATCTAACTTAAGGGGTTCTTTTATGTTTTCTAAAGAATTAAAATTAGCTGCCATTAAAGATTATT
>NZ_JXDF01000018.1 GCF_001308195.1 Apilactobacillus kunkeei | reverse complement strand
AAAAACTGGGAGGAATGTCACCGGTTGAATACCGGAACAATTCCTCCCAGAAAATTGCATAACCATCCTCCAATTTTAGGGGTTCAGGTCAACGTCTTTTTTAGTTTTCAACAGGTAAATCAACTTTTACTTGTTCGATAATGTGACCATCGATGTTATGAATTAGTTCGTTGTACCAGAAACCATCTTTGAAGTTTAGCTTTTGGTCTAACGCATAAACTGTCAATGTGTAATCATGAACACCACTTGGTGGTTTAGGTCCCATGTATTTGTGACTGATAGGTTGATCACCTAGGTTATAGATGTGACCAGCCGAACTATTATTACCTTGAATCCAATGTAATGGATTTTTTTGACTCGCGTTTTCAGGAACAATTACGTCCTTACCATCTAGACCAGCGACTAACCAATGAATCCATTCAAAACCACATACGGGAATTGAATCTAAATCAGTTAGCGCAAAGGCAATTTCTTTTGTATCAGCAGGAACATCTTCAATAGAGAAAGGAAATGAAACGATTGGAAAATCGTTTTGCTTAAATTCCTCAGCTGCATGACGGGTGTACTTGTCTGGTAGACGGTTGTTATCAAGTTTAACGTTTACTTTCAAGAATAATCCTCCTATCTAACAAATTTTAAAATGTAATAACCTTGCGAATCGGCTGAAACGGTGTATGTTTGGTAACCTTCTTGGATCCACTGATTTTGTGTTGCCTTCGCGTAGTTTTGCGCATCAGCAACAGAACTAAAGATGTGAGTACCATCAAACATTGTTTTCTTCTTTGATTGGTTTGATGAATTACTCTTATTTTGGTTATTCTTACTTTGTTCGGATGTATTTGATTCATCTGAACTTGAACTACTTTGATTACTTGATTGAGTCATCTTAGTGGTTTGATTGTCATGGTTGCTAGTGAAGTAGGTAACGGCTTTTACCCCGCCTAAGATTAATGCAGCCACAACGACGATAAAGATAATAATTGGCCAAATGTGGTTTGAATTTGACTGATTATTTTCGGAGTTCATAAATGTATCATCGAAAGTATATTTACGAATACGGTTGTCATTGTCACCATTATTCATAATAATAATCCTCCATTC
This sequence comes from Apilactobacillus kunkeei, assembly GCF_001308195.1. GTDB lineage: Bacteria > Bacillota > Bacilli > Lactobacillales > Lactobacillaceae > Apilactobacillus > Apilactobacillus kunkeei_C. The sequence goes on along the minus strand of NZ_JXDF01000018.1, from coordinate 133,749 downwards.
GGAAAAAAGATTTACATATCCATTATAACAAATATTGGACCTGATAGGAATTAAGCTAAATGTTTGAAGATATCGATAAATAGCCTTAGTGTTTTAATTAAGGAGGGATGAAACATGACAATTGGATTTATTGGGACCGGTGTAATGGGTTCCTCAATGATTAATAATTTATTGAAGTCAGGATATGAGGTAAACGTATTTAACCGTACTAAGGCCCACGCACAAAGCGTAATCGATAACGGTGCTAAGTGGGTGGATACACCTGAACAAATTGCTCAATCTTCAGATGTTGTGATTACAATTGCTGGTTTCCCTGATGACGTAAAAGACATTTACTTTGGTGATAACGGATTATTCAAGGGTGCTGATTCAGACACCATCTTAATTGATTCCACCACTTCAACACCAAAATTAGACGAAGAAATCTTTGCAGAAGGACAAAAGAATGGTATCGAAACATTGGATGCACCAGTATCCGGTGGTGACGTCGGTGCCAAGAAGGGTACCTTAACCATCATGGTTGGTGGTAAGCAAGATACCTTTGATAAGGTCAAACCAATTCTAGATACCTTGGGCAGCCAAGTAAAACTATTTGGTGGTCCTGGTAAGGGCCAACATACTAAGATGGCAAACCAAATCATGATTGCCGGTACTATGACTGGAATGGTCGAAATGTACGAATACGGTAAGGCTGCCGGTTTGGACTTAGCTTCCATGATGGACACTGTTTCAAGTGGTAGTGCTGATAACTGGAGTCTAGATAACTATGGCCCACGTGTATTGAAGGGTGACTTTAAGCCAGGCTTTTCAGCTAAGCACTTCTTAAAGGACTTACGAATTGCCTTACAAGGTGCTGAAGAAATGCACATTGATTTACCAGCTACCAAATTAGCTAAACAACTATACGACAAGATGGTTAACGATTATCAATTAGGTAATGACGGAACCCAAGGACTTGTCAAAATATACGAAAAATAAGTTAAAAAAAAGGAAGACATCTTTTGATGCCTTCCTTTTTTTATTGAATATCATTGAAGAATGTAAGTAGTTCTTCTTTGGTTAGTTTTTTCTTGTCTTCACCTGAGATGTCGTATGAAATTTTTCCTTGGTGGAGTACCAATAGACGGTTTCCATACTTCAATGCATCTTCTAAGTGGTGGGTAATCATAAGACAGGTTAGATTTTGTTCCTTGATGGTTTCATCAGTGATGTCCATTAGGTTTTGGGATGTCTTAGGATCCAATGCAGCGGTATGTTCATCTAGTAGTAAGATGCCGGGTTTTTTGATGGTTGCCATTAAAAAACTCAATGCTTGGCGTTGACCACCAGATAGACTACCGGTGGCGGTGTTTAAACGATGATCTAAGTTGTTGTTCATCTTAGCGGTGATGTTTTTGAAACGTTTCATTTCACCCTTTAGCTTCCTAGGTACTAGGTGATGGTGACCACCGCGTTTTTCAGCAAGCAATAGGTTTTCAGCCACTGTCATACGAGGAGCAGTTCCTAGCTTAGGGTCTTGGAAGACACGGCTTAAAAATGATGTGCGTTTAACAACTGACATGTTAGTGATGTCTTTATCCTTGTAGATAACTTGACCAGAAGTAGGGCGAAGGTTGCCACCAATGGTGTTGAATAATGTTGATTTACCAGCACCATTGGAACCTAGAATGGTTATGAAGTCGCCTTCATGAATGTCTAGGTCAACGTGATCTAAGATGTTTAATTCTTCTGGAGTATCTTCGTTAACAGTCTTTACGACGTCTTTTAATTGAAAGATTGTCTTAGTCATTTTTTAGCCCCCTTTTCAAGACATGTTTTAGATGGAAACGACTTTCGAATGCGGGAAGACCCATGAAAATCGCAAGTAGGATTGATGAGATTAAGTTCAAGTCGTTGGCGTTGAAACCAAGTTGTAGAACTAGTAGTAATACTAGACGGTATAAAATACTGCCGACAATTACGGCAACTAGACGTTGGTTCATGGTTAAATCACCGAAGATAACTTCACCAATGATGATTGATGCTAGGGCAACAACGATGATACCGATACCCATGTTAACGTCGGAGTAACCGTTGTTTTGGGCAACTAAAGCACCACCTAGGGCGATTAGTCCGTTAGATACACTCACACCCATGATTTTCATGTTATCGGTGTTGATACCTAATGATTCGGCCATGTTTTCGTTATCACCGGTGGCGATGAAGGCTTGACCTAAATCAGTTTGTAGGAAGTAAATAAGAATTAAAGTTACGACGGTGATGACTACGAAACCAACGAAGACACCATCGAAGTAAGGTGGTAATGATTGTAGGAACTTACCGCTTAGTAAGGTAGGTAGACCTAATAGTGATTGGTTAGGCTTACCCATGATGCGAAGATCGATTGAGTATGAGGCAGTCATTACTAAGATTCCGGCAAGTAGTACAGGAATCTTGGCTTTAGTGTATAAAAGACCGGTAACAAGACCAGCGACACATCCAACCAAGAAGGCTAGGATGGTAGCTAAAACTGGATTGACACCATGAGCAATTGCTGTAACAGCAGTTGCAGCACCCATTGGGAAAGTTCCTTCAACGGTCATATCAGGGAAGTCTAGAATTCTAAATGTTAGGTAAAGACCAATTCCGATTACTGACCATAATAGTCCTTGTCCGATTGCTGAAATAATTAAACTCATTTGTAAATCACTCCGTTTCTTTTGGCTTCCTTAAGTAGGTAGTCAGGAATCTTGATACCAAGTTTCTTGGCTTGGCCTAAGTTGATTGCTAGATCACCATGGCTTAGTTTTTCGATTGGCATATCAGCTGGGTTAGCACCCTTTAGGACACGAGCGGCCATCTTACCAGTTTGAACACCTAGCTTGTATTGGTTCAAACCAATGGTGGCTAATGCACCTTGCTTAACAACAGTTGAAGCAGTAGGGAAGACCGGCACGTTTTTGGTGTTAGCAACGTTTACTAATGTCTGGATTGCTGAAGCAACGGTGTTGTCGTTTGGTACGTAGACGGCATCAACGTTTTGCACCATTTGAGTAGCAACTTGGTTTAAATCGTTAGTGTTTGAAATTGAGTATCCCTTAACGTTAACGTGTTCCTTCTTGCATAGTTCAACGAATTGATGATATTGAGATGTAGCTGAGTCATCGCTTGATGTGTAAATTACTCCTAGAGTATGTAGATTAGGCATAATTTCTTTGATTAGCTTTAATTCTTCCTTCATTGGAGGAAAATCTGAAACACCGGTAACTTGACGACCTGGGTGTTCATTTGAATCAACTAAACCAGCTGACTTAGGATCAGTAATCGCACCTAGAATAAGCGGGGCGTTTTTAACTGTGTTAGCTAGTACTTGCGCTGATGGGGTGGTGATACCGATTGACATGTCGACGTTTTCGGTTGCAAACTTAGAACTCATTGTCTTTAAGTTTCCTTGGTCACCTTCTGCGTTTTGAAAATCAATATTGATGTTTTTACCTGGAATGTAACCAGATTCCTTCAACCCATCGATAATTCCTTTATGGATAGCGTCTAGTGCGGGATGTTCTGTAAGTTGTAAAATCCCAACAGTAGGGGTGTGATCACGGCTGATCTTGTGTGGTTGTTTTTCTTGGTAAAAACCAAAACCTAGTAAGACTACTAGGACAAAAATGACTGTATAAAGTCTTTTCATAACTCATTCTCCTTTTGGCATAAAGCTTAAAATGGTACATAAATGCAATAAAAAAACGGATAACCCAAGACACTACAGGTTACCCGTTCTTATGGCCTGTGGTGTTTGAATCATATCCGCACAGGCTTATTTATTCGTGAGAAAGAAGCCGGTACAGATGCGCTTAATGATTGCATCATAAGTCGCATCTATACTAGTAATGCGACCTATAGGCACCAGCTTTGCCAACGAGAACTTAGATTTTTTGATAAAATATTCTTCATTGGTTCTTTCTCCTCTCATTTAAGTTAAGTTCATTTTAAGTTTAAGAATTATAATTGTCAAGAAATAAAATACCGGACAAATAAAAAAGAACACCAAATGGTGTTCTTATGCTTTATTTGTCTTCTTTATTTTCGTCAGTTGGTTCATCTTCATATGCGTCTAGATTGATTTGGTCATTGACCACTTTAGCATTATGAAGATCAGTACTTACCATTGAACTGGAAATTCCCCATCTGTAGAAAGCTAGGGAAACAATAATAATCACAACGAAGTCCAATGGATATGGAATCCAGTTTTGACCACCGAATGGTGCTGAACCTACGTATGACATTACTGAGATGAAGATTAGGTAACCAATCATCCAGAAACTTCCAGCGAATTGGTTCTTTGTCTTCTTCCAGTCAGTTTTCCATTCAAAGTAGAAGTAGAATGGAAGACCTAATAGAATAACTACGATAACCTTGACGGTTGTTGGCCACATTGCCCAGTATGCAGCTAAACTAGCTAACACGAAAGCTAATGGTGCCATGAATTGTAGCATTCTCATACGAATTGGACGTTTGAAATTAGGTGCCATTTTTCTCAATGATGTTACTGTAACTGGACCAGTTAAGTAAGCAATCAATGTTGAAGTAGAAATAACACTTGCTAGAGTGCCCCAACTTCTAAATAGAGCAACTAGTAGAACAGAAATGATCATGTTAACAACCATCGCAATTCTTGGAACACCCCAACGTTCATTGATTTTACCTAAGAACTTAGGCATGTGTTCATTTTGAACCATAGCGGCTAATGTACGACTTGTTTGAGCAACAAATGAAACACCAGTACCGAATGGTGAAATGAAGGCGTCAAAGTATAGCAATACGGCAAGCCAATGTAGACCTAACATAATTGCTAAGTCGGCGAATGGTGATTCGAAGTTGATACCATGCCAACCTACCTTGGCAAGTACTGATGGTTCTACGGCACTAATAAATGTAAATTGTAGGGCAACATAGATAACAATACTAATAGCCAATGAAATGGTAATACCTAAAGCGATATTACGTTTAGGGTTCTTAATTTCTTTTCCCATGTTAATAACAACTTGGAATGCATTGTATGAGAAAATAATTCCTGAAGCTGTTGTAGCTGAGAAAATAGCAGCGCTACCATAAGGCATGAAGCCTTGTGATGCGAAGTTTCCACCATGGAATCCAGATAGGATTAACATGATGATAGTAAGTAGCGGAATTCCTAGTTTAAAGATTGAAATAAAACTAGTGAATTTAGCTAGTAAATTAACAGACCAATAATTTAATAGCGTGAAGACTAATATGAAAAGAAAAACGACAAATAAACCTAGATTAGAAATTTCTCCATTAACGATAAAACCGTGAGTCCAATGAGCCCATTTCCATGGCCATGAACCCATATATTGGGTAGCGGCAACGGCTTCAATTGGGATCAAAGTTACTAATGATACCCAGTTAGACCAGGCAGCAATAAAACCTAATAGAGACCCGTGAGTGTATTGAGCATACTTACTCATACCACCACTTTCGGGGAACATTGAACCTAGTTCGATGTAGTTAAAGGCGATAGCACCAATAACAATAGCACCGATTATCCATGAGATGATAGCGGCTGGACCAGCAACACGGGAAGCTTCCCATGAACCGAATAACCAACCTGAACCAATAATGGAACTAAGTCCCAACATTACAATTTGAAATAAACCTACTTTTCTTGATTTCTTATTTTTTTTCATAAAACTCCTTTCATGGTCTTTGAGTATACTAACAAAAATCCATGTCCATGTAAAATGTTTAAAGACCTACCATGACACAGTTTTTGCTGCTTATTGGGCATAATAATAACGTTTGTTAGCACTTAAAATTAATTAAAAAAAGTGTGATATTGATTATAATTCTTAATTAATATTCACAAATTTCAATTACATTTTTTTCTGGATCATTTATGAAAAGTGAATTCATTGGTCCATTTGAACCATGAACTTTTTTGGGGCCGTCGATGATGGTAACGCCATAGTTGGCTAAATGGGCACTTAAGTCCGTTAATGAGTCCTTCGCAATGATGCAGAATTTAGATGAACCCGGCGTAGGATTTTCCGGGACATTATCGTCACTGTCATTTTGAAGGAAGATTAGTTTTTGCTTGCCAAGTTGGAATTCAAGTCTGTCATTAGTGAATTCAATGATTGGTAAATCTAAAACTTCATGGTAAAAACGCATGCAAAGCTTTAGATCATTGGCAAAGATTGTAATATGGTCAATATCTTTGACCTTCATTATGATCATTCCTTTTTTAAATTTTTACACATTCAATTATACCATTATCGATGGCTTTGCAACGATTTAATGTTGCTTGAACCGCCGAAAAATTGACGTTTGTCCCTAAAATGTGTTAATTTTGTAATTATATATAAGTACGGAATAGAAAAAAGGAGAAAAAGACTGTGGCTTTATTAGATGTTAAAGATATCAGTATGGGTTTTGCCGACAAAAAGCTATACGATGAAGCAAGTTTTACCCTTAATAAGGGTGAACATATGGGAATTGTTGGACAAAACGGGGTAGGAAAATCTACTTTGATTAAGATTATTACCGGAGTTGAATTGCCAATCTCAGGTTCAGTGAAGTGGCAAAACAATGTTAGCGTTGGGTACTTGGACCAATACGCTGATATTCCAGAAGGAATGACATTGATTGATTTTCTGCACACTGCTTATCAAGACCTATACGATAAATCAAAGCATATGCAAGAATTGTATGAACAATATGCAGAAAACTTTGATGACAAGTTGTTGGAACAAGCGGGAAGAATTCAAGAAGAACTAGAAGCAAAACGCTTCTATGATATTGAGACCGAAATTGAACGAGTAATCACTGGTTTAGGTCTAGATGATGTCAAACGTGATCAACAAATCACTAACATGTCAGGTGGACAACGCTCAAAGATTATCCTAGCTAAGTTAATTCTAGAAAATCCAGACGTTATCTTACTTGATGAACCTACTAACTACCTAGACGTTGCTCATATTGCGTGGTTGGAAGACTACATCAATGGTTTTGACGGTGCCGTAATGGTAATTTCCCATGATTACGACTTCTTGGAAAACGTTACTAACTGTATCGTAAACATCGCCTTTGGTAAAATTACCAAGTACCGTGGTGACTTCAAGTCAGCCATGCGTCAAAAGGCTGAACGTGAAATGGTTCAACAAAGGGAATACGATAAGCAACAAGTGGAAATTGAAAAGGCCAAAGCCTTCATTAGAAAGAATAAGGCTGGTTCAAAATCAACAATGGCTAAATCAAGAGAAAAGATGCTATCACATATGGAATTGGTTGATCCACCTTCGACTAACATCCATGCATCATTTAACTTCCCATACGAAGACACTGGTTCACAAAATGCGTTGGTTGTCGACGAATTATCAGTTGGTTATGACAAACCATTACTAAAACCAGTTAGCTTCTCGGTTAATACTGATGAAAAGGTTGGTTTCCAAGGATTTAACGGTGTTGGTAAGTCAACTCTAATCAAGTCTATTCTAGGAATCCTAGAACCAAAGGGTGGGAAGGCAACATTCTCACCATCAGCTAAGGTTAGTTACTTTAGCCAAGATTTGGTATGGAGCAACAACAATGAAACTCCAATGCAAATCATTCAAAACAAGTTCCCTAAGTTGGAGCAAAAAGAAATCAGAACAAAACTTGCTAAGTGTGGTTTGGATTCAGCAAATGCTTCCAAGCCAATCGGCGAATTATCCGGGGGAGAACAAACCAAGGTTAAACTAGCGATGTTGGAATTCACTCCATCTAACTTCTTAATCATGGACGAACCTACTAACCACTTGGATGACGAAACCAAGGAATCACTAAAACACGCGATTAATAACTTCCCTGGAAATGCAATTATCGTATCTCACGAAACTAGTTTCTATAATGGACTAGTGGACAAGGTCTTAGATGTTGAAAAACTAAGTCTAAGGGATGCCGACGAAATTGCCAAAGCACAAGGACAAGTAAATAACTAATTACAATAAGGAGGCGGACAACATCTATAATAGTCGAAAAGTGTGGCTAATCATCGCAGATATTATGATGTTGCTTTGGGCGCTTATATGTATTGAATGGTTAACCGTCAAAATTATTTTCATCGCCTTAGTATTATTCTTCGGCGGTCGCAATTTATACATTGACGATGGACAATTGATCGATACGAGATACAGTATCATAACAGCTGCCTGTTTTTCTTTATTTATTTTAATTAGTTTGTTTTAAGACAAAAAAGGAACCTACCAGAATATGGTAGGTTCCTTTTTTTACATAAAGTTACTTGGTTCGTCAGCGTAGTCATTCATAAAGTTTTTAGCATCACTGTATGAGGCAAACTGACTGATGATGGTGATATCTTCTTTGTGTTGTCGGTCGTTTCGATAGTTGACCTGTTTAACTAAGAAGTATTCTTTAATATCATCTAAAGCTTGTGATTCATTGTTTCTTACATATATTTGGAGGTAAACGTGTTGGTTGGAGAATTCCAATTCACGTTTGGATAGCTTAATGTATCCCTTAGAATTCAATTGATTTTGACGGGGATGCTTTTCCGCAAGGGCATTATCGCTGTTACAGAAGTAAACTAAGAACCAGTAAATATTCAAGAAGAACATGAATAGGGCAAAACAGTTTCTAAATAGTGTTTGCCAGAAGTCTGATCCAGCCGCATATGATCTGGCTTCAACGATAAATTTAAAGTCAATTAGACTTTCTAGATTAGTAGCAAGCAAACAAACAGTAAAGACGATAATCCAGACATATTTGTATAGCTTGATTAGTTGACGCCAAAAGTTGTGATGCAAGTTATCAAGATAGCGATGGTGCATCGAAGCTTCTGATACTAAGAATAATCCGCACAATAGAATGAAACAGATTAATGGAATTTTGTAACTCGTAATTAAGTAGAAAATACTTAATAGGAAGTTATTCATTGAATTAGTTAGAAAAGACGGTACTCGGTATCCAAAGATTTCAAGGACAACAAGGATAATTGCGCCTTCTCTGAATAGGTTGATGAATCTTTCAACGCTGTTACTGTTGGTTCGATTCAACACGATATTATAGACGTTTTGCATTTTGATGACTCCTTTAATTCAGTAAAGATAGTTATACCACGAAAACATTAAAAATAATATAAAAAAAGAACCCAGTGGGTTCTTTTTTCAGACCCCGTAGGTCTTTTTTTCAGAACCTCGTGGGTTCTTTTTCAGACCTAGTAGGTCTTTTTTCGAACCCCGTGGGTCTTTTTTGACTTTCAGAACTTCAGAGTTTCAGAGAGTTCTTACTTATTAAATGTATTGTTTTCCACTTCACGAATAAAAGTAGCTAAATGATCGTAGTAAACGGGGGCGTTATCAATCATATGATGATGACCAGCATTAGGAGTTGATACAAACTTAGCGTTTGGAATCATCTTAGCCATACGTTTACCAGTTTCAACAGGCATTGATTCATGTTCACCGAAGGTAACTAGGGTAGGCACATGGTTTTCTGATAGATGATCAGTGTTATGCCATTCACCTAATTTACCAGTAATAACGAATTCGTTGTCACCTTGGAACTTGTTGTAAATATCAGTATTGGATACGCTGATTAAGTGTTCCAACTTAGATGGTTGTTTACGGTCGATGTAACCCTTGTTTAGTTGGTCAACATCGTTTTGGTAACGTTCGTTGTCGTAGTCGTTTTCAGCTTCACACTTCTTCATGAATTCTAATTCATCTGGAGCAAATTCCTTTTCACGAATTTCATCTAAGTGCTTAGTGTAATCGTCGATGTCATCGACCATTGATGAGATGATGGCACCCTTTAGGTGATCTCCATATTTTTGTGCGTATAGTTGAACTAACACACCACCCCAAGATTGACCGATTAAGTAGAAGTCATCTAGACCTAATTTTTGTCTAACTTCTTCAACTTCGTCAACGTAGTAGTCGTAAGTTAAAATCTTGTCAGCAATCTTAGGATCTGAAAAATCAGGGGTATCGGAATACCATGAACCTAATTGATCATAGTAGGTAACGGCAACATCTAGTCCTTGTTTCTTTAATTGGTCAGCTGAATCTTCCCAGTATTCGTGGGTTCCACCAGGGCCACCGTGTAAAGCAAGTAAGTTAATCTTACCTTCACCAGAAGTATGTGTCCATAAATGATAGCCATTATCTAAAGTGATAATTTTTGTTTGTTGTTTCATGACAATCCCTCGTTTCAATTTAAATTACTATTAATCTTAGTCCTTGTTGAAGGGTAGTTCAACAGCTGAGTCTGATAAATCAAGAGTGTACTTAACATCTTGGTTACCACGAATAGACTTGTCGAAGTCAGTTGCATAGATGACAACAGCCAGTTGGTGTCCAGCCTTAACCTTGTATACGTTTGGTTGTAAATCAAAGTTAACTTCGTAGAATTCTTCAGCTTTTAGATCACTTACTTGGTAATCGTTGTTTCTGTTTTGCATGTTGATGTGACCTTCAGCAATCTTCTTGAATGGAGTCTTCTTACGACTCATCTTGAATTCGCGAAGGCTATCTTCACGCCATAGGTAGCCTAATTGAATCTTAGCGTGGTCAACAGATTCTGGTTGAGCGTTTAATCTGAAGTCTTCACCTAAATCGATTAGTTGGGCACTCAACATACCGAAGTCTTTAGATGATGATGCAGTCAAGTGGATGTGAGCTTTACCGTTGATAGTGACATCCTTTAGAAGTTTGTCGAATGTAAAGATGACACGGTTGTCGTTGATAGGAGCATCGCTTCCACCAATTACCAAGTCGTTTTCCCACTTGTTGACGTCATTGCAGTATGTTTCAAAGTCCTTTTCGTCTAGTGAGTCTGAGAAACTAACCTTGTCGTCAGTAACTTCAGAATCATCTGATGGTTTAGCTAATTCGAAACGTTTTAGGCTTTCATCTTCGTCGAATTCATCGATTTCATACCAGTTTTGGTCGGTAGCATTGTCTTGAACCAAGATATTAGGGATTAGGTTGTCGGCATCGTTTTCAACGTCCAGCAACTTGTTGGTGAACCAAAGGTTGACCATGTCGGTGAAATCAAGTGATTGGAATGCGTTGATGTAGATGTGTTGACCTTGGTGTAAAATCATCTTCTTTGAGATATTTAATGGGTCAACGGCATGCCAGATGTTAGCGACATTAATTGGCTTGACGTTTTCGTCGTTTAAACCGTGAATAAAGAACATGTCGGCCTTAATCTTCTTAGCGTCGTTTAGATAGTTACGCTTGTCCCAAAAGGCATTGTAATCACCAGATTCTCGATCTTGTTCGTTAGTGATGTTGGTTAATTGGATTTCCCATTTCTTTTCGTTCTTGATGTCCTCGGCAGCTGACTTCTTACGACTGTAAGTTTCGGCAGCTAACACATCGGCATCTTCACCTTGGAAACCACCGGGAGCCATAACTAATCCGTTTTCACGGTAGTAGTCATACCAATTAGAAATTGCGGCTTCAACTAGGCAGGCCTTTAATCCGGCAACACCAGTAGTAGCAGCAGCAATTTGTAAGGTTCCTAGATATGAACGACCAGACATTGCAACGTTTCCGTTTGACCAGTAGGCTTCGATTTGGTTGTTGTCGGTACGGTTGGTAAAGGCAACACGGTTTCCGGCAAGCCATTCGATAACGGCAGTTGCTGAGAGGGTTTCATACTTGTCACCAGTGGTTCTAAAGCCATCTGATTCGTAAGTTCCGATTCCAGCGGAGTAGACAACGGCGTATCCGCGAGCCAAGAAGTAATCGTTTAGAGTGTATGATTGTTCACGGCTAAATGTTTGTTCAGCCTTTCTAGTCTTACCTTCAATGTTACGTGCAGCAGGTAGTTCTGGGTCTTTTTCCTTCTTGCTGATGTCTGATAGGGACACAGTGTTAGGTTGTTTGTGTTTAAGACCTAGGTTAACGTTGTGGGTTAACTTTTCACCGTCGGTATCGTTGGTGCCTTGGTTGTAAGGACTAGCAGTAAAGATGACAGGAACGGCATTCTTGTTGCTTTCCTTCGGACGAATGATTTCAGTCTTTAATAGGTCTAAATTGCCGTCATTATCGGTATCCATCGGAGATTCAACGTAAACAACTTCACGAATTAAGTTGTTAGTGTCGTAGACCGGCATGCTCTTACCATTGAAGATAAGTGGTTTGTCGAATTTATTGTAGTTTTGTGCGAAGTAACCTTCACCGGCTAGGTAATCGATTAAAGTCACACCGTATTTAGTGTGGGTATTCAATAGAAGATACCATGCACAAATCACGTCGTATAGGTTCATTGGATCATGAACGTCGGCGATTGGTAGGTTTAGAGTTTGCATCTTAGTGATGGAGTTATCGATTAAGAAATCTTCACCGACTGTGAACTGTAGAAGTTGTAACGCAATGTTGTAAAACGCAATCTTGGATAGTGGGGCGTTTTTGTCTAGGTAGGTTAGTGCGTCATCTTCAAAACTAGCCATGATTTGTGATATTTTTTGTCCTCGAATGGCTAAACTTTGTGAATCTAAAAAGTAAGTCATCAAGAAGTGTTTTAATAATGCTGATGGGTTGTTAATTTTATCAGTTTCTTCGTCTAAGAAATGAATAGCGCGTAATTCATTCTTAGCAACTTTTAAATTGTAATCAGCAATTGCATATTGATGATTTTTCATAATTATTCTCCTAACTTATGTATAGGTTTGTTTTCATTATATCAGATTAAGTAAAACATCTATTCAGTTTTACTGATAAATACTTAATGATAATCTAGCAAAATGATATAATGATAGCAAATCAAATGTGGAGGGATGATTATGGTAACAGAGATTGACGGAGGTGCCATCGTGTACCGTGTAGTTGATAATAAGCCAGTCTACCTATTAGAAAAAAGTGCTACTAGTGACTTCTGGGGATTCCCTAAGGGCCACGTTGAAGGCGATGAAACGTTAGAACAAGCAGCAATTAGAGAAATTAAGGAAGAAACCGGCATTAACGCCACTATTGATACCGAATTTAGTATTGATGCAAACTATGACATGAAAAATGGTCACCATAAAGTGGTTACTTTCTATACTTCCAAAGTCGATAGTGATAAAGTAACACTACAAGTTGAAGAAATCAGCGACTATGTCTGGGCTCCTTTTGATGAAGCAATGGAGATTGTTACCTTCGATAACCTAAAAGACATTTTGAAACAGACTAACGAATACATCGTAGAAAAGCTGGGATAGCCAATGGATGCAAAGAAATTAATAGTGATTACCGGTCCGGCAGGAAGTGGTAAGACTTCTCTTAGCGACTACGTGATTGACAAATACCACGCAGCTAAAGTAATTACACATACCACAAGAGCACCACGATATGGTGAACAAAATGGTATTGATTATTATTTTGAAAATAACGAATCATTTAATCAATTGCATTTATTGGAACACGTTGAATATTCAAATGCCAAGTACGGATCCTCAATAGAGGGCATTAACGAAGCATGGTCCAAAAATGATTTAGCAATTATTGTTTTAGATACATTGGGTGCATCTACATATAAGGAAAAACTAGGGGATCAAGCAATGGTTTGGTTTGTCCAAGTCAACGACCCGGTTATCTTACGTGAACGAATGATTAAACGCGGTGATGACATTGAACGTGTTAATCAAAGAATTAGCAGCAATGAATACAAACGCGACATCGAAATTCCAGATAATTTGAAAGATGTCGCAACAATAATTGAAAATAATGATTGGCAGAAAGCGCAAAACCAAGTTGATGAATTAATTAAAACAATCTAAAAAAAGACCTAACGTAAAGTTAGGTCTTTTTATTTATATTAATCGAATGATTGCTAATGAGATAATCCCAACAATCACGACTACTAATAAACTTTTGGTGATGATGGCAGCAATAACTGATGGAATTGATGCGATTAGGTTTTCCCAGTTGATTGAAGGTAAGTGGCCCAGGTGTTGGACGAATAGTTGTGAGAACCATAACGTTGCCATGATCACGATGGGGACAAAACTTAAAAACTCTTCAACAGTTTTTGATAGTTTAAATTTCTTTAACAGGATGAATGGCAATACACGTGAAAGCCATGTTACTAAGGTACATCCAATGATGGTTAATAGCGTGAAATTAAAAGAAGACATGTTTGATAATCACTCCAATCAGACAAGTAATTAGTGTTACTAGTAGGATTAATAGGTTGCTTGGAATAAAGATTAATCCAATAAATACCATGATGAAGGTGATTAAAATCATCAGTAGCTTTAATTTCAATGGCATACCGTTTTTGGCAATCACTTGTAGATATAATAATCCGATAAACATTGCAACAAGGGCAAAGTCTAATCCAATCGCGTATGGATTATGGATGAAACTACCGGCAACGGCGCCGACAAATGAGGCACCAGCCCAGGTTAGATAAGATACGATGTTAGCGGTATTGAACCAGGTAAACGTTAACTGATTATCTGTGTAGTTAACTTTATTCATACCCAACGCAAAACTCTCATCGGTTAAAAAAGAACCAATTAAAATATTTTTTAACATCGAATCATTTTTGAAATATGGTGCGGTGGTGATACTCATTAGAATCATTCTGGAGTTGACCAGAAAAATTGCTAGCACAATCGAAAAGATTGGATTATGCAAAGCCATCATTGATACCAAAATAAATTGTGCTGATCCAGCATAAACAGTCAATGATAAGATGGCGACTAGCCAGGGACTAAAGCCAAGGGATTTCCCGATAATTCCAAAAGCTAGTCCAATTCCAATGTATCCAAACATTGTGGGAATACTTTCTTTAATTGCTGACCTTGCAGTTAGTTGATTGTCGATATCTCATCACATCCTTAGGAAAAAATTAGTTATTAATAAGATATTGTTTAAATCGTTCACTGTCAACTGCGGTTAGTTCTGCTTTAACCTTGGTTCCTTCGGCAACATATTCTGTTGAAAGCACATTGGCCTTAGTATTTAGGTAGTTGACGATGTCACCTTTATCAAACGGAATTAAGAATTCTTCTGTGACGTAATTTTTATAGCTATTTTCCCTAATGATATGAACTAATTCATCAATGGAGTCTTCTTCAAGTGCTGCCATGATTAGGTTATCACCGGCACGTTGGGGACGAGGTTCGTCTAAGATATCGGCCTTATTGAAGACGGTAATCATTGGGATATTTTCGACTCCAATTTCCTTCAATGTTTGTTCGGTGGTATTCATCATTAGTTCCTTATTTTCATCGGCTTCGTCGACTACTTGGACCAATAGATCCGCATTAGCAGCTTCGGCCAAAGTAGAACGGAAGGCCTTCACCAATTGGTGAGGTAACTTACTTACGAAACCAACGGTGTCAGATAACAACATAGTTTTGTTGTCATCAAAAATTAGTTTTCTAACGCTGGTATCCAAGGTAGCAAACAACATGTTTTTAACCATGACTTGTTTTTCTTGGTTTTCGCCGTAGCGGTTAACCAGTTGGTTCATGATGGTTGACTTACCGGCATTGGTGTATCCAACTAAGGCAACAGTAGGGATGTTTTTGCCATCACGTTGCTTTCTTTGGGTTAAGTCTGATTTTTGGATATCCTTTAGTTCTTGTTTAATGTGAGAAATATCCTTTTCAATCACACGACGGTTTAATTCCAGTTGAGATTCACCGGAACCACGGTTGGTGAACCCACCACCCCCGCTACCAGTTTGTTGATCTAGTCGTTGACTAGCACTGGTGTGCAAACGAGGTAGTTGGTATTGCAACTTGGCCAATTGAACTTGAAGTTTTGCTTCGTGAGTTCTGGCACGGTTGGCAAAGATTTCTAAAATTAGACCTGTACGGTCGATGATTTTTGTTTCAGTTTGTTTTTCTAAGTTTCTGATTTGGCTAGGTGATAGTTCATCGTTAACAATGATCATGTCAGCGTCTTTATCCAAGACGGTCATCTTTAGTTCTTCAACTTTACCTTTACCGAAGTATGTGGCTTTATCGGGATGATCTAGCTTTTGAACCAGACGAGCCACAACTTCTAGGTTATTAGCTTCAGCTAGGGCAGCTAATTCAGTCATTGAGTACTCGAATTGCTCATTGTCTAGGTTTAAACCGATGATAACGGCAGTTTGTTGTTCTGTATCCAAATGAATACCTCCTTGTTATTTTTATCCATTATACCATTTACGTATCATTAATAAGAATGATTATAAAAAGAGAAAAAATTAGAAAGTTTTAATATAGTTATGAGTGTATCTTTTATAATGATTAGATTATCTAATGTATCTAAATGGTCTGATAAATTAACGTTTTCTTTACTTTTTAAGATACAAATATTCAACTAAATTAGAAATAAATTAGAAAAAGTATTGCGCTTTATAATAGATTGGTGGTATTATTTTCACAATCCTTTTAAACAAAAACTTTTTAGTAAGGAAATTGGGGGTAATGGAAATGAAAATGAAATCCGTAGTAAAGCTAGGGGTTGTTGGTGCTGCATCAGCATTCCTACTAGCGGCTTGTGGTAATTCTTCAAAGGAATCCACAAGTAAGTATATTAATTGGCAAGAAAATTCACAGTTACCTACACTAGATGCTTCTAAAGCAACCGATACACTTAGTTTTAGTACATTAAATAATAGTAATGAAGGACTATTAATTAGTGCTACTAACAATAAAGTGAAACCTGGTGTAGCTGAAAGTTACAAGGTATCAAAAGATGGTAAAACATATACATTTAACTTACGTCATTCGAAATGGAGTGATGGTAAGCCTGTAACTGCGAAGGACTTCGTCTACGGTTGGCAACGTACTGTAAATCCTAAGACAGCCTCACAATACTCATACTTATTCTCAGACATTGAAAATGCTGATTCAATTGGCAAGGGTAAGGCACCGGTTTCATCATTAGGTGTAAAGGCAGATGGTGATTACAAACTTGTTGTTACATTGAATAAACCTCAAGATTACTTCAAGTACTTAGTAACTATGGCACCTTTCTTACCACAAAGCGAATCAGCAGTTAAGAAATTTGGTTCAGCTTATGGTACATCAAGCAAGGACATGGTTTACAACGGACCATTCAAGGTCGAAGGATGGACTGGTACAAACAACTCATGGAACTTAATCAAGAATAAAGATTACTACAATGCAAGTAAAATTAAGGTTGCAGGTATTAAGATTAATGCTCAAAATGATGCTAATACTTCATTAAATCAATATGAAACTGGGCAACTTGACTCAGTTCAATTAGCTGGTGCACAACAAGTTGGTAAGTACAAGAATTCAAGTGAATATCATGCATTGAAACAGGCTTCAACTTTCTACATTGAATTAAATGAAAAGAAAGATCCTATCTTTAAGAATGCCAACATTAGAAAGGCTATCTCATTAGCAATTGACCGTGATGAATACACTAAGAACACTTTAGGTGACGGTTCAATCTCAGCTGTAGGTTACGTATCACCAGACATGTCAAAACGTAACGGTAAAGACTTTACTGAATACGCTGGAACTAAGACAGGTGTAACTTACAACTTAGCAGAAGCTAAGAAACTATGGGCTAAGGGTCTAAAAGAAGTTGGTAAGAAGTCAGTTAACTACTCAATCCTATCAGATGATACAGATTCTGGTAAGAAGACTACTGAATTCCTACAAACCGCTCTAGAAAAACTACCTGGCCTAAAGGTATCTGCACAAAACATTCCATTTAAGTCAAGATTGACTCGTTCACAAAATGGTCAATTCGACATGGTTGTTAGTGCATGGGGAGCTGATTTTCCAGACCCAATTTCATTCCTACAATTATTTACTACTGATGGTTCGTACAACAACGGTAAGTGGAGTAATGCTAAATACGATGCATACGTTAAGAACGCTGAAGGCGTAGACGCAAACAACCCTGCAAAACGTTGGAACGATTTAGTAAATGCTGAAAAAGAATTGATGGCTGATCAAGGAATTATCCCTCTATACCACCAAGTTCAATCACGTGTTATCAAGCCTCGTGTAAGTGGTGTACAATTCTTCCCTACAGGTTCATCATATGACTTTAGAGATGCTACAATTTCAAAAAAGTAAAAAGTTAAATTAAATTAAGTTTTTTCATTGAGAAGAGTTTTAGATAACTACTATAATGGATATAGTCGAATCTAAAACTCTTCCGTACATAAAGGGGCATTTTCCCGAAAGATTGTGAGGATAAAAAAATATGGTTAAGTTTTTAGCAAAACGAGTTTTTTACTTGTTATTAACGTTATTCATAGTTGTGACTGTGACGTTCTTCTTAATGAAGTTAATGCCAGGAACACCGTTGACTAACGAAGCCAAACTTTCCCCAGCCGAACGTTACATGGTGTTAAAACAATACGGCTTGGATAAACCAGTTTGGCAACAATACATTAGTTACCTAGTGAACGCTGTTCACGGTAACTTTGGAACATCATTCCAATTCAGTGATCAACCAGTTTCATACCTAATCTCAAGTCGTATGGGACCATCACTTCTATTGGGTGCTCAAGCAATGGTTGTCGGTGTTATCGCTGGTATCATTGTTGGTGCTATCGGGGCAATCAAGAAGAGTACTTGGGTTGATACTTCAACGACTATCATCTCAATTCTAGGAATTTCAATTCCATCATTCGTCTTCTCAGTATTACTACAATACGTAATTGCTTTGAAGTGGGGATTACTACCAATCGCCGGTTGGAGTGGATTTGCATACACAATTCTTCCAACATTAGCATTGGCAGCAATGCCATTAGCCGAATCAGCACGTTTCGTACGTACTGAAATGGTTGACGTTTTAAGTTCAGACTACATTGAACTAGCAAGAGCCAAGGGACTAAGCAAATTCGGTATTATTTACCACCATGCTCTAAGAAATAGTTTAATCCCATTGGTAACAATCATCGGGCCATTGGCCGTAAACATCATGACTGGATCACTAGTTGTTGAAAACATTTTCGCAATTCCAGGTATTGGTGAACAATTCGTTAACTCAGTGTTAACTAACGATTACCCAACAATCATGGGACTTACAGTTATGTATTGTTTCCTATTATGTGTCGTATTATTAATCACCGACATCGTATACGGAATAATCGATCCAAGAATCAGAGTAGCAGGGGGAAGAGAATAAAATGGCAGATAAAGCAAAACAACTACCAAAAGACGCCTTTGAACCATTATCAGATGGTGCACATTTAGATAATGAAAAAATTGCGGCTCCTTCTCTTACTTTTGTGAAGGATTCATGGCGTCGCCTAAAGAAAAACAAAGCGGCAATGATTTCACTATACATTTTGATTTTCTTATTTGTCGTATCATTTGGATCAGCATTGATTCCTGCATTCAGCAGCATTTCAACTCATCCAAACTTAAACAACTTACCACCACGTATTCCTGGAATTGACATTCCTGGATTTAACGGAACTTTAGTGCAAGGTGGAGCACGTGTTAACGCCTATACTGGTGCCGCTGCTAACCATCACTTCTGGTTAGGTAGTGACTACTTAGGTCGTGACTTGTTCGCAAGAACATTATTCGGTACTAGAATTTCACTATTAATCGCCGTTGTTGCAACTTTCTTCGATTTAACTATCGGGGTTGCTTACGGAATTATCTCAGGTTGGATTGGTGGAAAAGTTGATACTTTCATGCAACGTGTCATCGAAATCCTACTATCAATTCCTAACCTAGTTGTTATGATTCTTCTACTATTGGTATTAAAACCTGGTATTCCTGCAATCATCATCGCGATTGCATTTACCAGTTGGATCAACATGGCTCGTTTAGTTCGTGCTCAAACACTTGAACTAAAGAGTCAAGAATTCGTGCTAGCTGCACGTTCGCTGGGTGAAAGTTCATTTAAGATTGCTTTCAAGCACTTATTACCAAACTTAACTTCAGTGATCATTATTAATACTATGTTCACTATTCCAAGTGCTATCTTCTTCGAAGCATTCCTATCATTTATCGGAATTGGGGTTCCAGCTCCAGCAGCTTCATTAGGTACTTTGATTAGTAACGGTCAAAAGTCATTCCAATTCTTACCATATCAAATGTGGGTTCCAGCAATCGTTCTTTCATTATTAATGATTGCATTCAACATTTTAGGTGATGGTCTAAGAGATGCATTTGACCCTAAATCAAGAGAGTAGGTGACAAGAATGGAAAACAAGGAAAACATCCTAGAAGTTAGAAATTTATCAATTAATTTCAAAACTTACGCGGGTACTGTTCAAGCCATTCGTGACATTAGTTTTGATTTGAAGAAGGGTGAAACCCTAGCAATCGTTGGGGAATCAGGTTCTGGTAAATCAGTAACTACTCGAAGCATTATGGGTTTGAACGCAACCAACGCTGATGTTGTCGACGGAAGCATCGAATTCGATGGCCAAGACATTTTAAAACTAGATGAAAAAGAATTAAGTAAATTACGTGGTAGCAAGATTGCTGAAATCTTCCAAGATCCAATGACTTCATTAGACCCAACTATGAAGATTGGTCGTCAAGTTGCTGAACCACTAATGATTCACCAAGGTTTATCCAAAGAAAAAGCAATGGCTAAAGCCTTGGAAATGTTGAAACTTGTAGGTATTACTAATGCCGAAGAACGAATCAATGACTACCCATACCAATTCTCTGGTGGGATGAGACAAAGAATCGTGATTGCGATTGCGTTAGTAAACTACCCAGAAATTTTAATCGCTGATGAACCAACCACTGCGTTGGACGTTACCATCCAAGCTAAGATTCTGGAATTAATGAAGGAATTACAAACTAAGATTAACACTTCAATCATCTTCATTACCCATGATTTAGGGGTAGTTGCAGGAATGGCTGATCGTGTTGCAGTTATGTATGCGGGTAAAATCGTTGAATACGGAACTGTTGATGAAATTTTCTACAATCCAAAGCACCCATACACTTGGGGATTATTAGGTTCAATGCCTACTTTGGATACTGACGAAGATGTATTACCATCAATCCCAGGTACTCCTCCAGACCTATTGGAACCACCAGTAGGGGATGCATTTGCTGCTAGAAATAAGTATGCATTAAAGATTGACACAATTGAACAACCACCATTCTTTAAAGTTTCTGACACTCACTACGCAGCAACATGGTTGTTAGATGATAGAGCTCCTAAGGTGACTCCACCAGCTGACATCGTAAAGCGTCAAGAACACTTTAAAAATACTAAACAAGGATAGGTGGTGACAATATGTTAGATAAAGATGCACCAAAAATTTTAGAAGTAAAGAATTTAAAACAATACTTTAACGTTGGTCGTAAAGACGAAGTTAGAGCTGTTGATGATATTACCTTCAATGTCCATGAAGGGGAAACCTTCGGACTAGTTGGTGAATCTGGCTCCGGAAAGACAACCACAGGTCGTGCAATTAGTCATTTGTATGAACCAACAGGCGGCGAAATCATCTTTGAAGGTAAAGATGTTTCAAAATTAAAGACTAAAAAAGATGAAAAAGAATTCAGAAGTGATATCCAAACTATCTTCCAAGACCCTTACGCATCATTAAACCCTCGTATGAAGGTTAAAGACATTATTGCAGAAGGTATCGACATTAACCACTTAGCCAAAGACAAGGCTGATCGTGATGCCCAAGTCGAAGAATTATTGGAAACTGTTGGTTTGAACAAAGAACATGCCAATAGATATCCGCATGAATTCTCTGGTGGACAACGTCAAAGAATTGGGATTGCCCGTGCCTTAGCTGTTAAACCTAAGTTCATCATTGCCGATGAACCAATCTCAGCATTGGACGTGTCAATCCAAGCCCAAGTAGTTAACCTACTTAAGGACTTACAAAAGAAACGTAAGCTAACATACTTATTTATTGCCCATGATTTATCAATGGTTAAATACATTAGTGACCGTATCGGTGTCATGCACTATGGTCGTATGTTAGAAATCGCTGATGCCGATGAACTATATGCTCATCC
Source organism: Apilactobacillus kunkeei (assembly GCF_001308195.1). Taxonomy (GTDB): domain Bacteria; phylum Bacillota; class Bacilli; order Lactobacillales; family Lactobacillaceae; genus Apilactobacillus; species Apilactobacillus kunkeei_C. The sequence goes on along the minus strand of NZ_JXDF01000018.1, from coordinate 111,812 downwards.
ATTACACGACTACACTAGAAGTTTACTTTCAGCTGTTCCGGTACCGGACCCTGAATTTGAAAGACAACGTGAGATCGTAGATTACGATGCAAGTGTTGAAAGTGACGGAAAGCAACGTAAGTTAGTTGAAATTGCTCCTAACCATTATGTTCGTGCTGCCGATGACGAAATTCAAATGTACAAGGATCGCTAAACAGCTAAAAAAATAACCGTTACTTTGTTAAGTAACGGTTATTTTTACGTTGATTAGACGTTTTCACTTAAGTTGTTGTAGTATTCAACGCTGATTTCACTGGCGTCAGCATTTGATACTAGCTTTGAAACACTTCCGTTTTCGATTGGTTCGGAAACGTCGATGGTGTCATCCTTGAATTGGTCAACAGCCCATCTGATGATGGTACCGTGAGCCGCAATCATGATGTTGTCACCGTCGTTAGCGTTTTGAATGACTTTCTTTAAGCCAGGGATGAAACGATTCAATAAGTCTTGATTGTTTTCAGCATCACCGTATGGATCGTGGGCAGCAATTAAATCGGCTGTACCCCCCATACCTAGTTTGCTAATCATCTTGGCATAATTGTCCATGCCGTCTGGTCCACCAATTTGGTGCCATGCAGCTTCGCTATCGTTTCCTTCAAAGTAACCAAAGTTTTCTTCACGGAAAGCTTTATCTGCAATAGGTTCTTCAATATCTGAGGGATTTTGTTGCAATACATATTTTCCAGTATCAAAAGCACGAGGCATATCACTGGAATATGCGTGATTGAATGTAATTGAACTTAATCTTTTTCCGGCATCAATGGCATCGGCAATTCCCTTTTCAGTAAGAGGGGCGTTAGCGATTCCTTGAATACGGTTGTATTTATTTAAATAAGTTTGTCCATGACGAACAAGATAAATGTTAATCATCAGAAAAAACCTCCTGACATATTTGTATGCCTACATTTTATCATATATGGAAGAGGTAGAGAAAAGATTAGGTTAAGTCTGTGATGACTTTTCTTTCTATCATATATGTGCTAGAATTAATAACCAAATTTTAAGATAGGAGCGTAGCTCAAATGTCTGAATCAATTAAAGAACAAGAACAAAAACACTTAAATGATGTTTTAGCCAAGGTCGAAGTTGCCAAAGCTGAAGCCGTTAAGAAAATAAATCGTGCCGAAAAAGATGAACACGATATCAATAAAAACTTCTATAATGATGTGCGTTTGAAGACCAGTACTTATTCTGGAATGATGGAAACATCAGTCTCCATTCGCCAACAACAACAAATGCTAGAAGAACGTGAAAATAGTTGGAAACATGCAACTAAGGAATACGACAAGCTTGCCAAGATGCAAGAACGTCCTTATTTTGCTCGTCTAGACTTCGAAGAAGAAGGCGAACACAAGGCAGAAACTATTTATATCGGTTTAGGTTCTTTTGCCGATAGTCCAGATCACTACTTGATTTATGACTGGCGTGCTCCAATTTCGAGTATCTACTACGATAGCAAAATTGGTAAATTGACCTACCACACACCAATGGGTGAACAAACCGTAAACGTGACTTTAAAACGTCAATTCCAAATCAAGGATGGCAAGATTGAAACCATCTTTGATACCGACCAAGTGGTTGGAGATCAAATGTTATTGGATAACCTAAATGGTAAGTCCAATACCAAGATGAAGAGTATCGTTACTACCATCCAAAGAGAACAAAACAAAATTATCAGAGATACCAAGTCTGACTTGTTATTCGTGCAAGGGGCCGCTGGTTCTGGTAAGACCGCAGCAGTATTGCAACGTGTCGCTTTCCTATTGTACCAATACAGAGGAAAACTAAGTTCAGCGCAAGTCGTATTGTTCTCACCTAACCAATTGTTTAACGATTACATCAATCAAGTTTTGCCTGAATTGGGTGAACAAAACATGGTGCAAATGACTTACTACCAATACAGTAGTTTGCGTGTCCCTAAGTTTAAGGTTGAAACTCTTTCAGAACGTTTTGAAGAAGATAATTCAGAAGACAAGAAACTAAGAAACATTAATAACCTAAAGAACAGTCTAGAATTCTTCAAGGCTGAAACTGCCTACACTAACCACTTGAACAGTGAAGACATGAAGTTCAAGAACTTGAAGTTCCAAGGCGATATCTTTATCTCAAAGGAACAAATCGCAGAAATTTATTACAGTTTCAATGAAAATTACAACCTAAGAAACCGTCTAGATGCTACCAAGGAACGCTTAATCAAGATTTTGAACCGTCGTGTCAAAGTCGAAATGAAGAAACCATGGGTAGAACAAGCTGTGCAAGACTTGAGTAGAGAACAAATTCAAGCCGTGCAAAACGCCCATCCAGACGAATTCGAAAATGCTGATAAGGAATTCGACTTCCTAGCAAGACACATCGTTATCGGTGCATTTAAGCGTATTAGAAAACAAATCGTCCACGGTCGTTTCCTAGGGGTTAACAACCAACTAGTGCATTTCTTAAGAAACGTGCCAAACCTAATCGACTTATCCAAGTACGACCTAACCAAGGAAGACTGGGTCAAGTCAGTTGATACTTCAATCAACCAAATGAAGAACGGTCACATCTCAATGTCAGATGTTTCAGTATACCTATACCTATTCGACCGTATCTCAGGTAAACGTCCTAAGACCGACATCAAGTACCTATTCATTGATGAAGTCCAAGACTACACCGCATTCCAAATGGCATTTATGAAGTTCACTTTCCCACGTGCTCGTTTCACACTACTAGGGGATTTGAACCAAGCTATCTTCACTCATGAAAATAGTCATACATTGCTATCAGAACTATCAACCATGTTTGATCCTGAAAAGACTAACGTCGTGCAACTTACTAAGTCATACCGTTCAACTGAACAAATCACTGACTTCACTAAGCACATTCTAGAAGGCGGTAGCCAAATCGAATCATTCGCGCGTGTCGGGGACAAACCAGTCATGCAAGTGGTAGAAAATAGGGATGTCGCACTCGATAAATTAGTTGCTAGAATCGATAATGATATGGAAAAACACGATACAACAGCCATTATTGTCAAAACTTTGTCTGATGCGAAGTTATTATCCGAACAATTAGACGACAGAAACGTAAAAAATACGCTTATACAGACCGAAAACCAACGCTTGACTACTGGAACCCTAGTAATACCTGCTTACCTTGCTAAAGGGCTAGAATTTGACTCTGTGGTTATGTTTGACGCAGATGACAAACATTTTGGTGACGAAGCAGACCGTCAATTGGTTTACACAATCTGTACTCGTGCCATGCATGAACTAACAATTATCGCTGAAGGAAAGCCAACTCATTTGTTTGATGTTGTGCCTAGCGATTTATATGATTTACAATAATCGCAATTAGTAACAAATAAAAGCGCCTATCCATAGGGATTAGGCGCTTTTATGTCGTTTCTAAGATGTTCGGTGGTATTATGGACGTACTACTTTTATTTGAACGGAGGCGTAAAATTGTCAGATCCAATCAATTACTACGCATTTAAGAAAGACGAGTGGAAGGACTTATACAAGTTACGCTCGATTCCCGTTACTACCGACGGGCTAAAACAAATCAAGGCCTTTAACGATGAGATTTCCATCCAAGACGTGCGCGACGTCTATATTCCCATCGTTCATTTGTTGGACCTTTGTACCCAAAACTTCAACCAATGGCAAAAGACCAAGACCGCCTTTTTGGATAAACAAGACCGTAAGGTGCCATTTATCATCGGGATTTCCGGAAGTGTGGCCGTTGGTAAGTCTACTACCGCCAGACTACTTGAAGTATTACTATCAAGATACTTTGAAGACAAGAAAATCCAATTAATCACTACCGATGGATTCTTGTACAATTCCGCTGAGTTAAAACGTCGTGGCATTATGGACAGAAAAGGATTCCCAGAAAGTTACGACATGAAGTCATTGATTAACTTCTTAAACGAAGTGAAGTCAGGAAAACACAACGTCAAAGCACCGGTATACTCACACGACGTCTACGACATCATTCCAGATAAGTTCGATATCATTGACCAACCAGACGTCTTGATTATCGAAGGGATTAACACGTTACAACTACCAAGTAACCAACAAATCTACGTTTCCGACTTTACCGACTTCTCCATCTATATCGACGCCGATGATGACTTGATTGAACAATGGTACATCGAACGTTTCGAAGAGCTAATGGATACCGCATTCCAAAATCCATCTAACTACTACTACGAAATGGCTCACACCGATCGTAAGAAGGCCATCGAGACTGCCAAGGATGTTTGGCAACAAATTAATTTACCTAATTTGTTGGAAAATATTAAGCCTACCAAGACTAGGGCGGACCTAATTATTCACAAAACGGACAACCATCGTATCGATAAAATTTTGCTTAGAAAGTACTAGATTTAATTTGACGCCATTCATTTTTCTATGTATGATAAATACAATTTAATGATTGGAGAGTGAATGGTTTGGCTGAAATGGATTTATCATCGTTTGATAAAATCTTGGTGCTTGACTTCGGAAGTCAATACAATCAATTAATCACCCGTCGTATTCGTGATTTTGGTGTATATTCTGAACTAAAGCCCCATGATATGACCATCGACGAAATCAAGGCTTTTAACCCTAAAGGGATTATCTTCTCTGGGGGTCCTAACAGTGTGTATGCAGAAGATGCATTAACTGTTGATCCTAAAATTTTCGAAATGAATATTCCAATTCTAGGTATTTGTTATGGTATGCAACTAATGGCATATAACCTAGGTGGAGGACAAGTTGATGGAGAAGACCATGGACAATATGGTCACGCTGACATCGACATTACCTCTGATAATGCGGAACTATTCAAAGATTTGCCTAAGGAAGAACCAGTTTGGATGAGTCATGGAGACCTTGTTCGTAAGGTTCCAGATGGCTTTGAAAATGTGGCAACTGCTGAAGGTTGCCCAATTACTGCAATGCAAGATACCGCTAGAAAGTTCTATGGAATTCAATTCCATGCGGAAGTTAGAAATACCAAGTACGGTACTGACATCCTAAAGAACTTCGTGTTTAACGTTTGTGGCGCAGAAGCTAACTGGTCAATGAATGACTTTATTGACTTACAAATCAAGCAAATCAGAGAAGAAGTTGGCGACAAGAAGGTTATCTTAGGTCTATCCGGTGGGGTAGATTCAAGTGTAACAGGTGTGTTATTGAATAAGGCCATTGGTGATCAACTAACTTGTATCTTTGTTGACCACGGTCTACTTCGTAAGAACGAAGTGAAGGAAGTAATGGATAGTCTAGAAGGTAAGTTTGGTCTAAACATCATCCAAGTTGATGCAAGCAAACGTTTCTTAGACAAGTTATCCGGTGTTACTGATCCTGAACAAAAGAGAAAGATTATCGGTAATGAATTTATCGAAGTCTTCAATGAAGAAGCTTTGAAACTTAAGGATGTTGATTTCTTGGCTCAAGGTACTCTATACACTGACGTTATTGAAAGTGGTACTAACACTGCTGAAACTATCAAGTCTCACCATAACGTTGGTGGTCTACCAGAAGACTTACAATTCAAACTAATTGAACCAGTTCGTTCATTATTTAAGGACGAAACTAGACGCTTGGGTGAAGAAATGGGTATGCCTGACTACTTAGTATGGCGTCAACCATTCCCAGGTCCTGGTCTAGGGATTCGTGTTATCGGTGAAGTTACTGAAGACAAGCTAGAAATTGTTAGAAATAGTGACTACATCCTACGTCGCGAAATTGCCGCTGCTGGATTAGATAAGGATATTTGGCAATACTTCACCATTCTACCTGGTTTTAGAAGTGTTGGTGTGATGGGTGACGGTCGTACTTACGACTACACCATCGCTATCCGTGCCGTTAATTCCATTGATGGAATGACTGCTGATTTCGCTAAGATTCCTTGGGATGTCTTATCAGAAATCTCAACTAAGATCACAAATGAAGTAGAAGGGGTAAACCGTGTAGTATATGATATTACTAGTAAGCCACCTTCGACAATTGAATGGGAATAATAAGTTCCTAAATGAAAAGAGCTCAACAATTGCTGTTGAGCTCTTTTTGTATATATGTGTCTTGCTTTGTTAAGAAAAGATTAATACTCTTATTGTTTTCTTATTTTTATCTTTTTAATGGTATTATTTATAAGTAATTAAATTAATACATATGTTTTATATCTGGGGGGATATTAATATGAACAAAGCATTAATGACTGCAATGGCAGCAGGTGCCATCTTGGGGGTTGGTGTTGTCACAACACGAGGCACTCAAGCGCATGCGGATGCTAAGAGTGATATTCAAGCTGCACAAAACAAGGTTAACGCTGCAAAAGCAAAATTTGACAAGTTAAGTAAGGGGACAAAGGTTACTGAAGTGCAAGGTGGTATTCCTGCTGATTTGCAAAAGCAAATTACTGATGCTCAAAACAACATAGTTAACTCACAAAATTCATTGGCATCAGCAAAAAAGGATTTACAATATTACTTAGACCAAAAAGAAGTATTACAAAAGCAATTAGATGCTGCAAATGCAAAGGTGAACGCAACAAGTGATAACGACCCATCATACCAACAAGTCTTAACAGATTTCTATACTGCACAATATGCATCTCAAGATAACGATGCTCAAATCGCGAATGCTCAAGGATGGAATAAGGCATGTGGGAAATACGTTCAATATTACACTGACCAACTAAAAGCACTTCAAGACAAAGCTAAAAGCTATGGAGGAAAGACTGTCACAGTTAAGAAAGTTGACCAAGCAACCTTAGCTGCCGCTAAGAAGGAATACCAAGCCGCTGTGAAGGAATTAAAAGATGCGAAAGCAGGTAAAGCTAATTGGAAGATTCCAGCTACCAGTGGTCATAACAAGTACACAAGAAAGACTGCTAAGAAGGTTGTTAAAAAAGCTAAGCAATTATTCAAGATTGATGTAAAGGCTAATAAAGTATATTCATACAAGACCATTGCGCTACACAAATCTGGTCGTAAATTGGAAAAGAAGGGGACAAAAATTCCGGTTTACAAGATTGTGAAGAAAGGTCATAAAGGGTTTTACCTAATCAAAGGTAACCGCGTAATTACAGCGAACAAGCACGACGTTATGAAAATTAAATAAACACAAAAAAGAGCTCAACGATTGTTGTTGAGCTCTTTTTTATTTACTTTCTTGTTTGTCCGTCACCATTAATAACGTATTTATATGAAGTTAATGCTTCTAGACCCATTGGGCCTCTGGCGTGGAGCTTTTGAGTTGAGATACCTATTTCGGCACCGAAACCAAATTCGAAACCATCGGTGAAACGAGATGAGGCGTTGACGTAAACGCAAGCAGCATCAACTTGTTGTTGGAATGAAACTCCCGCAGCATAGTCGTTAGAAACGATTACTTCAGAGTGGTGAGTTCCGTGTTCATTGATGTGATCAATGGCTGCTTGTCTGGAATCAACCACCTTAATGGAGATGATTAATGCATTGTATTCAGTGTCCCAGTCATCTGTGGTGGCAGGAATAACGTCGTCTACGATTGCGCGAGTGGCTTCGTCACCACGGACTTCAACACCGCGTTCGCGTAAATCACTGATGATGTCTGGTAGGTAGTCATCAGCGACATCCTTATGAATTAATACCTTTTCGGTGGCATTACATACGGAAGGGCGTTGCACCTTGCCGTTGATGATGATGTTTCGTGCCATTTGTTTGTCGGCATCCTTATCAACGTAGATGTGGCAGTTACCAGCACCGGTTTCAATCACTGGTACGGTTGCATTGCTTAATACGGTTTGGATTAAGCGGGCGCTTCCGCGGGGGATTAGGACATCGACGTAGTCGTTTAGTTCCATGAATGATTGAGCAAGTTCATGCGATGGATCATCGATGACTTGAATCATGTTTTCATCTAAGTCGTTTTGTTTTAAGACATCACGTAAGATATCGGCCAAAACGACGTTAGAGTTGATTGATTCTTTCCCACCACGGAGGATGACGGCGTTACCGGATTTGAAACAAAGACCAGCGGCATCGATTGTGACGTTTGGTCTGGCTTCATAAATAATACCGACGACACCAAGTGGGACACGTTGTTTGACGATTCTAAGGCCGTCTTCAGTTTCCCATCCGCCATCAATCTTAGCGGTAGGATCAGCTAGTCCGACCAGTTGTATTAGGCCGTTGGCCATGTCAGAGATGCGTTTTTTATCTAGTTTTAAACGGTCGATGAACTTGGCTTCGATTTGAGGATTTTGTAAATCCTTTTGGTTGGCAGCGATAATTTCATCGGTCTTATCAACAATTGCCTTGGCGAATTGCTTTAAGATGTCGTTCTTAGTAGTAGTAGATAGGCCAGCTGATTGGAAGCTGGCTTTTTTAGCGTTTTTGCCTAATTGAATTAATTCTTGTTTATTCATTTGTACGACCCTCCATAGCTTCGGCACCAAAGTAGGTACCAACGGGGCGACCAGAAATGAAGTCGTTGATGATTGCTGGATTATCACCATTTAGAATTGCCATCTTACGGTGGTTATCTAAGATGATTTTTGCGGCGTTTAGTTTGGTTTGCATACCACCGGTTCCGTATTGTGAACCGTGGCCACCGGCAACTTGCATCAAGTCATCGCTAATTTCTGGTACCCATGATAGTAGTTTTGCGTTCGGATTGTCCTTCGGGTTGGCATCGAACAATCCATCGATGTCGGATAGGATGATTAGTAGGTCAGCATCGACAAAGTTAGTCACGATGGCTGCTAATTGGTCGTTTTCACCGAAGCTAGTTTGGTGATTGAATTCGTCGACTGAGACGGCATCGTTTTCGTTGATGATGGGGATGACCTTATCATCTAAAAGGGTGTTAATGGTTTTAAGTACATTTTCACTGCTCTTAGGATAGTCAACCACGTCACGTGTTAATAGTAGTTGCGCCACGGTTTGGTCTGATTCCTTGAAACTATCGGAGTATAAATCCATTAGTTCACTTTGACCGATGGCGGACAAAGCTTGTAGTTTTCCAATGTCGGTAGGACGCGTCTTTAATCCAATGGTGTTCATACCGACACCAACGGCACCGGAAGTAACCAACATCACCTCATGGCCGTTTTGATTTAATTGACTCAACACGGATGATAACGTGTGAATTGTTTTCATATTAATACTGTTATCAGAATTGATGATGGAGCTGGTCCCAATTTTGACAACGATTCGTTTATATTTACTTGTCATATTCATGATCTCCTGTTCTTTAAAACTAGTTTGCTTTAATTTGAAAAAAGTAACAATATGTAAATTAAAATTGCATTAGAGATAGATTAGATGTATTGTAATCATTAATATAAATTAAGGGGGCTAATTATGGCAGGCAAGGGAAAGTTAATTGGGCTTTTATTGGTAATTGTAGGTAGCATTTCATGGGGGGCTTCCGGAACACTCGCTGACTACATGTTTTTAACACAACATGTACCTGTACTTTGGGTCGTCGGTATTAGAATGTTTTTAGCGGGAATTCTACTATTATTGTTATACAAGTTTACCGTTGGTGGCTCCATCTTTACGATTTGGCATAGCAAGAGCCAAGCGCTCTTATTAATTAGCTTTGCGATTTTTGGGATGTTGATGTCACAAGTTTGCTACCTATCAGCAGTCAGGTACGGGAACGCAGCGACCGCAACCGTCCTACAATTTACTGCCCCTGTCTTTATTATCCTCTATTATTCAATTTCGAGGAAAAAATTGCCTATCAGATTAGATGTTATTTCAATTATTTTAGCCGCAGCTGGTACATATTTACTAGCGACAAAAGGTGATTTTGGATCATTAACCATCTCCAAGTTGGGACTATTCTTTGGAATCGCTGCTGGAATTGCGGGTGCAAACTGTACGCTGATTCCAATCAAACTCTTAAATAAATACGATCCAAGATTAGTCTGTGGATGGGCGATGTTACTTGGTAGCTTACCGATTCAACCAATTGTCGTTATCGACACACCACACATAAACATCAATCCAACATTAATATTTGAATTGATTTTCATTACAATCGTAGGAACCATGGTCGCATACTTATTCTACGTTGCGAGTCTAAACTATTTAGAACCTGCGGTGACCGGAAACTTAAGTTCATTTGAACCGCTAACTGCTGCGATTTTATCCGTATCATTTCTGCATCTAAAGTTGACCTTTGTCGAATTAATCGGTGGGGCATTAATTTTAATGATGGCATTTGTTCAAGCGTTACCACAGAAAAATAAATTAGAATAAAAATTTTAAAAAATGATAGAGCCCTTATGAATAGTGATATCTTTCACAATCTTAGAGTTAAATGATAAAAATGTCATTAAAAATTTATTATTTTCCGCTTTATTATCGGACAATAAGGTGTTACATTATATGTGAAAACAATATCAAGTTTGTATTTATGAAGGAGATTTTATCAATGAAAGCTGCAGTAGTAAGAGACAACTCAGATGGATATGTAGATGTTAAAGATGTTCAACTTCGCCCAATTGAAAATGGTGAAGCTTTAGTTCAAGTTGAATACTGTGGTTTATGCCACACCGACTTACACGTTGCCAACGGAGACTTTGGTGACCAAGCTGGCCGTATTATCGGTCACGAAGGTGTAGGTAAAGTTATTCAAGTTGCCGATGATGTAGATAATCTAAAAATTGGTGATCGTGTATCAATCGCTTGGTTCTTCAAGGGATGCGGTCACTGTGAATACTGCCTAAGTGGTAGAGAAACATTATGTCGTGAAGTTAAGAATGCTGGTTTCACTGTTGACGGTGCTATGGCTGAACAAGTAATTGTTGATGCTAAGTACGCTGTTAAGGTTCCAGAAGGTTTGGACCCAATCGAAGCTACTTCACTAACTTGTGCCGGTGTTACTATGTACAAGGCACTAAAAGTTGGTCACACTAAGCCAGGTCAATGGGTTGAAATGGTAGGTGCCGGTGGTTTAGGTAACCTAGGTGTTCAATTCGCCAATAACGTTTTCGGTGCTAACGTTATCGCCGTTGCTCGTGGTAACAACCTAGAAAAGGCCGAAGAATTAGGTGCTAAGAAGGGTATCGACTACCGTTCTGAAAACCTATCAGAAAAGGTTAAGGAAGAAACTAACGGTGGTGCACACGTTTCAGTTATCACTGCTGTTAACCCAATCGCCTTTGATCAAGCTATCAATGCTTTACGTCCAGACGGTCACTTAGTTGCCGTTGCGCTACCAAAAGGTAACATGGACCTAAACATTGCCCAAACTGTATTAAACGGAATCCACGTTGAAGGTTCACTAGTTGGTACTAGAGAAGACCTACGTGAAACTTTCCAATTCGGTGCTGAAGGTAAGGTTAAGCCAATCGTTCACACTAGAAAGCTATCAGAAATCAACGATGTTATCGACGAAATGAAGAACGGTAAGATTGTTGGTAGAATGGTTATCGATTTTACTAAATAATTTTGAACTAATTAAAGCATTGTCTTTTGGACAATGCTTTTTTTGTACTAAAATAATGACATTAGGAGGTTTGGTTATGGCTAAATATATTTTTCATCCAAATGACATCAAAGAACTAAAGGAAAATTATGATGTAGCAATCGTTGGTTCAGGTGCCACAGGATTAATTAGTGCAATTCAAGCTGCAGAACTGGGTCTAAAACCAGTCGTATTAGAAAAGATGGACAAGTTAGGTGGTAACTCAACCAGAGCTTCTTCTGGAATGAATGCTGCTGAAACTTCCGTTCAATTACAACACCACGTGGTAGATAGTTTCCAAGACTTCTACAACGATACATATATCGGTGGTGGTAAACAAAATAACGTTGATTTATTGAAATACTTTACTGAACACGCTGCGTTAACCGTTGATTGGTTAGCTCAACATGATATCAAACTAGATGACTTAACGATTACCGGTGCGATGAATACTAAGCGTACACACCGCCCAAGCTCACAAGCTCCAATCGGTGCTTACTTGGTCACTAGTTTCCTACAAATCATCGAAAAGATGGGCATTGAAGTCTACAACAATGTTGATGTTACAAAGATTGATAAGAATGGTTCCAACATCTCAGGTGTCGAAGTCAAGGATGCTGATGGCAATGCACACTCAATCAATGCCAGCGCGGTTATTCTAGCTACCGGTGGTTTTGGTGCTAACAAGCAATTAATCGGTCAATACCGTGATGACTTGACTCACTACCGTACCACTAACCAAGAAGGAGCAACCGGTGATGGTTTGAAACTAGCTACCGACGTTGGTGCCGCATTGGTCGATATGGACAAGATTCAAGTCCATCCAACCGTTCAACAGGACAACGATCACGCATTCTTAATTGGTGAAGCCATTCGTGGCGAAGGTGCCATCCTGGTAAACACCAAGGGTGAACGTTTCGTTAACGAATTGGACACCAGACAAAAGGTGACCGACGCAATCAACCAACAAGATACCAAGCATGCATATTTAATCTTAGATGAAGAAGTCGTTAACCACGCCCAAGCGGTGAAGTTCTACGATTCCATGGGAATGGTTATTCACGGTGATACCATCGAAGAACTAGCCGGAAAGATTGGTGCTGACGAAAAGACATTAGCAGATACGATTGCTAAGTGGAACCAAGCTGTTGAAAGCGGCAAGGATGGCCTAGGTCGTACCACTGGCATGAGTCGTCAATTAACCCATCCAGATTACATGGCCATTCACATTGCGCCAGCCGTTCACTACACCATGGGTGGAATTAAGATTAACCACTTCACCCAAGTCCTAGACGATAACGATGACGTGATCAATGGTTTGTTTGCGGCGGGAGAAACATCGGGTGGTTTGCACGGTAACAACCGTATCGGTGGTAACTCAATCGCCGAAACCGTCGTCTTTGGTCGCCAAGCTGGCCAACAAGTTTTCAAGTATTTAAACAAATAATATAGATACAAATAAATAAAGGAGGTTTACATATGCACAGTGGAGAAATTGCAGAATGGGTCGCAGCGATTGCCGAAGCATCTTCAGTCGTAGTCGCATTATTTCTTCCTTACTACAACCAACACGTTGAAAATAAGCGTAAGTTACGCAACGTTAAGATGTTGATTCATCGTATGGGAAAACGTGCGATGAACGGCGACGATGATGCGATGGAACATTTACAAACCATCCTAATGACCGCTTATCTAAAGAACATGAATTCTAAGACAGAAGACGTCATTAATGATGGTCAACAGATCCTAGATATCTTAAACATCAGTGATGGTAAACCAAGCGCTGAACAAAAGGGTCAAATCAAAAAGCTACTACGTGAAATTGATGAAATCTAAAAAAGAAGCCGCATTTACGGCTTCTTTTTATTTGTTGTAATATTGAACGTTTCTTTCGTTTAGTGGTTGGCAATCACGATTGTTTTTACCAAATTGAGCGATGAACCAATCGACTTGCTTTGGACTCACCGTTAGTTTGGAATTATCGATGACTAACCATTCAATCCCTTCGGTTAAAGGTGGTGTGGTTAGTGATCCTTGGTAGTGAAAACCTGTAGATAGACTGGAAATCCAGTTGGTTAGTTTTAATGATACACTGTGGCGATTGCCTTCTTCAAAGTTATTGATGATATCTTGTAACTCAGAATTGGCATTGCCTAAGGTAGGAAATACTGCCACCACAACGGTTTGACCGATTTCATTTTCATGAACAAGATGAATTTCAATCGGATTAACCTTACCGTCGACGATATGTTCTGCTGGGGCGTGAAAGTGCACCTGTTTGAACTTAAAGTCACGATTAAAGATGGTGGCATAGCCCATTCCTGTCAAACGAATGGTAGTGTGGTCATCGATTTCTGTATTTAATTGGTAGAACTCATTGGCATGAATTGGCAGATAATCAGCAAAATGTTGACTGTCATGAGTTGATAGCATAATTGGTGATTGGCGGTTACCAAAGTCATTCTCCCAATTATTTTGTTCACTATAATCTAACATATGATATGTATCTTCTTTCCATTAATAATATGAGTTTGCTTTTCTAGTATGTTAATATAACATACATGGTAATTAATACAACTCGGAGGAAATTATTGTGCAATTCACATGGCAAAATCAAGATGAACAAAATGCTGGTATCAAGAAGTTCTTAGGTGCCCATGGCGTCTCTCATCGGATGTATAATGATGTTAAATCAACTGGGACAATTCTAGTGAATGGTAACGCAGTTGGCTTGGATTATAAGCTTGCCGTGGGCGATGAAGTGACGGTAATCTTTCCACCGGAAACAAGTGATGATGAGGTTGCATTCAGCGATGAAGCAATCGATGTCATCTATGAAGATGATAATTGGCTGGTGGTGAACAAACCAGCTGGTCTAACCAGTGTACCAGGACCATCTAATCGTGTCGATACGTTGGTCAACCGCATTAAGGGCTATTTGAAAAAACAGGGTAGTACCGATTTGAGACCGCACCTAATCACGCGATTGGATCGTTTTACATCCGGGATTGTCTTGGTCGCCAAGAACCGTTTGGCCAATAGTCTAGCTAACCAACAGGTGGCCCAACACAAGATTGATAAGATGTACTATGCCGTTGTGGACGGTACCGGTTTAGATGATCACGGGATGATTGATAAACCAATCGGTCGTGTCGGTGACAACTTTAGAAGAGAGGTTATCGAAGACGGTCAAAAGGCCAAGACCGAATACTGGAAGGTCGAAGAATTTGATGATGCCACATTAGTGCGTTTGAAACTCCACACTGGTCGAACTCATCAAATCAGAGTTCACATGACATCACTAGGGCATCCACTATTGGGGGATGAATTATACCAAGGCCCACTTGATAGGGGCATTGACCGCCAAGCACTTCACGCTTACTACTTACAGTTTAATGATGAATTAGCAAATCAAGTTCGTACTTTTGAAATTGAATTACCAGCGGATATGAAATCTGTGGTGAAGGAGGATCATAATGACTGAAAAAGCCAAATTAGTACATTGTATTGTCGATGATGCACAACTATATTCTGATGAAGGTTTCTACCTAGGAGACTTGGCTCAACCGATTTCCAATGCGGTCAAGTCTGATTATCCAGGAGCTAAGGTCACCAGTTTTATCTGTTCTCACCATCTATTGAAGTATCGAATGTCTAGGGTGGACTCATTAATCAACGCTGACTTAAAACAAAGTCAAAAGATTAATCGTAAACTAACCAAGGCACTCCAAAGCGATAACTATGAAATCAGAGATGTTAACGAAGCCTTACAACAAAGCCTAACCTTTGGTCAAAAGATTTCCGATGCGGTCGCTAGATTTGGTGGTAGTTGGACCTTTATCTTCATCTTTATCGTCATTTTGATTATTTGGATGGTCATTAATGGTTTGGCACTCTTCGGTGTCCACTTTGATCCATATCCATACATTCTATTGAACTTATTCTTGAGTTGTTTCTCAGCAATTCAAGCACCAATCATCATGATGAGTCAAAACCGTGCCGCTGAACGTGACCGTTTGCACTCAGAAAATGATTTTCATGTTAACTTAAAGTCAGAACATGAACTAAGAATTATTCACGCTAAGCTAGATCACTTAACTCAAAACCAATTGCCTCATGATTTGGAAGTTGAAAAACTACAATTACAAATCCTAGGTGAAGTTAGAAGTGAGCTAGCCAAGTTGCGTGACGAAAACACTAAATTAAAAGAAAAACTAAAACAACAGGAGAATCAATAATGGAAGATAACATTCAATTAGGTGCAGACGTCTTCAACAAGATGATGTTTGTGCTAGAAACACCAGTTACACAAGACAATCACAAGTACTACAAATTCATGGATCAAGAAATGCAAGAAATTGCCGACAACATCTGGGCAATGCCTGCATACATGAAGGAAGACGATGACTTCTCAATGTTCTTCATCATCACTGAAATCGAAAGTGGTGAAACAGTCGTAGCGTTCTCAGAAGGTAGTCTACAAGATGGTAACTTCTCATTAGGAGAACCAATGGTTTCTGGAAAGGGACTTAATATTTTAAACGAACATGATGAAAAAAGAGCGGCCTCAGTTCTTCATTTCTTAAACCAAATTTCCAAAGCAGCTGAAGGAAATTGGCGAATGATTGAGGACTAAAATCTTTCATTTTTAACGTGTTCTCAAGGTGCGTCATGATGGGCTTTATGAGAGTTTTTATAAAAGTCCATTTTTTTGTAAAAAAGTCTTTGCTTTTTGGAAAAATGGTGGTAATATTTTCTAGTCGCTAAAATGCTAAATATTTAAATCAAACACAAAAAGGGGGGCTTAGATCATGTTAATGAGAAGAGCACAAATCGAAGATTTTAACGCAATTGAACAAATTATTTTCGAAGGGAAGGAATTGCTTGCCAAACAGGGTGTGAACCAATGGCAAACAGGCTACCCAAATGCAGAATCATTAATGAACGACATCGTAAACGGATGGACTGTTGTACTTGAAGAAGATGGTGAAATCTTAGGCACAGCTGCCGTGATTGACGGACTAGACACTAGTTACGAAAATCTTGATGGTCAATGGTTGACTGACGGCCCTTACCTATCAATTCACCGCGTTGCAGTTTCCAACAGACACCACGGCAGAGGATTGGCTCA
The DNA here is from genome assembly GCF_001308195.1 of Apilactobacillus kunkeei. Lineage (GTDB taxonomy): Bacteria > Bacillota > Bacilli > Lactobacillales > Lactobacillaceae > Apilactobacillus > Apilactobacillus kunkeei_C. Next base: position 95,210 of record NZ_JXDF01000018.1, on the reverse strand, counting down.
AAAGTTATTTGAAGGCATCTTCAATGCAGTGGAAAAAATGGACAACGTTCAAAGTGTTCGTATTGACACAAACCCACTTAACTTGGGCATGCAACATGTCATCAAGAAAGCTGGCTTTGTAGAAACCGGCAGAGTAGTTCCAATCTCTGCAACAGATCCATCAAACGTCGTAATGAACTACGCATACGAAAGAGTAATTAAACAACCAATGTTAATTGCCTAAGCTGATTTTTTTAAATCAGCTTTTTTTGTTTTCAGACAAAAGGTATAATGAAATTGAACAGAGGAGGTGTCATCATGCACGAACATGAACATAACGATGTTAACGCCATGTCGCAACGTCGTTTCTTTACAGTGACAATCTTAAACTCATTAATTACTTTAATTGAGTTTTTAGGGGGAGTTTTTTCAGGAAGTTTGTCACTATTATCAGATGCTTTTCACAATTTTGCGGATTCGGCATCAGTAGTCGGTAGTTATTATGCGCATCGAATTAGTCAAAGACCCCAAAATCAATTGAATACCTTTGGATACAAGCGAGCTCAGATTATCTCAGCGTTTTTAAATTCACTATTTCTAGTGATTATCTCCGTTGTCTTAATCGTCGAAGGGGTGCAAAAACTATTTAAACCAGAACAGATTAACGGAAACTTAATGCTAATTGTTGCTGTGGTTTCGACAGTTGCTAATTTGTTATCCACACTACTACTAAGTCGTGGTTCAAAGCATAACCTAAACATTCGAGCTACATATCTACATCTATTGAGTGATACTTTAGCTTCACTTGGTGTTATCCTAGGTGGAATTTTAATTAAGTTATTCGATTGGGTGCTAGTCGATCCAATCATCACCATCATCGTGGCACTATACATTTCAGCTGAAGCATACCCAATCATCAAAAAGACCGTTAAGATTTTGATGCAGGGCTCACCAACGGTGGATTGCTATGCAATTCAAAAGGATATGATGAACATTGAAGGAATCACCGGAGTTCACCACGTTCACATCTGGTCGGTAGATGAAAACAGCATCGTATTCTCAGCCCACATTAACATGCAAGACATGCTAATTTCTGAGGCCGAAAAGATTTATGATCCGGTTGCCAAACTTTTACATGATAAGTACGGCATCGAACACGTTACACTTCAAGCCGAAGTGGAACGCGGGAAGAAAGAGGATTTATATCTCGATTCCAGAAACGATATTGATTAATCGATAAAATAAAAAAAGACGCTTTTCAAAACGAAAAGCGTCTTTTTTTAATTGTTTTTATGGTAGTAAGAAAATGCTAGTAATTCACTGGCTTGTAAAATTAAGAAGCCAATAAGCGTAAATAACAAAATTATGAATGGAGCATGGATGAAGCTAAATATAATAATCAATGCACCGAAAATTACATTAGATAGATTATACGCAAAAGCTTTTGATTTTAAGTCTATATAATTATTTCTTTCATCATTATCAACTAGTTTCTTTGATCTTAGTGGTGAAGTAACCATGCATAGTCCAGTAACTGTAATGATTGCATTTTTCATGGAATCGGGGAATACTTTCAAATATAGTAACACTAAACCTAGTAAAATAAGGGCAAAAATTATAATTTCTGGATAGTTAATTGATTTATTATTTTTTTTCATGATTTTCATCTTCCTCCGTGTATATAAATATATCTTCTACAGCAACATTAAAATATCTTGCTATTTTAATTGCTAAAATAATTGATGGATTGTATCTACCGTTTTCAAGTGAACTGATAGTTTGTCTAGTAACACCTAAATACTCAGCAAATTCGGATTGATTAACTTTTCGTACTTTGCGCAATTTTTCTAAATTATTTAACAATATTTTCCTCCTTCATATATCATGTAAAGTTAACTTTACAAATGATTATAAACTAATAAAAAATAATGTAAAGTTTATTTTACAATTTTATGCAAAAAAAGACGCTTTTCAAAACGAAAAGAGTCTTTTTTGTTTTGAAAAACGGCCTTTTAAATTATACCCCGTGAGGAGCAGCTACAAATTGTCTGTCATACCACTCTTTCCAAGTGATTTCACTATTACCATTGGCGAAGTATTGCATATCTAATTCGCCCAATAACTTGGCATAGCTATGACTACAATAAATGATGGTGTCCTTAGCAGCATGTTCTAAAGATTCGAACTTGTTGCGATAGACCTCCTGATTGATTTGCCATAACATTGATTGGTCAGGAACCTGACTTAAAATCTCCATGTTTTGGCTTCTGTAACAACGAACATAAAATTCGCTGAATGACTTGATACTAATAACTTTGGCTTGTTCGCTAAGCTCATCGAAATGGAATAACTTTTCTCCCATAAAAACGCCTCACTTTCGTATCGTAGATATTAATATTTAATATCTCGCCCTAATTATATAATTTTCCCCGAAAAATAGAAATAAAAATGGTAAAATAGTATATAAAGTTGTAAGATACTCTTTAGTAGATTTGAATTTAGGAGACATGGATATAAAAATGACCCCAAAAAAAGAGGACTATTTAAAAATTATTTTTGAGCTAGGTGGAACCAAAGAAAAGGTATCCAACAAGAGGATTGCCATTAGTTTGGACATTGCACCAGGATCAGTTACTGAAATGGTTAACAAGCTATTAGATGAAGGATTAGTTGAACACGAACCATACTCTGGAGTGTCCTTAACTGACGACGGAATCAAGTTAGCTGAAGTCCTAGTTAGAAAACACCGTATTTGGGAAAGTTTTTTAGTAAACGAACTAGGATATCCACTTCCAGATGTTGATAAAGAAGCTGAAGTGTTGGAACATTCTACCAGTGGTAGATTGCTAGAAGCAATGTACAAAAAATTGGGGAACCCATCTCACTGTCCACATGGAGGAGTTATTCCAAACATGTCAGGACACTATAAAGAAGATAGCCATCGCCTATTAAATGATGCCGATGACGGCGAAACAGTTGTTGTTGACCGCTTCATCGATAATCACGACCTACTAACATATTTAGGCGACATTCAATTAGATATTGGCGACAAGCTTAAGGTAATTAAGCATTCACCATTTGAAGGACCGGTAACAGTCCAAAATCTAACTGATAATCAAGAAAGTGACATTAGCTACAAGGCTTCTCACTACGTATTTATAAGAAATGCTGATTAATTAAAAGACTGAATTGAAAAATTCAGTCTTTTTTATTATCATCATAATCAATGTTATAATTAGAAAAACATTAGATGACACGGAGGTGAGATGGTTGAACGAAAGACAAAGAAGTAAGTTAGTCGTTGAGACCTGTCTCCTTGCTGGAAAGATTATGATTGAAAATGGATCTGAAATGGTCAGAGTCACCGATACCATTGATCGAATTTCAAGAAATGCCGGGGCTACCGAGGCTAGGGCGTACGTTACTTTGACTGGGATTATCATGTCAGCAACGCCTGACATGGGTTCGCAGGTCACAGCAATTGATAAAAGAACGTTTGATTTGGAGAAGGTATCAACGGTTAATGATTACTCTCGTCAGTTCGCTGATAAGAAAATCTCACTTGGTGAATTTTATCGCCGTTTAAAACGAATGGATAAGGATGTTAGACCATTCCCATTCTGGCTTCAAATGATTGGTGCTTTTATGGTTAGTTCCACTCTAGAAGTGGTATTTAGAAGTAACTACACCGATTTCTGGGCAGCCGGATTCGTTGGGATGTTGGGTTGGTGCATATATTGTTTGACCGATCACTACACGGACATTCGTTTCTTAAATGAATTTATTGCGGCGATTTGTATCGGCTTTATGTCGATTTTAATTATTCGAGCCGGCATCGCAAAGAGTGCCGATGATTTAATCATCGGGGGCTTGATGCCACTAGTTCCCGGAGTACCAATTACCAACGCGGTAAGAGATACGTTATCCGGTAACTTGGTATCGGGACCATCTAGAGGGATTGAAGCGATTATGAGCGCCTGTGCATTAGGCTTTGGTGTGGCAATGGCAATTAAGATTTTGGGGTGATTTATATTGGTAACCGTAATTGTTTATAGTGTGTGCGTTTATTTCGCCACCATCGGATTTGGTTTATTAATTAATCTACCCAGAAAAGCATTGAACATGGCCGGAATCGTTAGTTTGATTGGCTGGTTAGTCTTTCATACCGTCAACGTTCACATGGGCGGATACTTAGCCGCAGATATTTTAGGAACCTTCACTGTTGGAATATTGAGTATCTTCGCATCGCGCTACAAAAAGATGCCAGTTATTATTTTCAACATTCCAGCGTTGGTGCCACTAGTTCCCGGGGGACAGGCTTATCAAGTTATGAAGTGTCTAGCAATTGGTAACTATGCGCTAGCCAAGTCCAACTTGATCCAAGTCATCTTCATCGCTGGTGGAATCGCATCAGGTTTCTTGTTTGCGGAATTTTTAAACCAACTATACTTAAGATTGAAAACATATTTGAGAACAAAAAAAGCAACGAGATAATCTCGTTGCTTTTTATTTTGCGTTTTATCCGAAGAAGAAACTGATGATTAAAACGATTAGAACAAAAGTGGTAATCCAAACGTATAGCATATCCTTTTCCTTGTAGAAGGAATAGATTGATACGATTACTCGTAATACGGGAGTAAGGATTAGACAGAAGATTCCAAGCATCATAATCGCATATGGCTTTAATGTCGCAATCCCACTAAAGATTGCTTTGAAAGTAGTAGGGAAGGCGTCGTGAGCATATCCAGATTTACCGGTGATTAGAAGTAATAGTAGACCAATAATCATGATGGTAGCTGAGATGACAACACCGACACGTAAAATCTTTCCGATTACTAATTCGATACGATTCATTTCTTCTTTAGTTGCTGGTTGTTGTGTATTCATGATCTAACCTCCTAGAATCCTTTGTATAACATGCTACATGCGATGTAGAACATGATAGGGACAAAGATAATACGAATCCATCTAGCAGGAAGCACTTGCATGATGCGAGAACCAATTGTCGCACCGACTAGAATTCCTAGTGCTAATGGCACGGCAATTTGTGGCAAGATTGAACCGTTGAAGAAGTAAACAGTTGCAGAAGCTGCTGCAGTAACTCCCATCATTAGGTTACTAGTTGCACTTGATGGTTTTAAAGGCATCTTCATGAAGGTATCCATAGCGATTACCTTGAAAGCACCTGAACCAATTCCTAGCAGACCGGAAGCAAGACCGGCACCAAACATTACGGATAGACCACCGGGGATGTTTTCCACCTTGTAGTCGATTTGTTTCTTTTCAGCCTTATCGTAGTAACTTGAGTTAAGACGAAGTTTTTCAGCTAATTTATCATCTTTGGTGCTTAGATTGGACTTGTTTTTGTTCAATAATTTCTTGACCATATTAAATGCTGAGAATAGTAGTAATAGTCCAAATAGTATGTAAAGGTATTTAGGCTCTAGAATTCCTGTAAGTAAGGCCCCAGATAGTGCACCAATAGTAGTGGCAATTTCTAAAAACATTGCAACACGTAAGTTTAAAACTTCATCTTTTAGATAAGCGATAGTAGATCCAGAACTAGTGGCGATAACCACAACGATACTGGCCCCAATGGCGTATTTAATATCTAAATGGAAGAAGAGTGTTAGGACGGGGGTGACGATAATTCCACCACCCAATCCTAGGACAGCGCCACCGATACCCGCTAGGACACCGATGACAATCATTAGAATGACTGTTTCAATCATTTATAGCTCCTCCTAAAATTATAAATTACTTAATATTATAACAATTATTAGTTTCATTGCACCTATTCCAAGTTCTAAAATTAGAAAATACCCTTAAGAATAGCGTTAGCTGTGGTATAATGGCATTAAAAAGTGATTAGGAGGATCGATGCATTATGATCATCGATAAGGATTACACCCGCGGCATTAGACTTTTCGTTGGGTTAGTTTTATCATTATTTATTACTGCATCGGTAATGATTGACTCAGGGTACCTAAGATTTCTTGACTCAATCTTTATCGGTCAAATCCAAAAAACTACTGGCGGATTGAAGGATACAATCATGCACATGGCTACCACTTTAGCTAGTCCCAAGATGGATATCATCTGGATTTTCGTTTTGGCATTCTTTATGTGGGGATTCAAGTTTAAGCTTCAAGCTCTATGGGGAATCTTTACTTTAGCTGGTGCTGACGTAATTGGATTCATCGTTAAAAACATTGTTAGACGTGATCGTCCAGTATTCCACAGCGCATCTGATACCGGATTTAGTTTCCCAAGTGGACACGTATTAGGTATCTTCATCGTCATTGCGGTTGTATGGATTGTCATTCTTCCACATATCCAAAGTAACTTAATCAGAAGATTACTATATGTACTAACATTCCTATTTGTACTATTGGTAATGGTATCTAGAATTTATCTAAATGCCCATTTCCCAACAGACACTGTTGGTGCCGTAGTTATCGGCTACACTTGGGTACAAGTATCTGAAATGTTATATGTAAGATATGCGCCAAGATTAAAACAACACTGGCGTCCAGTTTTACATTCATACCTATAATAAAAAAGAACTGATGAAATTCATCAGTTCTTTTATTTTCCCCAGATTTCGTCTAACCAGGTGATGGCTAGGTCAAACCACTTGGCGACACGGGCGTTATTGGAGTCTTCATTCCAGGATGTAATGTTATTGGCGAGTCCCATTCCGTGAGGACCGTGGTGGAAAATGTGTAATTCATTATCCACATTGTATTCATTTAACTTGATGGAATACTTAAGTGCGTTTTCCACAGGAACGAATGGATCGTCGGCGGTGTGCCAGATAAATGTTGGCATGTTTTTAGATGAAACGTGTTCGTCAGATTTTACTTGTTGGTCATCTGATACCCAATTTAGGATACTTTCCTTATCCTTGGGGAAACCACAGGTTAAGTTAGTCACAGGGTAGCTTAAGATAACCGCGTTTGGTTTTAAAATATCTGCGTTATCCACACCGGCTAGTTTTTGCATCCAATCGGTGTGGTAAAAGTCATTATAGAGACTACAAATATGACCGCCAATGGAGAAGCCGGCAATTACGATGCGGTTTTCATCGATATTGAATTCATTGGCATGTTCTCGAATGTATTTAATGCTGTTGGACAATTCCTCTAGTGGATTTGGCATTAGTGGCATTGCTTCTTGTTCGAATGTGTATCTTAGATAGAAACTTTGGTAACCGTTGGCACTAAAATTAAGTGCGAAACTTTCCGCTTGGTGGAGTGAAATGTGGGTGTAAGATCCACCGGGAACAACGATTACGGCAGGATATTTGTATTGATTAGTTTGCACATCTGCAGATTTAAGATATCCTTGAAGAAAAGCGTTTGAGTTTTGACGAATCGATTCTCTGATGATTCTCATGTAAGCACCTCTCAAATATGTTTTACATACATTTTAACGCAAGGAGATAATGATTGTGGATGAAAAGAACAATTCACCAAAAAAAGAAGTGGCAGTAACTGAGTTACGCACAGATGACTTTGCCGACTATTATGAAATGATGCGAGACGAAAAACTAGCAAAAAATACCGGCTTTGAGCCAGTTAACGATGAAAGAAAGGCCCACATGTTATTTGAATCTGAAAATGATACGAATAAAACATATGCAATTCGACTTATCAACGGTGGAAAACTAATTGGAATTATCAATATTTTTCCGGAAATTGGGTATAACTTTGAACCAGATTACGAAAATATCGAATTAGGTTACTTTATTAACACAAGTTATCAACAGCGTGGATACATGACATATGCATTGGGCGAAGTTTTAAATCATTTGAAGGCATCTGTAAAGGTAGTTGAAGCAACAGTTGAAGCCCGTAATTTACCTTCACAAAAAGTTTTGTACAGTTTAGGTTTTTCACAGGTGGATGAATACGATGACAATCTCGTTTTTGAAATGAAAGTAAAATAGTATTGTAATCAAGTCCACATTAATATATAATATTCTAGAAATCTAAGAAGAGGCGCAGCTGACAAGAGTAGCCATCATGAGTCGATAAAGCGACTATGATTGAAGGTGAAAGGGGATGCCTGCCGAAACGACCGTTTCCTTTATTAGACGAGTTCGTTGGGTTCTAGCTTAAGAGGCTAGAGACTGTCGTGGTTAATTCCACGGAGTGCTTTGTGATCAATAATTAAAAGAAATTATTATGGTCTCTTCTTGTGTTTACAGGAAGGGACTTTTTTAGTTATTATCGGCACCTCTTAGAAATACTTATAGAGGGTGAAATACATCATGAGTGAAAACTCAAATAATCGTGTAAAGAGAGGCTTGAAGACTAGACACGTTTCTATGATTGCCTTAGGTGGTTCAATCGGTACCGGTCTATTCGTTGCCTCTGGTTCAGTTATTAGTCAAGCTGGACCTGGTGGAGCATTAGTTGCTTATTTATTAATGGGACTGATGGTTTACTTTTTAATGACCAGTTTAGGTGAAATGGCAACCAACACACCTGTCTCTGGTTCATTCGCGGCTTACGCAGGTAAGTACGTCGACCCAGCTCTTGGATTTGCGATGGGTTGGAACTACTGGTTCAACTGGGCCATTACCGTTGCCGTTGATATCTCAACTGCAGCATTAGTAATGAAGTTCTGGTTACCACACATGCCAGGTTGGATTTTCAGTGCGATTACCTTAGCACTAATCCTTTGTGTGAACGCATTATCAGTTAAGTCATTCGGTGAAACAGAATTCTGGATGTCATTGATTAAGGTTATTACAATCTTTATCTTCTTAGCTGTTGGTGTTTTGACTATTTTTGGTATTATGGGTGGCCACTACATTGGTCTATCTAACTTCACATATAAACAAGCCCCATTTGTTGGTGGTATTCCAATGATTTTAGCGGTATTCGTTGTCGCTGGTTTCTCATTCCAAGGAACTGAATTGGTTGGTATTACTGCTGGTGAATCAGATAACCCAAGAGAAGCCGTTCCACGTGCCATCAAGGATGTTTTCTGGAGAATTATCTTATTCTACATCCTAGCAATCTTCATAATTGGTGCAATTATCCCTTACACTAGCCCTGATTTATTGGGATCAAGTGCCACCGATGTTGCAATTAGTCCATTTACAATCGTATTTAAGCGTGCCGGTTTAGCTGCCGCTGCTTCTGTTATGAACGCTGTTATCTTAACTTCAGTTATTTCATCAGCTAACTCAGGAATGTATGCTTCAACTAGAATGCTTTACTCAATGGCTCACCAAGGATTCGCTCCTAAAGCTATGGGTAAGACTAATCGTCGCGGTATTCCTGTTGGTGCTTTAGCTGTAACTACTGTGATTGCCTTACTTACTTTCATTACAAGTATCGAAGGTCCACAAATTTACCTATGGTTAGTTGCCGCTTCTGGTCTTACTGGTTTTATCGCCTGGGTCGGAATTGCACTATCACATTACCGTTTCAGAAGAGCCTTCATCAAGCAAGGTCATTCACTAGACGAATTGAAGTATCATGCTACTTGGTTCCCAATTGGACCAATCATTACTTTAATTCTATGTATCCTGGTTATCTGTGGTCAAAACGTAACCTCATTTGCTAACTGGGATTGGGAACAAATCGGAATTACTTACATCTCAGTACCACTTGTATTAATCCTATACATTGGTTACAAGATTAAGTACAAGACTCATCTAATTCCGCTAGACAAGGTTGATGTATCTCCTTCTGATTTAAAAGACGAAGAAAAATAATATAATGAAGATGCTGTTTTAACGGCATCTTTTTTGTTTGCCATCAATTTCTTCATATTCAAAACGACCTGAATGTATTAGAATAGTATATTAGAAAACGAAATTAAGGAGATTATTATGATAGTACTTGCTGGAACCATTGGAGCCGGAAAAACCTCTTTAACTAAGATCCTATCTGCTCATCTTGATTCAACAGGATATTACGAATCAGTGGACGATAACGAAATTCTTCCTTTGTTTTATAAGGATCCTAAGAAGTATGCATTTTTATTGCAAATCTACTTCTTAAATACTCGCCTAAACAATATTGAAAAGGCCCACAACGAAAAGTTAAGCGTTATGGACCGTTCTATCTACGAAGATTCATTACTATTTAGATTGAATGCTGATATGAAACGTGCTACTTCAACTGAAGCTGATATCTACGATTCGTTGTTGGAAAATATGATGGAAGAAATTCCTGGTTCATTGAACCAAAAAAATCCTGACTTATTAATCCACATCAACATTTCGTTCGATACCATGTTAAAACGAATCAAAAAACGTGGTAGAAGTTATGAACAAGTTGATAAAGATCCAGAACTATACAACTATTACCAAGACTTAAATAGTCGTTATAACGACTGGTATGACAACTACGACTTATCTCCTAAGATGCAAATTGACGGTGACAAGTTTGACTTTATCGAAAACGATGAAGACTTAGCAGCAGTTCTAAAACAAATTGACGAAAAAATTGCTGAATTGAACTTAAAATAGTTGCCAATCACATTTTTTTATAATATTATTGAGTCAACAAATAAACGCAAGGTATGTTTTTAAGTAGACAGTAAAGAGATGCAATGGTTGGTGTGAATTGCAAGTCGAAATTCCGGCATACGCAAAAGCGGGTAGGTAATGCTACACGGCAGGTGACCGTTATCTCCAAACGAGTGTTTAGCATGTGCTAAGAACTTGGGTGGTACCGCGAAAAGAAGACCTTCGTCCCAATGGATGGAGGTCTTCTTTTTTATTTGCAAAATTGGAGGTATTTACTATGTTAGATATGAAAATGATTCGTCAAAACGCTGACTGGGTTAAGGAAAAGTTAGCTACTAGAAATATCAAAGCTGAAACAATCGATGAACTATTAGGTTACGATGAAAAGCGTCGTGAACTAATCGTAAAAAGTGAAGGATTAAAAGCTAAGAAGAATGAAGTATCAAAGAAGATTGCGGAAGCAAAGCGTAACAAGGAAGACGCTGCTGATGCCATTGCTGAAATGCAACAAGTAGGTAAGGAAGTTAAGGAATTAGATGAACAACTTGAAAAGGTTGAACAAGATCAACAAGACTTGGCTGCACACTTACCAAACATTCCAGCCGATGAAGTTCCAGTTAGTTTGACTGAAGAAGGTGCCGTTGAACTAAGAAAATACGGTGAACCTCGTAAGTTTGACTTCGAACCAAACCATCACTGGGACCTAGGTGAAAAACTAGGCATCTTAGACTTCGAAGCAAGTGCTAAGGTTGCTGGTAGTCGTTTTGTTTACTACATGGGTGCAGGTGCACAACTAGAACGTGCCATCTACAACTTCTACTTAGACCAAAACGCTAAGGCTGGTTACAAGGAAGTATTACCACCATACATGGTGAACTCAGCATCAATGTTTGGTACTGGTCAATTCCCTAAGTTTAAGGAAACAAAGGCCGGTTTCGAAATCGCTGACAGTGATTTAACAATGATTCCTACTGCCGAAGTACCATTGGTAAACTACTACAGAGATGAAGTAATGGATGCAGACAAACTCCCAGTTAAGTTCACTGCACTATCACCAGCATTTAGATCAGAAGCTGGTAGTGCCGGGAGAGATACTAGAGGTTTAATTCGTTTACACCAATTCAATAAGGTAGAAATGGTTCAATTCACTAAGCCTGAACAATCATGGGATGCACTAGAAAGCATTACTGCACACGCTGAAGACCTATTGAAGATGTTAGGTATTCCTTACCACGTAATTACACTAACTACTAGTGACATGAGTTTCACTGCTGCAATGACTCATGACATCGAAGTATGGATGCCAGCACAAGGTCGTTACCGTGAAATCTCAAGTTGTTCAAACACAACCGATTTCCAAGCACGTCGTGCACACATCCAATACAGGGATGAAAACGGCAAGTTACAATACGTTCACACTCTAAACGGTTCTGGTTTAGCTGTTGGTAGAACTGTAGCTGCTATCCTAGAAAACTTCCAAAATGAAGATGGATCAATCAACATTCCAGAAGTACTACAACCATACATGGGTGGTAAGACTAAGATTGAAAAAGAAGACTAATTGAATAGTTATAACTAAAGCGATAATCTAAAGATTGTCGCTTTTTTATTTTTTTGAAAAAAGGGGTAGACAGACAGCAGAAATTTAGATATAATATTTTTTGTTGAGTTAAAGAGAACGGCTCAGAAGCGAGTCATATCAACAATTAAGTAAAATTTCTTGTTGACATTGCTTGTTAGAAATGATATTATTAAATAGTTGTCTTGTTAAGAGATAACTTGAAAGACCTCATGGAGGATTAGCTCAGTTGGGAGAGCATCTGCCTTACAAGCAGGAGGTCACAGGTTCGAGCCCTGTATCCTCCATATGAGCCGTTAGCTCAGCCGGTAGAGCATCTGACTTTTAATCAGAGGGTCGGCAGTTCGAACCTGCCACGGCTCATTGGCTCTATGCCATATACATTTTAATATAATCATGCGGGCGTGGCGGAACTGGCAGACGCGCTAGATTTAGGTTCTAGTTTCCTTATGGAAGTGGGGGTTCGAATCCCTTCGCCCGCATTTGCAATTTGCATAATTGCTGCCGACTTAGCTCAGTTGGCTAGAGCGCTTCACTAGTAATGAAGAGGTCGGGTGTTCGAATCATCTAGTCGGCATTATGCGGAAGTAGTTCAGTGGTAGAACATCACCTTGCCATGGTGGGGGTCGCGGGTTCGAATCCCGTCTTCCGCTTTTGCATAGTTCTGCCGGGGTGGCGGAATTGGCAGACGCACAGGACTTAAAATCCTGCGGTTAGTGATAACCGTACCGGTTCGATCCCGGTCCTCGGCATTTCAAATAATTTAATACTATTATGCACCCATAGCGCAACTGGATAGAGTGTCTGACTACGAATCAGAAGGTTGTAGGTTCGACTCCTACTGGGTGCATTTTTTTATTTTCGGGAAGTAGCTCAGCTTGGTAGAGCACCTGGTTTGGGACCAGGGGGTCGCAGGTTCGAATCCTGTCTTCCCGATAATATAACCCAAAGAGAAAACATTAATTTGTTTTCTCTTTTTTGTTTTTCGTTAAAAATCTTTGCATTTTCAATATAAGTCCGTATAATTATAGTCAGAATTAGTCAAAGAAAGAGGTGGTATTATGCAGGGTAAGAATATTTCAGATATTATTGAGAAGTATTTAAAGGAAATGATTGCTGAAGACGAGAGAGTCGAAATAAGTAGATCTGATATTGCCAGCCATTTCGATGTGGTTCCATCACAAATTAACTACGTTATTAAGACTAGGTTTACCATTCAAAATGGATACGTAGTCGAAAGTAAGCGTGGAGGCGGTGGATACATTCGTATTGAAAAGGTGAAGCTGCTTGATAATATAGATATTTTAGATACGCTGATTAATGCCATTGGCGACGGTTTAACTCAACGTGAAGGTAAGGCAATTATCAACACTTTGGTGTTAAATAATCTAATTACTGACAATGAAGCTGATTTAGTGTTAGCATCTATTAAGAAGCAGACACTAGCTGTCGGCAACAAACTACTTGAAAATGAAATTAGAGCGAATATAATGGTCGCAATACTTGATCATTTAAGATACAAAAGCTAGAAAGTGAGGCACGATATGGATAACATTTTTACTCCAAGCGCAAAGAACGTATTGATTTTGGCACAAGAACAAGCCAAAGTGTTTGGCCACCAAGGGATTGGGACAGAACACTTATTACTAGCTTTATCAATGGAAGATAACGGCATCGCAAAGTCAGCCTTAAAGCAATGCGATGTTCACGAAGATGATATTAAAGGCGAAATGGAAATCTTGGTTGGATACGGTAACCTAACAGATTCAGACAAGGACACATACCTACCATACTCACCTAAGGCTGAAGCAATCTTGACCTTATCTGGTCAAATTGCGAAGAAATACGGTGCAATTAAGATAGGAACAGAACACTTATTACTTGCCATCCTAGATACTCCAGACACTTTAGCTGCTAGAATTCTAGTGGCACTAAACGTGGTCGAAGTAAATGAGGTAAAGAAGGTACTATTACGTAAGATGGGATTTCCAGGTGATTCAAGTTCAAACTCAAAGAACATTCCACTACCAGGAACTAAAGCAGCTCGCAACAACGGAACTACTCCTACATTAGACTCACTTGCGACTGACCTTACTAAGTCAGCCAAGGATGGTCTAATCGATCCTACTATTGGTAGAGACGATGTTATCAAACGTGTAATTCAAATTCTTAGTCGTCGTACTAAGAACAACCCAGTGCTAATCGGGGAAGCAGGGGTAGGTAAGACTGCCGTTGTTGAAGGCTTGGCATTAAAGGTTGCTCACAGACAAGTTCCAGAAGACATGCAAAACAAACGGATCATGATGCTTGAAATGGGAACTCTAGTCGCTGGTACTAAGTACCGTGGTGAGTTTGAAAAACGTCTAATGAAGATTATCAGTGAAATCAAGTCAGTAGGTAACGTAATCCTATTCATTGACGAACTACACACTCTAATGGGTGCCGGTGGTGCTGAAGGAGCTATCGATGCGTCTAACATCCTAAAGCCAGCACTTGCTAGAGGAGATCTTCAAACAATCGGTGCTACTACTTTGGATGAATACCAAAAGTACATCGAAAAAGATGGTGCATTGGCTAGAAGATTCGCAACTGTTTCAGTTGATGAACCTACTAGAGATGAAGCTGTCGAAATTCTAAAGGGAATTCGTCCTAAGTACGAAAGCCATCACCAAGTAAAGATTACCGATGACGCAATCGAAAAGGCCGTTGATTTATCAAGCAGATACATCAGCAACCGTTTCCTACCTGATAAGGCAATCGACTTGATGGATGAAGCTGCTGCAATGGTTAAAATCAATAACCTAGACGAAAACAATCCATTAGAAGAACTAGAAAACAAAATCAACGAATACAGTACTCAAATGGAAAGCGCCATCGAAGAACAACGCTTCGAAGATGCTGTTTCACTTCGTCAAAAGGAACAAGAACTACAAGAAGAACTAAAGACTAAGCGTCAAGAAACCGCTGATATCAAAAAGCAACGTCAAGAAGACCACAACTTCGATATCGAAGAAACTGGTGAAGATGTCGCTAAAGTTGTCTCAGAATGGACTGGTGTTCCAGTAACTAAGATGACCAAGGCTGACAGCAAGCGTTTGGTTAACCTAGAATCAATCCTACACAAGAAGATTATTGGTCAAAACGAAGCCGTTTCTGCTGTATCACGTGCAATTAGACGTGCTAGAAGTGGTATCAAGGATCCAAACAGACCAATCGGTTCATTCATTTTCTTAGGACCTACCGGTGTTGGTAAGACTGAATTAGCTAAGGACTTAGCTGAAGAAATGTTTGGTTCAAAGGACGACATTATCAGAATTGATATGTCAGAATACATGCAAAAAGAATCCGCTTCTCGAATGGTTGGTTCAGCTCCAGGATACGTTGGATACGATGAAGGTGGCCAATTGACTGAAAAGGTAAGACAACATCCATACTCAGTTGTTCTATTCGATGAAGTAGAAAAGGCTCATCCAGATGTCTTCAACTTGCTACTACAAGTATTAGATGATGGATACCTAACAGATTCTAAGGGTAGACATGTCGACTTTAGAAACACTGTCTTAATAATGACTTCTAACTTAGGTGCTAGAACACTACGTGATAAGAAGACTGTTGGTTTTGGTGCTGAACTAGATCATGACGATGAAAACTACAAGCTAATGAGAAAGACAGTCGAAGAACAAATGAAGAGATTCTTCAGACCAGAATTTTTAAACCGTATCGATGAAACAATCATCTTCCACGAACTAAACGAAAAACAAGTTCAAGAAATTGTTAAATTAATGTCTAACGATTTGTTGAAACGAGTTCACGACTTAGGCATCAACGTGAAGATGACCCCAGCAGCAATCGAATTGATTGCTAAGAATGGTTTCAATCCTGAATACGGTGCTCGTCCAATTCGTCGCGCATTGCAAAACGATGTCGAAGATAAAGTTTCTGAAGAAATTCTTTCTGGTGAAATTAAACCAGGGGATGACGTTTCAATTGGAGCATCTAAAGGCAAGATTACAATCACTAAAAAAGAAGCCGTTAAGGCATAATAAAAAAGAGGGAATCATCCCTCTTTTTTATTGTCTAAATCTTGACTTTATATACCTTCGAGAGTATCATACAGATATATAACTACGAAGTGAAATGTGTGTCGGCGATCTATTGTCCGTCAGACACGCCTATATTAACCAAAAATAAGCTTCAATTTGAATTGCTTATTTTGGTTTTTTTTTGCTCATTTTTAGATAAAAAGGGTAAAAAAATGCATTTGTAACACAATTGTAATATTTCACTTGCGTAGAAATTTTTGGAGGGGTGAAGAACTTGGCAGGACATTTAGTTAAATATGGTAAACACCGTATTCGTAGAAGTTACTCTCAAATCAAGGAAGTTCTTGATTTACCTAATTTAATTGAAATTCAAACCGATTCATACAAGTGGTTCTTAGATGAAGGTTTGCGTGAAATGTTTAACAGCATTATGCCAATTGATGATTTCCAAGGAAAACTATCCTTAGAATTCGTTGATTACCAATTATTAGAACCTAAGTACACTGTTAATGAAGCAAGAGATCATGAGGCTAACTACTCAGCTCCACTTCATATTACATTGAAATTGACCAATCATGAAACTGGTGAAATTAAGACCCAAGATGTATTCTTTGGCGATTTCCCATTGATGACTGATCAAGGTACTTTCATTATTAACGGGGCAGAACGTGTAATTGTTTCACAATTAGTTCGTTCTCCTGGTGTATTCTTCCACAAAGAAGAAGACAAGAATGGACGTATCAGCTATGGTACTACTGTAATTCCTAACCGTGGTGCCTGGATGGAATTCGAAACTGACGCAAAGAACTTATCATACGTTCGTATTGATAGAACTAGAAAGCTACCAATTACTGAACTAGTTCGTGCATTAGGTTTCGGTTCAGATGACGAAATTACTCAAATTTTGGGTAGCAATGATAGTCTTTCATTGACTCTTGAAAAAGATGTCCACAAAGACACTGAAGATTCACGTGTTGAAGAAGCATTAAAGGACATTTACGAACGTCTACGTCCGGGTAAACCTAAGACTGCTGATTCATCTCGTAGCCTATTGACTACTCGTTTCTTCGATCCAAAACGTTACGACATGGCTCCTGTTGGTAGATACAAGACTAACAACAAGTTAAGCCTAAAGACTCGTTTACTAGGATTAACCCTTGCTGAAACTTTAGCTGATCCAGATACTGGTGAAATTATTGCTAAGAAGGGTACTGTAATTGATAAGAATGTCATGAAGGAATTAGCTCCTTACTTGGACCGCGAAGACTTCAAGGCATACACTTTCAACCCTTCAGAACAATCAGTTGTTCCAGAACCAATGACTGTGCAAATCATCAAAGTACAATCAGAAAAAGATCCAGATCATGTTGTTAACATGATTGGAAACGACAACATCTCATTGGATTACCATCACATCACTCCAGCAGATATCATTTCTGCTATCAACTACTTCTTCAACTTGCAAGAAGGAATTGGTGAACCTGATGATATTGACCATTTAGGTAACCGTCGTATCCGTTCTGTTGGTGAATTACTACAAAACCAATTCAGAATTGGTCTAGCAAGAATGGAACGTGTAGTAAGAGAACGTATGTCAATTCAAGATACTACTACTGTTACTCCACAACAATTAATCAACATTCGTCCTGTAGTAGCTTCAATTAAGGAATTCTTTGGTTCATCACAATTGTCACAATTCATGGACCAAACTAACCCATTGGGTGAATTAACTCATAAACGTCGTCTATCTGCATTGGGACCTGGTGGTTTGACCAGAGACCGTGCCGGATATGAAGTTCGTGACGTTCACTACACTCACTATGGTCGTATTTGTCCTATTGAAACTCCTGAAGGTCCTAACATTGGTTTGATTAACTCACTTTCAAGTTATTCTAAGGTTAACAAGTACGGTTTCGTGGAAACACCTTACCGTCGTGTATCATGGGATACTCACAAAGTAACTGATAAGATTGATTACTTATCAGCTGACGAAGAAGATAACTTCGTAGTTGCTCAAGCTAACTCTCCATTAAATGAAGACGGATCATTCAAGAACGATGTTGTTATGGCTAGATACAAGTCAAACAATATTGAAACTAAGATTGAAAACGTTGACTACATGGACGTTTCTCCTAAGCAAGTAGTTTCAGTTGCCACTGCATGTATTCCTTTCTTGGAAAACGATGACTCCAACCGTGCCTTGATGGGTGCCAACATGCAACGTCAAGCTGTTCCTTTGGTTAACCCACATGCGCCACTAGTTGGTACTGGTATCGAATACAAGGCAGCTCATGACTCTGGTGTTGCTTTAATCTGTAAACACCCAGGTACTGTTGAATACGTTGACGCTGACGAAGTACGTGTTAGAAGAGAAGACGGTTCATTAGATACTTACAAGCTAATGAAGTTCCAACGTTCAAACGGTGGTAAGAACTACAACCAACGTCCAATCGTTCGTGTAAACGACAAGGTTGACGCTGATGAAATTCTAGCTGACGGTCCTTCAATGGAAAACGGAGAACTTGCTTTAGGTCAAAACCCAGTTGTTGCGTTCATGACTTGGCAAGGTTACAACTTCGAAGATGCCATTGGTATTTCAGAAAGATTAGTTCGAGAAGATGTATACACTTCAATTCATATTGAAGAATACGAATCAGAAACTAGAGATACCAAACTTGGACCTGAAGAAATGACTAGAGAAATTCCTAACGTTGGGGAAGACGCTTTAAGAAACCTTGACGAAGAAGGAACTATCAGAATTGGTGCTGAAGTACATGATGGTGACATCTTGGTTGGTAAGGTTACTCCTAAGGGTGTAACAGAATTATCAGCTGAAGAACGTTTACTACATGCTATCTTCGGTGAAAAGTCTAGAGAAGTCCGTGATACTTCACTACGTGTACCTCACGGTGGTGGCGGTATCGTTCAAGACGTTAAGGTCTTCACTAGAGAAAATGGTGATGAATTAGCACCAGGTGTAAACAAGATGGTTCGAGTTTACATTGCTCAAAAACGTAAGATCCAAGTAGGGGACAAGATGTCTGGTCGTCACGGTAACAAGGGTACTGTTTCCATTGTTATTCCTGAAGAAGATATGCCTTACTTACCAGATGGTACTCCAATTGACATCCTATTGAGTCCCATGGGTGTGCCTTCACGTATGAACATTGGACAAGTTCTTGAATTACACTTAGGTATGGCTGCTAGAAAACTAGGTATCCACGTAAGTACTCCGGTATTCGATGGTGCTCGTGATTCAGATATCTGGGACGCTGTTAAGGAAGCTGGTATGGCTTCAGACGGTAAGTCAGTTGTTTACGATGGTAGAACCGGTGAACCATTCGATAAACGTGTTGCAGTTGGTGTAATGCACTACTTGAAACTTGCTCACATGGTTGACGATAAGATCCATGCTCGTTCAATTGGACCTTACTCACTAGTTACTCAACAACCACTTGGTGGTAAAGCACAATTTGGTGGACAACGTTTTGGTGAAATGGAAGTTTGGGCCCTAGAAGCTTATGGTGCCGCATACACACTACAAGAAATCTTGACTTACAAGTCAGATGACGTTGTTGGTCGTGTTAAGACATACGAAGCTATTGTTAAGGGTGAACCAATTCCTAAGCCAGGTGTTCCTGAATCATTCCGTGTTCTTGTAAAAGAACTTCAAGCTCTAGGATTAGACATGAAGGTTCTTAACGAAGACAACCAAGAAATCGAACTTCGTGACTTAGACAGCGAAGAAGACGACGGTGTTGTTAACGTTGATGCTTTAAGCAAACTAGCTGAAAAGCAAAAGAAAGAACAAGAAGAAAAAGATGAAGAAAAGTCTGAACAAGACGACAAAGCAAACACCAACTTTAAGGAATAAAGAAAGGGGACTATCCATTGGTCGATGTAAACAAATTTTCAAGCATGCAAATTGGATTAGCTTCTTCTGATAAAATTCGTAGTTGGTCATTTGGTGAAGTTAAAAAGCCAGAAACTATCAACTACAGAACTTTAAAACCAGAAAAAGATGGTCTATTCGACGAAAGAATTTTCGGTCCTACAAAGGATTGGGAATGTGCTTGTGGTAAATATAAACGTATTAGATACAAGGGTATCGTCTGTGATCGTTGTGGAGTAGAAGTTACACGTGCTAAAGTACGTCGTGAACGTATGGGTCACATTGAATTAGCTGCTCCAGTAACTCACATTTGGTACTTCAAAGGAATTCCAAGTCGTATGGGTCTTGTATTAGACATGAGCCCACGTGCTTTGGAAGAAATTATCTACTTTGCTTCATACGTTGTTACAGATCCTGGTGATACTCCACTAGAAAACAAGCAACTAATCTCAGAACAAGATTACCGTGAAAAGAAACTTGAATACGGTAACCGTTTCGAAGCTAAGATTGGTGCTGAAGCAATTAGAACTTTATTGAACAATGTTGATATCAATAAAGAAGTTGCTGAACTAAAAGATGAACTAAAGAAGGCTACTGGTCAAAAGCGTGTTAGAGCGGTTAGACGTCTAGATATTCTAGAAGCATTCCTACAATCAGGTAATGACTTGTCATGGATGGTAATGGAAGCAATTCCAGTTATTCCACCTGACTTAAGACCAATGGTACAACTAGAAGGTGGCCGTTTCGCCACTTCTGACTTAAACGACTTGTACCGTCGTGTTATTAACAGAAATAACCGTCTAAAGAGATTGTTAGATCTACATGCTCCTGGTATCATCGTTCAAAACGAAAAACGTATGCTACAAGAAGCTGTTGATGCTTTAATCGATAACGGTCGTCGTGGTCGTCCTGTTGCCGGTCCTGGTAACCGTCCACTTAAGTCACTATCACACATGCTTAAAGGTAAGCAAGGTCGTTTCAGACAAAACTTACTTGGTAAGCGTGTTGACTACTCTGGTCGTTCTGTTATTGATGTTGGACCATTCTTGAAGTTCAACCAAATGGGACTTCCAGTTCCAATGGCCATGGAATTATTCAAGCCTTTCATTATGAAAGAACTTGTAAAACGTGGTAGTGCTTCAAACATTAAGTCTGCTAAACGTCAAATCGAACGTAAAGATGAAGAAGTATTCGATGTATTGGATGACGTAATTAAGGAACATCCAGTATTACTTAACCGTGCGCCTACATTGCATAGATTAGGTATTCAAGCATTCGAACCAGTATTGGTTTCAGGTAAATCAATGCGTCTTCACCCATTAGCTTGTGAAGCTTACAACGCCGATTTTGATGGTGACCAAATGGCCATCCACGTTCCTTTATCAGACGAAGCACAAGCTGAATCAAGACTATTGATGCTAGCTGCTACTCATATTCTTGCCCCTCGTGATGGAAACCCAATCGTTGCTCCTTCTCAAGATATGGTTATCGGTAACTACTACCTAACTATGGAAGAAGAAGGCCGTGAAGGTGAAGGTATGATCTTCAACACACCTGAAGAAGCTAAACTTTCATACCAAAGTGGTTTAACTCACTGGCACACTCGTGTTGGTATTGCCGCTTCATCAATGAGCGAAAAGCCATTCACTGACGAACAAAAGGACAAGATTTTGGTAACAACTATTGGTAAGATTATCTTCAACGGTATTCTTCCAAAGACATTCCAATACTTGAACGAACCAACTGATACTAACCTACATGGTCACTTATCTGACAGTTTCTTCTTAGAACCTGGTGAAGATATCCATGAACACTTGAAGAATGCCCCTCTAAACGGTGCCTTCAAGAAAGGTTTCTTATCAGACATCATTGCTGAAGTTTACAAGCAATACAAGGTAACTGAAACTTCACAACTACTAGATAGAATGAAGGACTTAGGTTACAACGAATCAACTAAGTCAGGTTTAACTGTTGGTATCACTGATGTTACTGACCTTAAGTCAAAACCTCAAATTATTGCTGATTCACACAAAAAAGTTGAAAACGTTACAAAACAATTCCGTCGTGGTTTAATTACTGACCAAGAACGTTACGAAAGAGTTATCGGTATCTGGAGTGATGCTAAGGATGAAATTCAAAACGACTTGTTGAAGAACTTCGATCCTCAAAACCCTATCTTTATGATGAGTGACTCTGGTGCCCGTGGTAACATCTCTAACTTTACTCAATTAGCTGGTATGCGTGGTTTGATGGCCGCACCTAATGGTGAAATCATGGAACTACCTATCACTGCTAACTTCCGTGAAGGTCTATCAGTTCTTGAAATGTTCATTTCTACCCACGGTGCCCGTAAGGGTATGACTGATACTGCCTTGAAGACTGCCAACTCAGGTTACTTAACTCGTCGTCTAGTTGATGTGGCTCAAGACGTTATTATCAGAGAAGAAGATTGTAACACTGACCGTGGAGTTATCGTTGCTGCATTGAAGCAAGGTAACGAAATGATTGAACCTCTATACGATAGAATCATTGGTAGATATGCTATGAAGACAGTTAAGAACCCAGAAACTGGTGAAGTAATTGTTAAGCATAACCAAATGATTAACGAACCTGAAGCTGAAGCAATTGAAGCTGCTGGAATTGAAGAAGTTGAAATTCGTTCTGCATTCACTTGTAACACAGTTCACGGGGTTTGTGAAAAATGTTACGGTCGTAACTTAGCTACTGGTTCACCTGTAGAAGTTGGTGAAGCAGTTGGTACTGTTGCTGCTCAATCAATTGGTGAACCTGGTACTCAATTAACTATGCGTAACTTCCATACCGGTGGGGTTGCTGGTAACGCCGATATCACACAAGGTCTTCCTCGTGTTCAAGAAATCTTCGAAGCTAGAAACCCTAAAGGTAAAGCAGAAATTACTGAAGTTACAGGTACTGTATCTCTAATTGAAGAAAACCCTGCTGAAAGAGTGAAGGAAGTTACTGTTAAGGGTGACGCCGACACTAGAACTTACAAAGTTCCAATTAATGCTCGTATGAACGTGGCTGAAGGTGACTTCATCCGTCGTGGACAAGCTATTAACGAAGGTTCAATTGATCCTAAGGAACTAATCAAGGTTCGTGACTCACTATCAACTGAAGTATACTTGCTAAGTGAAGTTCAAAAGACTTACCGTATGCAAGGGGTAGAAGTTAGTGATAAGCATGCTGAAATCATGGTTCGTCAAATGCTACGTAAGGTAAGAATCATGGACTCAGGTGACACTGACGTTCTTCCAGGTACTTTAATGGATATTAACGACTTTAAGGAAGCTAATGCTGACGCAGTTATTTCTGGTAAGATTCCAGCAACTGCACGTCCAGTTATCTTAGGTATTACTAAGGCTGCCCTAGAAACTAACAGTTTCTTATCAGCTGCATCATTCCAAGAAACTACTCGTGTTCTAACAGATGCTGCCATCCGTGGAAAGAACGATCCATTAGTTGGTCTTAAGGAAAATGTTATTATTGGTAAGCTAATTCCAGCTGGTACTGGAATGAAGACTTACGGTGAAATCAACGCTAAAGTTGAAGAACAAGAATCACCAAAAGTTGATTCAAACGACGTTTACTCAATTAGCCAAATTGAAAAACGTATGAATGAAGAAGACGTAAATAACCAATAATTTACAACTTAAAAATAGCAATCGCTGAATAGCGGTTGCTATTTTTTTATACATAGAAACATCAAATAGGATAGATATATAAATGGAATAAACGGGATTTTACCGCTGACTTGTTTGATAAACGGATAGGCGACTAAGGCAAAGAGACTGGCTACAAAGATAATTAATAGAATATGATTACCGGTTAACAGAAACAAAATCGCAAACAGATCGATATCTGCTTCACCGATGAAGTGATAGTTGTAGTTTAAAAGGTAGAAGAAAAAATAAATTGGCATTAATATCAAAATTCTAGAGAAGGGGAGAGCAAAAATAAAAACAATTAATAGCAGTGAGTGTAGAATAATACTTGAAACCATTTGCTTGTGCATATCTTCTAGACTTAAGTAGAAAAGATAAACAATGATAAGCAATGGCAGCATACTTCTGGTTTCAATAAATATTAATGGAAAGATTGTGCCTAAGAACACTTCGTTTACAAACGAGAAACTCGAGTAGGTCTTATGACAGTACCTGCATCTACCATGATTGAGTAGATAAGAGAAGATAGGGATTAAATCAATCACTTCTAGTGGATGTTTGCAGACATCACAATGAGAAAATCCGAGTAGATTTTCTTGATGTTCTAGTCGATAGAATAGGGCAGTGAGAAACGATCCAAAGGAAGAACCCAGGATAAATAAAATGAATAAAAACATATTTAAAACCTCCAATATTATTTACGAAAGAATTCCTAAGTTTCATTGACACAAATGAGACGTCGTGATAATATTATTAAGTGCTTATTCATCCGGTGAACTTTTACATAAAAAAGAACCACCTGGATGTGTGGACTTAAAAATAAATTTTATTGGAAGGAGGAATTTTTAGATGCCTACTATTAACCAATTAGTACGTAAAGGTCGTCATTCTAGAAGTTCTAAATCAAAAGCCCCAGCTTTAAACCATGGGTACAACAGTTACAAGAAGAAGCAAACTAACAACCCTGCTCCTCAAAAACGTGGAGTAGCTACCCGTGTTGGTACTATGACTCCAAAGAAGCCTAACTCAGCTCTACGTAAGTACGCCCGTGTTAGACTTTCAAACTTGATTGAAGTTACTGCATACATTCCTGGTATTGGTCACAACCTTCAAGAACATAGTGTTGTTTTAATTCGTGGTGGTCGTGTTAAGGATTTACCTGGGGTACGTTACCACATCGTTCGTGGTGCTCTAGATACTGCCGGTGTTGCTGACCGTCGTCAAGGTCGTTCAAAATACGGTACTAAGAAGCCTAAAGACTAAAACATTTATTCCGCTATAAGAAAACAAGGAGGATTTTTAAATGCCAAGAAAAGGAAATGTTCAAAAACGTGAAGTTCTTCCTGATCCAATCTACAACTCAAAATTGGTTTCAAGCTTAATTAACCGTTTGATGTTAGATGGTAAGAGAGGAACTGCATCAGAAATTTTATATGGTGCATTTGATCTTATTAAGAAAGAAACTGGAAATGACCCAGTTGACGTATTCGAAGAAGCTATGAACAACGTTATGCCTGTACTAGAAGTTAAGGCTCGTCGTGTTGGTGGATCAAACTACCAAGTTCCTATCGAAGTACGTCCTGACCGTCGTGTTACTCTAGGTTTACGTTGGATCGTAAACTACGCACGTCTACGTGGTGAACACACAATGGTTGAACGCCTAGGTCGTGAACTTATGGATGCTGCTAACAACACAGGTGCTTCAGTTAAGAAACGTGAAGACACTCATAAGATGGCAGAAGCTAACCGTGCATTTGCTCACTACCGTTGGTAAAATAAACGTACAAACTTATTTGTACATTTAATTGAGTGGCTAATGTGTTATTATATTAGCCACTTTTTTACAAAAGAGATTTATTTTTGAGAGGAGAAACTTTTTATAATGGCTAACAAACGTGAATTCCCATTAGAAAAAACTCGTAATATCGGTATCACTGCTCATATTGATGCCGGTAAGACTACTGCTACTGAACGTATCTTGTACTACACTGGTAGAATCCACAAAATTGGTGAAACTCATGATGGTGCTTCACAAATGGACTGGATGGTACAAGAACAAGAACGTGGTATCACTATCACTTCAGCTGCTACTACTGCACGTTGGAAAGATACTCGTATCAACATCATCGATACACCAGGACACGTGGACTTCACTGCCGAAGTTGAACGTTCACTACGTGTTCTAGATGGTTCAATTACTATCTTGGATGCTGCTGCTGGGGTTGAACCTCAAACAGAAACTGTTTGGCGTCAAGCTTCAGAATACGAAGTTCCTCGTATCGTATTCGCTAACAAGATGGATAAGCTAGGTGCTGACTTCGAAGCTTCTGTAGAATCTCTACACGAACGTCTAGATGCTAACGCACACGCTATCCAAATTCCTATCGGTAAGGAAGACACTTTCCAAGGTGTTATCGACTTAGTAGAAATGAAAGCATACATCTACGATCTAGATGAAAATGGTTCAAACTACGATATCGTTGATATTCCTGACGAATACAAAGAAAAAGCTGATGAAGCACGTGCTAACTTAATCGAATCACTTGCTGACATCAACGACGGAATCATGGAAAAATACCTTGAAGGTGAAGAAATTTCTGTACCTGAAATCAAGGCTGCCATCCGTCAAGGTACTCTTAACCTAGAATACTACCCAGTATTAGCTGGTTCAGCATTCAAGAACAAGGGTATCCAAATGTTAATGGACGCCGTATTGGACTTCTTACCATCACCACTTGATGTTCGTCCATACAAGGCTACTGACCCTGAATCAGGTGAAGATGTTGAACTTAAGGCTGATGACAGCAAGCCATTTGCTGCCCTAGCATTTAAGGTTGCAACTGACCCATTCGTTGGTCGTTTAACTTTCATTCGTGTATACCAAGGTACTCTAGAATCAGGTTCATACGTTCTTAACGCAACTAAGGACAAACGTGAACGTGTTGGTCGTTTACTACAAATGCACTCAAATGATAGAACTGAAATCCCAGAAGTATTCTCTGGTGATATCGCTGCCGCTATCGGTTTGAAGAACACCACTACTGGTGACTCACTAACTGATCAAAAGCACCCATTACACCTAGAATCAATGGTATTCCCAGATCCAGTTATTTCTGTGTCTGTTGAACCTAAGACTAAAGCTGACCAAGACAAGATGAACATTGCCCTACAAAAGCTATCAGAAGAAGATCCTACATTTAAGGCTGAAACTGATAACGAAACTGGTGAAACTATTATCGCCGGAATGGGTGAACTTCACTTGAACATCATCGTTGACCGTATGAAACGTGAATTCAAGGTTGAAGCTACTATTGGTCAACCACAAGTTGCCTACAGAGAAGCATTTACTAAGCCAACTAAGGCTCAAGGTAAATTCGTTCGTCAATCTGGTGGTAAAGGTCAATATGGTGACGTTTGGATTGAATTTACTCCAAATGAAACTGGTAAAGGTTTCGAATTCGAAAATGCTATCGTTGGTGGGGTTGTTCCTCGTGAATACATTCCTTCAGTTGAACAAGGTCTAAAAGAATCAATGGCAAACGGTGTTCTTGCTGGTTACCCATTGATTGACGTTAAGGCTAAGTTATATGATGGTAGTTACCATGATGTCGATTCATCAGAAGCTGCATTTAAGGTTGCTGCATCATTAGCATTAAGAAATGCTGCTAAGTCAGCTGGCCCAGTTATCCTAGAACCAATCATGAAAGTTGATATCGTGGTTCCAGAAGAATACATGGGTGATGTTATGGGACAAGTTACTGCACGTCGTGGTAACGTTGACGGTATGGAAGTTAGAAACAAAGCTCAACTAATCCATGCTATGGTTCCACTATCAGAAATGTTCGGTTACGCAACTACATTGCGTTCAGCATCTCAAGGTAGAGGTACTTTCTCAATGACATTCGATCACTACTCACCAGTTCCAGCCGCAGTTCAAGAAGAAATTATTGAAAAGAACGGTGGAAACAAGTAATTAGTGTTTCTAAATTAAGAAGTGTTGATTAATTTCAACGCTTCTTTTTTTGTACATAAAAAAATTATTCATAAAAAATGGGATTTCTTCTATAAATATAGATAAAAAATAAATTTAATAATATTTTTTTGTTTTTTTATTTGATTTGATAATTTAGTTTTATGATCGAATAAACATAATATGGAAGAAAAAATAAAAAAATTTCAATTTTTTGAAAAAAGTTTGAATTAAAAAATTTAAAAATAATTTCAATAAAATGAGTGAAAACCCTTGAAACACCGCAGAAAATCTAGTATTATATACAAGTACCTGTTCGAGGGATTAGTATGCTCTCAAGCAGATATGAGAAAAGCGTTGATGTGGGAGGTTGCGACACACCCGGCCACTTTGTCATGAAGGGTGCGCCGGTAATTTCCACGGAGTTAGTCGTATTTAAAATACAGACGAGGAGGGAAAATAATGGCAAAGCAAAAGATTCGTATCCGTTTAAAGGCATATGAACACCGTACTTTAGATCAATCAGCTGAAAAGATTGTGGCTACTGCGCAAAGAACTGGTGCTAGTGTTTCTGGTCCAATTCCATTGCCAACAGATAGAACTGTTTATACTGTTCTAGCTTCACCACATAAGTTTAAGAAGTCACGTGAACAATTTGAAATGTTGACTCACAAACGTCTTATCGACATCTTAAACCCAACACCAAAAACAGTTGATTCACTAATGAAGCTTGATTTACCAAGCGGTGTTGATATCGAAATTAAACTATAATTAATCAAAATTACAATATATCGGAGGTGTACTCATGACCAGAAAAGGAATCTTAGGTAGAAAAGTCGGAATGACTCAAGTTTTCACTGAAAACGGTGAATTAGTACCAGTTACTGTTGTAGATGTAACTCCAAACGTTGTTCTACAAACTAAATCAACTGAAACTGATGGATACAACGCTATCCAACTTGGTTACGAAGACAAACGTGATGTTTTAAGTAACAAACCAGAAAAAGGTCATGTAGCAAAAGCAAATACAAATCCTAAGCGCTTCATTAAAGAAATCAGAGATGTTGAGCTTAGCGATTACAATGTAGCAGACGAAATCAAGGCAGACATTTTTGAAGCCGGTGACATCGTAGATGTAACAGGTATCACAAAGGGTCATGGTTACCAAGGTAACATTCATAAGGATGGTCAAGCTAGAGGTCCTGAAACTCACGGTTCTAGATACCACCGTCGTCCTGGTTCACTTGGTGTAATTATCAACCGTGTTACTAAGGGTATGAAATTACCAGGTAGAATGGGTAACAAGCAAGTTACTATTCAAAATCTTGAAGTAGTTAAGGCTGACGTTGACAACAACGTAATCCTAATTAAGGGTAACGTTCCTGGTGCCAACAAGTCATTCCTAACTGTTAAATCTGCAGCTCGCGGATCACAAAAATAAGAAAGGAGGAACCATAAATGACAAGCGTAGCATTATACAAACAAGATGGTAGCAAGAACGGAAACGTTGAATTAAACGATGAAATCTTTGCTATCGAACAAAACGACAGTGTTGTATTTGACGTTGTTTTGATGCAAAGAGCATCAATGCGCCAAGGTACACACGCTGTAAAGAACAGAAGCGCTGTTAGAGGTGGTGGTAAGAAGCCATGGCGTCAAAAGGGTACTGGACGTGCTCGTCAAGGTTCAATCCGTTCACCACAATGGCGTGGGGGTGGAATTGTCTTCGGACCAACTCCTCGTTCATACAGCTACCACTTACCAAAGAAGGTTAGCCGTCTAGCTATCAAGTCTGTTCTATCAGAAAAGGTTGCTAACGACAACTTCGTAGTTGTTGACTCATTAAGCTTCGATGCTCCTAAGACTAAAGACTTCTCAGAAGCACTAAACAAGCTAAATGCTTCAACTAAGACATTAGTAGTCTTGGAAGAAGACAACAAGAACGCTGTATTATCAGCTCGTAACCTAAAGAACGTTGAAATCGTTTCAGCTAAAGGTTTAAACACATTGAGCGTTGTAAACAGTGACAAGATTGTCATCACAAAGGCTGCTCTTTCTCAAGTAGAGGAGGTGCTCGCATAATGGAATCACGTGATATTATCCTACGTCCCGTTATTACAGAACAATCAACTGCTATGATGGACGAAAAGAAATACACTTTTGATGTTGACTTACGAGCAACTAAAACACAAGTGAAGAACGCAATTCAAGACATCTTTGATGTTAAAGTTGCAAATGTAAATATTATGAATCTTAAAGGTAAGCTAAAGCGCCAAGGTCGTTTCTCAGGTTACACTAAGAAGCGTCGTAAAGCGATCGTTACTTTATCAAATGATTCAAAAGAAATTAACTTATTTAGCAATAAATAAAATATCAATTTAGGAGGAAAACACCGTGGCTATTAAAAAATACAAGGCAACCAGTAATGGTCGTCGTAACATGACTAGCATTGACTACAGTGTTTTGACTACTTCAAAACCTGAAAAGTCATTATTGGCTCCTAAGTCACACACTGCTGGTCGTAACAACTATGGTCATATGACTGTTCGTCACCGTGGTGGTGGTAACAAGAATCAATACCGTATTATTGATTTCAAGCGTAACCATGACGACGTTGATGGTATCGTTAAGACTATCGAATACGATCCAAACCGTACTGCTAACATTGCGTTAGTTGTTTACACTGACGGTATCAAGTCATACATTCTAGCACCTAAGGGTCTAAAAGTTGGCGACAAGGTTCAATCAGGACCAAACGCTGATATCAAACCAGGTAATGCATTAGCATTAAAGGATATCCCTGTAGGTACAGTTATTCACAATATCGAATTAAAACCAGGTAAGGGTGGACAATTAGTTCGTTCTGCTGGTACTTCAGCTCAACTATTGGGTAAGGAAGGAAAATACGTACTAGTTCGTCTAGCATCAGGTGAAGTTCGTATGATTCTTTCAGTAAACCGTGCAACTATTGGTAGCATTGGTAACGAAGAACACTCATTAGTTAACATTGGTAAAGCTGGTCGTAACCGTTACAAGGGCCAACGTCCACACGTTCGTGGTTCTGTAATGAACCCTAACGATCACCCTCATGGTGGTGGTGAAGGTAAAGCTCCAGTTGGTTACCCATCACCATTATCACCATGGCACAAGAAGACTGTTGGTAAGAAGACTCGTAGTAAGAAGGCTCGTTCCAACAAGTTCATCGTTCGCCGTCGTAAGGGATCAAAGATGTAATAAACTAAGTTATACCTTCGGGTATACACTTCCCTATACAGATTTTGAAGAGGAGGTTTCATAATGTCTCGTAGTTTAAAAAAGGGACCTTTTGCCGATAAGCATCTTTTAAAGAAAATCGATGCTCAAAAAGACCAAGACAAGAAAGACGTAATCAAGACATGGTCACGTCGTTCAACAATCTTCCCTAGTTTCATTGGCTACACTATCGCTGTTTATGATGGAAGAAAGAACGTTCCAGTATATATTCAAGAAGATATGGTAGGTCACAAACTAGGTGAATTCGTACCAACTCGTACTTTCCATGGACATGGAAACGACGATAAGAAAACTGTTTAAGCAAGGAGGATAACAAATGGCTGAACAAGTTACATCAGCAAAAGCTACTGCTAGAACTGTTCGCATTGCCGCACGTAAGGTCCGCCTTGTAGTTGATCTTATTAGAGGTAAAAGCGTTTCAGAAGCAGCTGCAATCTTGAAGTTCACTCCAAGAGGAGCTTCACCAGTTGTTTCAAAAGTTTTAATGTCAGCTGTAGCAAATGCAGAAAATAATTTTGATTTAGATCGTGAAGACTTGGTAGTAAGCGAAGTTTTTGTTAACGAAGGACCAACTTTAAAACGTTTCCGTCCAAGAGCAAAAGGTTCTGCTTCTCCAATCAACAAACGTACTAGTCATATCACAGTTGTAGTATCAGAAAAATAGGAGGGATTAGCCGTGGGTCAAAAAGTAAAT
Organism: Apilactobacillus kunkeei; assembly: GCF_001308195.1. Taxonomy (GTDB): domain Bacteria; phylum Bacillota; class Bacilli; order Lactobacillales; family Lactobacillaceae; genus Apilactobacillus; species Apilactobacillus kunkeei_C. The sequence goes on along the minus strand of NZ_JXDF01000018.1, from coordinate 63,605 downwards.
CCTACTGGATTACGTGTCGGAGTTATTCGCGATTGGGACGCAAAATGGTACGCTGAAAAAGCTGACTTTGCTAACGATCTTAACGAAGACCTAAAAATCCGTGAATACATTAGTAAGAGACTCGCTGACGCTTCCGTATCAAGAGTTGTTATCGAACGTGCTGCAAAGCGTGTTAACGTTTCAATTCACACTGCTAAACCAGGTATGGTTATCGGTAAAGGCGGATCAGAAGTCGAAAATCTTCGTAAAGAATTAAACAATTTAACAGGTAAGAGAGTTCACATCAACATCATCGAAATCAAGAAACCTGATTTAGATGCAAAACTTGTTGGTGAAAACATTGCTCGTCAATTGGAAGGCCGTGTAGCATTCCGTCGTGCAATGCGTCAATCAATGCAACGCTCTCGTCGTGCCGGTGCTAAGGGTATCAAAACTCAAGTTGCTGGTCGTCTAAATGGTGCAGATATGTCACGTGTGGAAGCATACGCTGAAGGAACTGTTCCATTGCATACACTAAGAGCAGACATCGACTACGCTTGGGAAGAAGCTCACACTACTTACGGATCAATTGGTGTAAAAACTTGGATCTACCGTGGTGAAGTTTTACCACAAGCAGTTAACGATGCTCAAGAAAACGATAAAGGAGGGAAATAAACATGCTAGTACCAAAACGTGTTAAGTTCCGTCGTGAACACCGTGGTAAGTTACGTGGTCATTCAAAGGGTGGAAACACTGTTTCATTCGGTGAATTTGGTTTACAATCAATCGATTCACATTGGATCACTAACCGTCAAATCGAAGCTTGTCGTATTGCTATGACAAGACATATGAAGCGTGGTGGGAAAGTTTGGATTAAGATTTTCCCTCACAAGTCATACACTGAAAAAGGTGTAGGGGTTCGTATGGGTAATGGTAAAGGTTCTCCAGCAGGATGGGTTGCTCCAGTTAAACGTGGAAAAGTCCTATTCGAAGTTGGTGGAGTTTCTGAAGAAGTTGCTCTAGAAGCTTTACGTTTAGCTTCAGCTAAACTTCCTGTTCGAACAAAGATTATTAAACGTGAGGAAGTAGGTGGCGAATCAAATGAAGGCTAAAGAAATTAATGAACTAACCACTGCTCAAATGCATGAAAAAGAACAAAGCTATAAAGAAGAACTATTCAACCTTCGTTTTCAATTAGCTACTGGTCAATTGGAAAACACTGCAAGATTGAAGCAAGTTCGTAAGAACATTGCACGTATCAAAACTGCTTTGCGTCAACAAGAACTAAACAAATAGAATACGATAGGAGGTCAATGTAATATGGAACGTAATATGCGTAAGGTCTACAGAGGCCGTGTTGTTTCAGACAAGATGGACAAAACCATCACTGTTGTTGTTGAAACTTACAAAACACATCCTACTTACGGAAAACGTGTTAAGTACTCAAAGAAGTACAAGGCTCATGATGAAAACAATGAAGCTAAAATGGGCGATGTTGTAGAAATTATGGAAACACGTAAGCTATCAGCTACTAAGAATTTCCGTCTAGTTAATATCGTTGAAAAAGCTGTTATTATCTAACATAAGAATTTTATCGTATTCTGAGTAAATACCGGAAGGAGGGTATTAGCTAATGATTCAACAAGAAAGTCGTTTGAAAGTTGCTGATAACTCAGGTGCTCGTGAACTTTTAACTATTAAAGTTTTAGGTGGATCAAGCAGAAGATATGCAGGTATCGGTGATATCATTGTTGCTACTGTTAAACAAGCAACACCAGGTGGCGTTGTCAAAAAGGGTGACGTTGTTAAGGCTGTAATCGTAAGAACTAAGTCAGTATCACGTCGTGCAGATGGTTCATACATCCGTTTCGATGAAAATGCTGCCGTACTTGTTCAAGATGATAAAAGTCCAAAGGGAACTCGTATTTTCGGACCAGTTGCGCGTGAACTACGTGACAACGAATTCATGAAGATCGTTTCTCTAGCCCCTGAAGTACTTTAATTAATCAATGTCAACCAAGGAGGTGCCAAGAAATGTTTATTAAAACCGGTGACAAAGTTCGCGTTATTAGTGGTAAGGATAAAGGTAAAGAAGGTACTGTTACCAAGACTATCGCTTCAAAAGATCGCGTAATCGTTGAAGGCATTAACATTGTTAAGAAACATCAAAAAGCTTCACAAGCTAACCCACAAGGTGGCATTAATGAAGTTGAAGCTCCTATTCATGTTTCAAACGTTATGTTAATTGACCCATCAACTAACGAACCAACTAAGGTTGGATTCAAAATTGAAAATGGTAAGAAAGTTCGTATTTCTAAAAAATCAAACAAATCAATCGATTAAAATTTAATTGAAAGGAGGATACCTTTCCATGTCAAACCGTTTACAAGAAAAGTACAAAAATGAAATTACAAAAGCATTAGTTGAAAAGTTTAACTACTCTTCAGTTATGCAAGCTCCAAAAATTGAAAAGATCGTTCTAAACATGGGTGTTGGTGACGCTGTTACTAACGCTAAGAACTTAGACGAAGCTGTTTCAGAATTAACTCTAATTTCTGGTCAAAAACCTCTAGTAACTAAGGCTAAGAAATCAATCGCCGGCTTCCGTTTACGTGAAGGTATGTCAATTGGTGCCAAAGTTACTCTACGTGGTGAACGTATGTATGACTTCTTAGACAAGTTAGTTAACGTTTCATTACCACGTGTTCGTGATTTCCATGGTGTTAACAACCGTTCATTTGACGGTCGTGGTAACTACACTCTAGGTATTCGTGAACAATTAATTTTCCCAGAAATTAACTACGATAACGTTAACCGTGTACGTGGATTAGACATCGTTATTGTTACAACTGCTAACACTGACGAAGAATCCAAAGAATTGTTAACTCAATTCGGTATGCCATTTGCAAAATAATAGGAGGGTATAAATAATATGGCTAGAAAAGCATTAGTTGTAAAAAGTGAACGTCCTGCTAAATTCTCAACAAGAAATTACACTCGTTGCGAACGCTGTGGTAGACCTCATTCAGTTTACAAGAAGTTTCATTTATGCCGTCTATGCATCAGAGATCTTGCGCACAAAGGCCAAATCCCTGGTATGAAGAAGGCAAGTTGGTAAAATTAACTATAATTAGATAGGAGGTCTACGTTAATGTCCATGACAGATCCAATCGCTGACTTATTAACTAGAATTCGTAACGCCAACATGGCTCGTCACGATTCAGTTGAAGTTCCAGCTTCAAAAATCAAAAACAACATTGCTGAAATCTTAAAACGTGAAGGTTTCGTCCGCGATGTTGAATACGTTGAAGACGACAAACAAGGCGTTATCCGCGTATTCCTAAAATATGGTAAGAACAATGAACGTGTTATCACTGGTTTGAAGCGTATTTCAAAACCAGGTCTACGTTCATACGTAAAATCTGATTCAATTCCTAAGGTATTAAATGGTTTAGGTATTGCAATTATCTCAACTTCTGAAGGTGTTATCACTGATAAAGAAGCTCGTGCTAAAAAAATTGGTGGAGAAGTATTAGCTTACATTTGGTAATACTTTTTGCTTGAATTGGAGGTGTAATGAAATGAGTCGTATTGGTTACAGAAAGATTGTTTTACCTGAAGGTGTTGAATTATCAACTGAAGGTAACAACGTAACTGTTAAAGGTGCTAAGGGTTCACTAACTCGTGAATTCTCACCAATTATCAAGATGAACGTTAATGATAACGTTGTAACTTTTGAACCAGCAGTTAGATACGATAACAAGACCCGTGCAATGCACGGTACTATGCGTGCTAACTTAAACAACATGGTTGAAGGTGTATCAAATGGTTTTACTAAGACACTTAAGCTAGTCGGTGTTGGTTACCGTGCTCAAGCTAAAGGTTCTGTCCTAGAATTAAACGTTGGTTACTCCAACCCTGTTGAAATGCAAATCAATGATGATCTTAAGGTTGAAACTCCAGATAGTTTAACTATTACTATCAGCGGTATCAACAAAGAACACGTTGGTGACTTTGCAGCTCGTGTTCGTGCTGTTCGTTCACCTGAACCTTACAAGGGTAAAGGTATTCGTTACGAAAACGAAGTTGTACGTCGTAAGGAAGGTAAGACAGGTAAGTAATGAGTTAGATCTCATTGCTTAACTATTTTAATTAATATTTAAGAGGTGACTATTTTGATTAATAAACCAGATAAAAACAAGACACGTCAACGTCGTCACTTGCGTGTCCGTAACAAAATCTCTGGTACTGCTGTGTGCCCACGTTTGAACGTTTACCGTTCTAACAAAAACATCTACGCTCAAGTTATTGATGACGTAGCGGGTGTTACGCTTGCTAGTGCCTCAACTCTAGACAAAGAAGTTAACGGTTCAAACAAGACTGAACAAGCATCATATGTTGGTGCTTTAGTTGCCAAACGTGCCGTTGAAAAAAATGTTAAAAATGTTGTTTTCGACCGTGGTGGTTACTTATACCATGGACGTGTACAAGCTCTTGCTGAAGCTGCACGTGAAAACGGACTAGAATTTTAATAAAAGGAGGAATAACCGCAATGGCTGAATTTATTGATCCAAATAAATTAGAACTTGAAGATACTGTCGTATCAATCAACCGTATTACTAAGGTTGTTAAAGGTGGACGTCGTCTACGTTTTGCTGCTTTAGTTGTTGTTGGTGATAGAAATGGTCACGTCGGATTCGGTACTGGTAAAGCTCAAGAAGTTCCAGATGCTATCCGTAAGGCTGTTGAAGATGGTCGTAAGAACTTAATTAGTGTTCCTAAGGTTGGTACTACTATTCCTCATGAAATTATCGGTACTTATGGTGGTGGTAAGATCATGTTAAAACCTGCTGAAGAAGGTTCTGGTGTTGCCGCTGGTGGTGCCGTTCGTTCAGTTATGGAATTAGCTGGTATTGACGATGTTACAAGTAAGCGTTTAGGTTCAGATACTCCAATCAATGCTATTCGTGCTACTTTTGAAGGACTAAAAGCATTGAAGAGTGCAGAAAAAGTTGCTACTTTACGTGGCGTTTCTGCTCAACATTTAGCAGAATAAGGAGGGGTTAGAAGATGGCTCAATTAAAGATTACTTTAACTCACAGTGCAGAACACCGTCTCCCCAAACAACGTAAAATTGTTAAGGCGCTAGGTTTAGGTCGTATTAACAGTACTGTTGTTAAACCTGACAACGAAGCAACTCGTGGAGCATTGTTCCATATCGCACACTTAGTTAAAGTTGAACAAGTTAAGTAATAAATAACAAGGAGGTGCACTTCAAATGAAATTACATGAATTAAAAGCTGCCGAAGGTTCACGTTCATCAAGACAACGTCTAGGTCGTGGATTAGGAAGTAAAGGTAAGACTTCTGGTCGTGGACAAAAGGGTCAAAAGGCTCGTAGTAAGACACGTGTTGGATTCGAAGGGGGCCAAATGCCTTTCTACCGTAGAATTCCTAAGCGTGGTTTCACTAACATTAACCGTAAGGAATACGCTATCGTTAACTTATCTACTTTAGATCAATTTGACGACGGTGTTGAAGTTACACCAGAAACTTTAATGGAAGCTGGTATCGTTAAGAGTGCCAAGGATGGAATTAAGATTCTAGGTAACGGTGAACTTAACAAGAAGCTAACTGTTAAGGCTAACAAATTTTCTGATGCTGCTAAATCAGCCATCGAAAATGCTGGCGGTAAGATCGAGGTGATCTAAATGCTATCAGCCTTGAAAAACGCTTTTAAGGTAAAAGATATTAGAAATAAAATCATGTTTACTTTGGGAGTATTGATTGTTTTTAGATTAGGTGCTTATATTACAGTTCCTGGTATAAATGCTAAAGCACTCCAAAGCGTTGCTTCATCTGGCTTGGTTAGCATTTTAAACACCTTTAGTGGTGGTGGATTAACTAACTATTCACTATTTGCTATGGGTGTTTCACCATATATTACTGCGCAAATCATCGTTCAACTATTACAAATGGACATCGTTCCTCGTTTTGTTGAATGGAGCAAACAAGGTGACGTGGGTAGACGTAAGTTGAACCAAGTTACCAGAATACTTACAGTATTTCTTGCTTTCGTGCAGTCTATTGGAATTACAGCCGGATTTAACACTTTAAGCAGTTTGAACCTTGTTCAAAATCCTGGTCCTGCTACTTATTTGAGTATCGGTTTAATTTTAACCGGTGGTTCAATGTTAACAACTTGGATGGGTGACATGATTACTGATCGTGGTATCGGTCAAGGTGTTTCAATGATCATCTTCGCCGGTATTATCGCAAGAATTCCTACAGGAGTTCAACAATTATATAAGGAATACATCGTTGGAGATACTTCTTCACAATTATGGCCTTCTATCTTATTCTTAGCTGCGCTATTCGTTGTAATTCTAATAATTGTTACTTTTGTTACCTGGTTCCAACAAGCTGAACGTAGGATTCCAATTCAATATACTAGAAGAGAAACAGGCGCGGGTGACAATAGTTACCTACCTTTAAAGGTTAACGTTGCCGGTGTTATCCCTGTTATCTTCGCCAGTTCGTTTATCTCAACACCACAAGCAATCTTGCTTTTCTTTGCAGGTAAACATTCTGGTGATGGTTGGTACCAAGTATTGAGTAACGTATTTAATATGCAAACTCTTTCAGGTGCTACCTTATACACTGTATTAATTGTTGTCTTTACATTCTTTTACGCTTTTGTTCAAGTTAACCCTGAAAAACTTTCAGAAAACTTGCAAAAACAAGGAAGCTATATTCCAGGTGTTTGGCCAGGAAATGGAACTCAAACTTACGTATCAAAAGTCTTAATGAGACTTAGCGTAGTTGGAGCCCTATTCCTAGGAATTGTTGCTTTAATTCCTTTAATTGCACAAAACGTTTGGAGCTTAGACGAATCCATCGGTTTAGGTGGTACTAGTTTACTAATTGTTGTTGGTGTTGCCATCGAAACAATTAGACAAATTCGTGGTTTAATGATGAAACAAGAATATGTTGGATTCATTCAATCACCTCGTCCAAATGATTTATAAAAGTGTGAATGGAGGTAATTAAATATGTCAATGAACTTAATCTTAATGGGGCTTCCTGGAGCTGGTAAAGGTACACAAGCTGAATCCATTATTGAAAATTATGGTATTCCACATATCTCTACTGGAGATATCTTTCGTGCCGCTATAAAAGACCAAACTGAAATGGGATTAAAGGCAAAACAATATATTGACAAAGGGAACTTGGTTCCTGATGATGTAACATGTGGAATTGTTAAAGATCGTCTTGCACAAGATGATACTAAAAAAGGATATATGTTAGACGGTTTTCCTAGAACTATCGAACAAGCAAATGCTTTACAAGAAATTTGTAAAGAGCTTGATCGTCCATTGGATGCTGTTATAAATATTGACGTTGACCCTAAAGTTCTTGTTGATCGACTTTCTGGTAGATTTATTTGTAAGAACTGTGGTGCCACTTACCACAAGCTATACAAAATGCCAAAAGTTGAAGATACTTGTGATATTTGTGGTGGCCATGAATTTTATCAACGTAGTGATGACAAGCCTGAAACAGTTAAGAATCGTTTAGATGTAAACATCAAGATGAATACACCATTAATTGATTTTTACAAAGAACGTGATTTATTATTCACTGTTGATGGTGGTCAAGATATTGATGATGTTACTAAAGACATTGACAAAATACTTAAGCAATTCTAGTAATTGCTTCTGCGGCTAGCATTTGTTGCTGGAAGTATGTTTGTGTGATAAACTAACCCATGTGTATTTGCGATTAGCTACATGGCGGTCTTTGTCGATAATATCTTGGCATTTGGCTACCTTTATGTAGTAATCGTATTTTTCGAGGAGGAAAATTCTTTGTCTAAAGATAATGTTATTGAAATTGAAGGTAAGGTTAGCGAAACCTTACCAAATGCTATGTTTCGTGTTGAACTAGAAAATGGTCACGAAATTTTAGCTCACGTTTCCGGTAAGATTAGAATGCATTACATTCGTATTTTACCTGGTGATCGTGTCACAGTTGAAATGTCACCATATGATTTAAGCAAGGGACGTATTACTTACCGTTATAAGTAAGGATACTGTCTTGAAGTATAGGAGGGTTATATAATGAAGGTTCGTCCATCAGTAAAACCAATGTGTGAAAATTGTAAAGTAATTAAGAGAAAAGGCCGTGTTATGGTCATTTGCTCAAATCCAAAACATAAACAAAGACAAGGTAAGTAATTTTATATAAACAGGAGGTGTGTTTGAATGGCTCGTATCGCCGGAATTGATTTACCACGTGATAAGCGTATCGTTATTGGTCTAACTAGCATCTTTGGAATCGGTCAAAGCAGAGCTGCTGAAATCCTTTCAAAGGCTGGCGTTTCAGAAGATGTTCGTGTTCGTGATCTAACTCCAGACCAAGAAGATAAAATCCGTGAAGTTGTTGACAATTACAAAATTGAAGGTGACTTACGTCGTGAAGTAAGAATGAATATCAAGAAGCTTCAAGAAATTGGTTCTTACCGTGGAATGCGTCACCGTCGTGGTTTACCTGTTAGAGGTCAACACACAAAGAACAACGCCCGTACTCGTAAGGGTAAAAAAGTAACTATTGCTGGTAAGAAAAAATAATAAATAAAGGAGGTTAGTAAATCATGGTTCAAAAGAAAGGTTCTCGTAAGCGTAGAGTAAAGAAGAACATCGAATCTGGTGTTGCTCACATTCACTCTACTTTTAATAACACATTAGTTATGATTACCGACATGCAAGGTAATGCAATTGCTTGGTCATCTGCTGGTGCTTTAGGATTCCGTGGAAGTCGTAAATCAACTCCATTTGCTGCACAAATGGCTTCAGAAGCCGCTGCTAAGACAGCTATGGAACATGGTATGAAGACTGTTGAAGTTGCTGTTAAAGGTCCTGGTTCAGGTCGTGAATCAGCTATCCGTGCACTTCAATCAACTGGTTTAGAAGTTGCTGCTATTCGTGATGTTACTCCAGTTCCACATAATGGATCTCGTCCTCCAAAGCGTCGTAGAGTTTAATTTATTCTCATCTCTGTATGATGGACTAATTAATATTTAACTCAGAGCGTTTTGAAAGGGGTAGAAGATAAGAATGATTGAATTTGAAAAACCTAATATTCATAAGATTGATGAAACTGATAATTATGGAGAAGTTGTTGTTGAACCACTAGAACGTGGATACGGAACAACTCTTGGAAACTCGTTGCGTAGAATTTTACTTTCATCTTTACCTGGTGCAGCCGTAACTAGCATTCAAATTGATGATGTTTTACATGAATTTTCTACAGTACCTGGTGTTGTAGAAGACGTAACTCAAATTATTTTAAATGTTAAGAAGATTTCATTGAAGTTGGATGCCGAAGATGGCGAAGACAAAGAAATGGAAATCAATGTTACAGGTCCAGCTCAAGTAACTGCTGGAGACATTCAGGCTGATGGTGATGTAACTGTCTTAAATCCAGACTTACACATCGCTACAGTTGCTGAAGGTTCTACATTCCACATGAGAATGACTGCAAACAAGGGTCGCGGATATGTTTCTGCTGATGAGAATAAGGCTCGTAATGATGGAATGCCAATCGGTGTCTTACCAGTTGATTCCATTTATACCCCAATCGAACGTGTTAATTATCAAGTTGAAAACGCACGTGTTGGTCAAAGATCTGACTTTGATAAGCTAACTCTTGACGTTTGGACTGATGGTTCCATCACTCCTAGTGAAGCAATTAGTTTAGCAGCCAAGATTCTAAACGACCATCTTGCTATGTTTGTTGATCTTACCGATGAAGCCAAGAACACTGAAGTTATGGTTGAAAAGGAAGAAACACACAAAGAAAAGATGCTTGAAATGACAATTGAAGAATTGGACTTATCAGTTCGTTCATACAACTGTTTGAAGCGTGCAGGAATCAACACTGTTCAAGAATTAACCAACAAAAGCGAAGCAGACATGATGAAGGTTCGTAACTTAGGACGTAAGTCACTTGTTGAAGTAAAGAATAAGTTAGAAGCCCTTGGATTGTCATTGCGTAAAGAAGATTAGTATAAAGGAGGATATCCATTTATGAGTTACCGTAAATTACAACGTACTAGTGCACACCGTCGTTCATTACTACGTAACCTAACTACTGACTTGTTAGTAAACGGTGAAATTAAGACCACTGAAGCTCGTGCTAAAGAAGTACGCTCAACTGCTGAAAAGATGATTACTCTTGGTAAGCGTGGAGATCTTCATGCTCGTCGTCAAGCTGCAGCATTCCTACAAAACGTAGTTGCTGACGCTAAAGAAGATGGTGATGACGTAACTGTTACTACTGCATTACAAAAGCTATTTGATGAAATTGCTCCTAAGTATGCAGAACGTAACGGTGGTTACACTCGTATTCTAAAGACTATGCCTCGTCGTGGTGACGGTGCATCAATGGTTATTTTACAATTAGTTGATTAATTAATCGTAAACTTAATTAAATAGTAACAACAAATCACTAGGGCTATTGATATAAAGCGTTATGATGATGGGCAAGCCCCAAGTCTAGCTTGAATGGAGCTTTGCTTCGCATCAATAGCCTATTAGTGATTTTTTTATACATAATTTTAAACGGGGTGAATGAAGTGTCTAGTAAGATTATCAATGTATCAAACCTAAAATTTAAATATACTGATTCAACCAACTTTGCTGTAAATGATTTATCCTTTGATATTAATGAAGGTGAATGGGTATCCATTATCGGAAAAAACGGTAGTGGAAAATCGACACTAATTAGCTTACTAGATGGTTTATTAAAGGCCCAAAGCGGCAGTATCAAAGTTGATGGAATTGAATTAAACGAAGATACTGTTAATGACATAAGAGATAGAATTGGGATTGTTTTCCAAGATCCTAACAACCAGTTTGTGGCATCAACGGTGCAAGATGATATCGCATTTGGTTTAGAAAACAGAAACATGCCACAGGATAAGATGAAGGCTGCGGTTGAAAAGGCGTTAACTGACGTTGATATGTTGGACTATGCTGAAAAGGACCCAACAAGATTGTCAGGTGGACAAAAGCAACGTGTTGCCATTGCGGGGATTCTAGCCATGAATCCAAAGATTATTATCTTGGATGAAGCCACTAGCATGTTAGATCCAAAAGCAAAATACTTAATAACAAATTTGATTAATGAGGTTAGAACAAAGTATAATCTAACTGTATTATCGATTTCACACGATATTAACGAAATCGAAAAATCAGATCGTACGATTCTAATTCGTGACGGTAAGATGGTATTAGATACCACTCCACAAAAGCTATTCACTGAATTAGACAATGTCGAGGAATATGGTTTGAAGCTACCTTTCTCAGAACAACTACGTTTGAGATTAAAGGAAGAGGGCTTTGATATTTCTGATGACTATTTGAATGACGAGGAGATTGTAGAATGGATAACGCAATATTATTCAAAAATGTAAGCCACGTATATCAAGAAAACACGCCATTAGAATTTCATGCTCTAGAAGATGTCTCATTGAAGATAAAGAGTGGTTCTTTTGTTTCAATTATCGGTAAGACTGGTAGTGGAAAATCGACATTGATTAAACACATCAATGCCTTATTAAAGCCAACTAGTGGTAGTGTCACAATTGGTGATAAGGAAATCACAAGTCGTACTAATAACAAGCACCTAAAGCCACTCCGTCAAAAGATTGGCATGGTATTCCAGTTTCCAGAACAACAACTGTTTGCGGAAACAGTGGAGGAAGACATTGCCTTTGGTCCAAGTAACTTTGGCGTTACCGGAGACGAACTAAACGATACTGTGATGCATGCATCTGACTTGGTGCATTTAGACCATGACCTATTGAAGAAGTCACCATTTGATTTATCGGGTGGTCAAAAGAGAAGGGTAGCGATTGCTGGAGTTTTAGCAATGAACCCAGAAATCCTAGTGTTAGATGAACCAACAGCTGGTTTAGATTTAGAGGGACAACAATATATCCTCGACTTGATTAGAAGACTTAATCGAGAAGAAAACATGACAATCGTTTTAGTTAGTCACCAAATGGATGACGTCGCCAAATACTCTGATCGAGTAGTCGTGATGAGTGGCGGTAAGGTTGTTAAAAAATGTTATCCTGACGAACTATTCACGGATGTGGATTTCTTGAACAAGTATGATTTACAAGTACCTGAGACTGTTAAGATTACCAAGGATTTGGCTGATAAAGGTGTAGAACTTGATAAGTTATCTTTAGACGCGGACGAATTAATTAACGGCATCATTAATAAATTAAGGAATGAAGATAAGGATGAATAACTTTATATTTGGAAGATACCTTCCTGGTAACTCACTAATTCATAAAATGAATCCAGCCGCCAAGATGTTAATCGCATTTGCCTATATCATCATGGTTTTCTTTGCCAACAATTTAATTACATACGTCGTGATGGCAGCAACTGTGTTGTTATTCGTCTTGTTATCAAAGTGTTCTTTTGGATACTTCATCAAGGGATTAATGCCAATGCTGTGGGTAATTATCTTCACAGTCATGATTCAGGTATTCTTTGGATCAGGTGGTCACGTTTACTTCTCATGGGGAATTGTTAAACTAACAAGCTATGGAATTTTAAACGCAATCGTATTAACGATTCGTTTTATGCTAATCATTGCGATGTCGACTGTGTTGACACTAACGACATCACCACTTGAAATCTCACAAGGTATTAGTTCGTTATTAAAACCACTAAAGCGATTTAATTTCCCGGTTGAAACTTTCTCTTTGATGATTTCAATCTCATTGAGATTCGTGCCAACCTTAACGGATGAAACTAAATTAATCATGGATGCACAACGTTCTCGTGGTGTCGACTTCGGTGATGGGGGACTAATCAAACGTGTTAAGGCGTTTGTCCCATTATTGATACCTTTGTTTGTCAGTGCCTTTAAGCATGCCGATGATTTAAGTATCGCGATGGAAGCAAGGGGATATCAGACTAACAAGGAACGTTCTCACTTTCATACATTTAAATGGAAACCAAATGATTTTGTATGCATGCTATTAATTTTAGTCATGGCGATAGTTATATTTATATATAGGAGTTAGATAATAGAAATGTCATATCGTTATAAAATCACGATGGCTTATGATGGAACCGACTTTTATGGGTTTCAACGTCAGCCAAAGAAAAGAACCATCGAAGGAATCTTAACCAAGATTGTTAATAAGATGGCCAAAAATCCGGACCCAGCGATTACTGTTTATGGATCCGGTAGAACAGACGCAGGGGTCCATGCATTGGGACAGGTCGTTCATTTTGACTTTCCATACGACCTTCCTGAAGAAAACATGCTAAAGGCATTGAACAGTATGCTACCTTTGGATGTTCAAATTAAAAAGGTAGAAAAGGTCCCAAGCGACTTTCACGCTAGATACGATGTATCAGGTAAGCGATACATGTATCGAATGGATATGGGTGAATTCCGTAATCCATTTAAACGTAGATATACAGCTCAATGGAGATTCCCGGTTGATATCGACAAGATTAACATTGCGCTAAAGGACTTGATTGGTGAACATGACTTTACTAGTTTTGTTGCGTCAGGTTCATCAGCTAGAACCAATGTCAGAACCATCTACGAAGCAAAATGTCGAATTGATGAAAAAGAAAATGAATTGATATTCGAATTTTACGGTAATGGTTTCCTATATAACATGGTCAGAATCATGGTAGGGGTTTTAGTTGAAATTGGTTCAGGTTCAAGGGATGTACATGATATTTTAAGACTATACGAAGTTAAGGATCGTACTGAAGCAAGAAGAACGGTTCCCGCTAGCGGACTATACTTAAAACATGTATACTATGAGGGAGATGATCCTGCTCATCCTACAAAACTACCTCATCATCAAAGATGATTTTAGGTTGACTTTATAATTAAAAAATTGTAGTATAAAGCATGGTATTGTTTGCCCCACAATAAGCCCCGGAAACTTATATTGGTGTCGAACAAACACAGAAACATGGAGGAAGATTAAAGTGCGTACAACATATATGGCAAAACCAGGTGAAGTAGAACGCAAGTGGTACATCATTGACGCAACTGATATCAGTTTAGGTCGTCTATCAACTGTCGTTGCTTCTATTTTACGAGGAAAAAACAAGCCAACATTTACACCTCATGTAGATACTGGCGATAACGTTATTGTTATTAATGCTTCAAAAGTTGCATTAACAGGTCGTAAAGCTAGCGATAAGCTATACTCCCACCACACAGGTTATTTAGGTGGTCTAAAACAAAAAACTGCTGGTCAAATGTTAAATGATACTCCAGACAAGTTAGTTGAAACATCAGTTAAAGGTATGCTACCAAGTGGTACATTAGCTCACAAGCAATTACTACACTTACACGTATACGCTGATGCTAACCATGCTCACCAAGCACAAAACCCTGAAGTATTAGACATTAATAACCTAATTTAAGGAGGAAACTTAATTGGCTCAAGTACAATATCGCGGCACAGGCCGTCGTAAAGACTCAGTAGCCCGAGTAATTTTAGTACCCGGTACTGGTAAAGTTGTTATGAACAAAAAGGATATTGAAGATTACATTCCATTCCCTAACTTAAGAGCAGTGGTAATGCAACCATTCAATGTTACTGAAACATCAGGTAACTACGATGCTTTAATCAATGTTAACGGTGGTGGTTTCTCAGGACAAGCTGGTGCAGCTCGTCACGGAATCGCTCGTGCATTGCTAGAAGTAGATCCTGACTTCCGTGCTTCATTAAAGAGTGCCGGTTTATTAACTCGTGACGCTCGTATGAAAGAACGTAAGAAACCAGGTCTTAAGAAAGCTCGTAAAGCTGGTCAATTCTCAAAACGTTAAGATACACTTATCTTTTTGTTTTCAAAAGAACTTCCCGTGTGGAAGTTCTTTTTTTATACATAAGTGGACTTATTAATTAAAATAGTGTTTAATATTCAATGTTGTTTTATATGAAAGTAAAATCTCAAAGAGGAGATGATAATCATTAGAAATAAAGCTTATAAGATGAACATCTTATCCGTGTTTATCGCAATAATTATCGTACAAACAAGTATCCCTGGATTGGGAAACATTCCAATTGGACCACTTAGCGTTACCATCATTCCAATCACAGTTGTATTAGCTGCAATCTTGCTTGGCACTAAAGATGGTGCAATTGTTGGTGGTGTTTGGGGATTAATCACATTTGTCCGTGCATTCTGGTGGCCAACCAGTCCTTTAGCAATCTATGTATTTACCAACCCACTAGTCTCTGTTCTACCAAGAATTCTAGTTGGTTTAGTCGCTGGATTAATTTTCAAACGTCTATACAAACCTAACAAGCCATATCGTATGTACATGGCAATCACTGGTTTTGTTAGTTCACTAGTTAATACCATTGTGGTGTTAGGATTAATCTATGTATTCTATCGTGGGGATGCATTTAATATTTACCAAATTAATGTTGATCAATTACTACCATACTTATTGTTCGTAGCAGCAACCAACGGACTAGTGGAAGCCATTCTATCTGGTGCATTGGTACCAGTGATTGGTTCACCACTATTGAAAATACGTAAAAAAAGCACCGATGACTAATGTCATCAGTGCTTTTTTATTAATTTTCGTCGGCTTCACTATCTTTGTTTTTCCCTTTTGAGTTGTGAGGTCCTTCTTTTACCATGGTAATGTTCTTGTTGTTAATAACGATCTTTCCGTGGTATTTGTCCTCTAATGCAGGATCGGTAGTTTGGAAACCAATCATGTATGAGTTGTTGTATCCTTTTTCAATGATTCCTTGGAATTTCTTCTTTTCTAGCATGAATGAAACTTGGTCACCAACATCAAATGGTGATTTGTCATTGCTTGTTAATTTATCTTTTACCAAAAGCATACATCTCCTAACTTATACCTTAAAATTACAGAAAAATGAGTCATTTGTCAATTAAACAATATTTAAGTTAAAATTTGATTTTCTTTTTTTTAGCGAATAGTTTAGAATATTAAATAATATAAGGAGAGGTTCTGTGAGTAAAAGAAGATATCGAAAAAGAAGAAAGAAGAAAACATCTAACTTTGGATGTCTTATTTTTATTTTAATCGTTGGCGTGCTGTTATTCGCAGTCGGAATGAAGATATTTGATCGAATTTACACGTATGATTCATATACACAACAGAATGTGTTAAAGAAGCATCGTAAGTTTATCAATTCTTTATTACCGGCTGCAAATGATGTGCAAAGGCGTTACAACATCCTAGTTAGTATCAGTTTGGCCCAAGCAATCCTTGAGTCAAACTGGGGAACTAGTCAATTATCTAGTCAATATAATAACTTATACGGTGTTAAAGCGTCTGGAAACCAACCATCTGTGAATCTTTCTACCCAAGAGTTCGTAAACGGCCAATTTATCACCATCACTGGTCGTTTTAGAGTATATAACAGTTGGTCCGAGTCAGTCGAAAGCCACGCGTTATTGCTCGTAAATGGGACTGATTGGAACCCAAATCAGTATAAGGATGTAATTGACTCAGATAATTACGTTGCTGCTGCCAAGGGTCTACAAGTTGACGGATATGCGACAGATCCAACATATCGCAATAAGATTATTGAAATCATCCGTAAATACAAGCTATATCAATATGATAAACAAACTACCACTACAGGAGGAACATCAAATGAAACTACTGGAAGATAAGATTAAAGAAGTCGGTCGTGTACTACCAGGGGATGTATTAAAAGTTGATGCATTTCTAAACCATCAGGTTGATCCTAGATTGATGGCTGAAATGGGTAAGGAATTTGCCAGACTATTTAAGGACGACAACATTACTAGAATCGTAACTGTTGAATCTTCCGGAATTGCTCCTGCAGTAATGGCTGGATTATACATGGATGTCCCAGTTGTGTTTGCTAGAAAACATAAAAGTTTAACACTAACAGATGACGTATATACTAGTGAGGTATATTCATACACTAAACAAACCAGCAACCAAATTAGTATCGATAAAAGATTTATTCAACCCAATGACCGTCTGTTAATCATTGATGATTTCTTAGCCAATGGCCAAGCCGTTCAAGGATTATTGGACGTATCAAAGCAAGCTAATGTATCAGTTAATGGAATTGGTATTGTAATTGAAAAATCATACCAAAAGGGCCACGATTTGATTGAAAAGACAGGGATTCATCTAGAATCACTTGCCAGAATTAAATCACTAGATAACGACAAAGTCACTTTTGTAGAAGATTAAAAAGAGTCGGCATAATTTGCCGACTTTTTTATTTGGTGCTAAATGAAAATATGCCCAGCTATGATATAATTAAACTATATATAAATTTGAGAGGATTGTGTTTTTTGTGCCAGTAAACGATTTAATTTCAGGAATGAATGATAAACAAAAAGAAGCAGTATTATGTACCGAAGGTCCTCTATTGATAATGGCCGGTGCAGGTAGTGGTAAGACCCGTGTCTTAACTCATCGCATTGCTTACTTAATCGAAGAAAAAAACGTATTGCCATGGAATATCCTAGCAATTACCTTTACCAATAAAGCAGCTCGTGAAATGAAAGAACGTGTTTCTAACCTACTAGATTACGGTGGAAACGACGTTTGGATTTCAACTTTCCATGCTCTATGTGTCAGAATTTTAAGAAGACACATCGATAAGATTGGTTTTAACCGTGCATTTACCATTGCCGGTAGTAGTGAACAAAGAACCTTGGTAAAGAGAATTCTAAAGGACTTCGATATTGATCCTAAGAAGAACGACCCAAGAGCAATTCTTTCAGCTATTTCAAACGCTAAAAATGATTTATTAGACCCAATTCAATACAGTGAATCAATTGACCATAACAGTCCATTTGAAGAAACTGTATCAAAGGTTTATGAAGAATACCAAAAACGTCTTCACGGAAACCAAGCATTGGACTTTGATGATTTAATCATGTTAACCATCCAATTGTTTGAATCTGACAAGGAAACATTGGAATACTATCAAAACAAATTCCAATACATTCACGTTGATGAATACCAAGATACCAATGAAGCGCAATATAAACTTGTTACTATGCTTGCTAAGAAGTACAGAAATATTTGTGTTGTTGGTGATTCTGATCAAAGTATTTATGGTTGGCGTGGAGCCAACATGAACAACATCTTGAACTTCCAAGATGACTACAACGATGCTCACACAACATTACTTGAACAAAACTACCGTTCAACTAAGAACATCTTAAGTGCTGCTAACGACGTTATTCAAAACAACGTTGCTAGAAAGGCCAAGAACCTTTGGACCGAAAACAAAGAAGGGGACAAGGTTTCATACTACCGTGGCCAAAGTGAAATTGATGAAGCGCGTTTCGCAGTTACCCAAATTCAAAAGATTATGGATGAAAAGCATTATTCATACAACGATTTTGCTATCCTATACCGTACAAACGCTCAATCACGTATCATTGAAGAAACACTTCTAAAATCAAACATTCCATACAACATTGTTGGTGGACACAAGTTCTACGACAGAAAGGAAATCCAAGACATCTTGGCTTACCTAACACTAGTCGCTAACCCAAGTGATTCAATGAGTTTAGAACGTATCATCAATGAACCTAAACGTGGAATTGGTGCATCAAGTGTTGATAAACTAAGAGTTTTCGCCGGTGAAAACGGTTGGTCAATGCTAGAAGCTGCTAAGAACGTTGATTTAAATAACACACTTTCAAGTCGTGCTAGAAACTCAATTGACGACTTTGCCAACGTGATGACTAAGATTCAAAAGGTTGCCAAAGAAGGTAGCGTAACTGATGTTGCCCAACACGTATTGGATGACACTGGGTACCTAGCTGAACTAAAGAAGACTAACTCACTTGAAAACAAGGCACGAATTGAAAATATTGAAGAATTTATTTCAGTAACTCAACAATTCGATACCAACAGAAGCGAAGAAGACAACGAAGATGGTAACGAACCATTAACCGACTTCTTAGCAGATTTAGCCTTAGTTTCCGCACAAGACGACGTTGAAGAAAATTCTCCACAAGTAACCCTAATGACACTTCACGCTGCCAAGGGACTAGAATTCCCAGTCGTATTCTTAATGGGAATGGAAGAAGGAATCTTCCCACTAGGTCGTTCAATGGAAAATGAAAAGGAACTAGAAGAAGAACGTCGTTTAGCATACGTGGGAATTACCCGTGCGCAAGAGAAACTATTCTTAACCAACGCGTTCTCAAGAATGTTATATGGTCGTCGTCAAACTAATCCTGAATCTCGTTTTGTAAACGAAATTTCACCTGAATTAATTGAATCAGAAAACAACTTTGCACAAAGCAGTACTGTAAAGACACCATTTGATTCAAATAGAAACCAACGTAATGCGCGTTTTGCACAACAACGTGCATACAAGCAACCAGCTAAGAAGGTTCAAAAGCCTGAAGGAACTGGTGCTGACAAGAAGGCATGGACTGTTGGTGACAAGGTCGAACACAAGGCCTGGGGAACTGGTACTGTTGTTAAGGTTAACGGTACTGGTGAAGATATGGAACTAGATATTGCCTTCCCAGACAAGGGATTAAAGAGACTATTAGCTGCATTCGCACCAATTCAAAAAGTTCAATAGAGGTGAGCTAATTGACTGATCAAAGTAACGATATTCAAATTGAATACAATAAATTAAAAGACCAACTAAAGACCTGGAGTCGTCAATACTATCAAGAAGATAGTCCCAGTGTAGAAGATCATGTTTATGATATCAGCTACCGTCGACTTCAAGAAATCGAAGCTAACCATCCTGATTTAATCGCTAGTGATTCACCAACCCAAAACGTTGGGGGACAAACCTTACCTGGTTTTAATAAGGTCAATCATGAAATTCCAATGCTTTCTTTAGGGGATGTCTTCTCTGAAGAAGAACTAAAGGACTTCATCGACCGCTTGGATAAGAACTATCCAGAAATCACCGAGTACAACTGCGAATTAAAGATTGATGGTTTAGCAATTTCACTTCGCTATGAAAACGGGATTTTAGTTCAAGGTTCAACTCGTGGAAACGGAACAATTGGTGAAGACATCACCAACAACCTAAAGACGATTGAATCAATTCCACAAAAGTTGACTCGTCCAATCGACATCGAGGTGCGTGGTGAATGCTACATGCCTAAGTCATCTTTTGTAAAACTAAATGAACAACGTGAAAAAGATGGTGAATCAGTTTTCGCCAATCCACGTAACGCGGCAGCTGGAAGTCTAAGACAATTAGACTCAAAGGTTACCGCGCATCGTAAACTAAGTACCTTTATGTACAACGTTGCAAATTACGATGATTTAGAAACTAATACCCAAGCTGGATTGTTGGAGGAACTTAAGGATTTGGGTTTCACCATTAATCCCACATACCGTGTGATTAAGAACATGGATGATGTTCATGACTACATCGAATATTACACACAGCGTCGTGATGAACTAAGCTATGGTATCGATGGAATTGTTATTAAGGAAAATGATTTATCTTTACAAGAACAAATCGGAACCACTGTGAAGGTTCCAAAGTGGGCGATTGCCTACAAGTTCCCACCAGAAGAAGTTGAAACTAAATTACTAGATATCGAATGGACAGTTGGTAGAACTGGTGTTGTTACACCAACTGCCATCATGAATGAAGTTCAACTAGCCGGTACCAAGGTTTCCAAGGCATCATTGCACAACCCCGATTATTTAGAAGAAAAGGGTGTCCGCATTGGTGACACTGTTAAGTTGCACAAGGCCGGAGATATCATTCCAGAAATTTCTGAATATATCCCAAGCAAACGTCCAGATGACAGTGTGGAATATGTCATTCCAACCACTTGTCCATCATGTGGTGACAAGCTAGTTCATTTGGATGATGAAGTTGCTTTGAGATGTATTAATCCAAAGTGTCCAGCTCAATTGAGTGAACAAATTAATCACTTTGCTTCTAGGAATGCGATGAATATTGATGGATTGGGACCTAGAATTGTTCAACAACTTTTTGATCGTCATATGCTAGACGATGCTGCAAGTTTGTATAAGCTAACTCAAGAAGAACTTGAAACTTTAGATAAATTTGGTAGCAAATCTGCAACGAATTTATTATCTGCAATCGATAATAGCCGTAGTAATTCTGTTGAAAGATTATTATTTGGTCTTGGAATCAGACACGTCGGTGCTAAGGCCGCTAGAAGTATCTCCGAACACTTTGGTGACATGGATAAGCTAATGGCAGCAAGTGCTAACGATATTGCTGAGATTAACGGAATGGGTCAAACAATCGCTGATAGCATTGTTACTTACTTCGAAAATCCGGAAGCACAAAAACTAATTGATGAGTTCAAATCATTGGGTGTTAATATGCAATATCTAGGAGCGTCCCAATCTGATATCGATAATTCAGATTCACCAGTTGCTGGAAAGACAATGGTCCTAACTGGAAAGCTTTCAGAATGGACACGTCCAAAGGCTAGTGAATGGTTGGAAAACCACGGAGCTAAAGTTACCGGAAGTGTTTCTAAGAAGACCGATGTTTTAATCGCCGGTGAAGATTCGGGAAGCAAGCTAACAAAGGCCCAAAGCCTTGGTGTAGATGTATGGACCGAACAAGATTTTATTGCTGTAGTTAATGAAACTAAGTAATTTGTGGAGGAAAGCAAATTGAAAAAATTAAACGTTTTATTTGTAGCACTACTAAGTGCATTAGTGTTAGCAGCTTGTGGAAGCAACGATGATAGTAGCAGCTCATCTGGTACTAAAGTTATTTCCCAAACTAGTAGCAATTATTATCAAGGTGTAATTAAGAATGGCCACTACTTAACAAGTAAGTCCAGAGGGGTTTCCGTTCAACAAAATGATAACCAATTAAATCTAAAAGGTTTTGAAAATGGATTACTAAGTATCTCAAAGGATCAATTCCCAACAGATACATACATCTTACAAGAAGGCCAATACATCGATACTAGTACTGCCGAAGATTGGTTGGGTCGTAAGAGTAAGAATAACCCTGATGGTTTAAACCCAGCGGGTAGTGACGCCAAAGAACCACTTTACTTACAACAAATGGATGAACAAGATTTCATGGAACAAAGTCATGGCGCTTTAAAGATTAAGGGGATGACGGTTGGTCTTGGAATTAATTCTGTTTACTACTACCGTAAGGAAGCTTATGGTGCTGTCTACCAAAAGAAATTAAGCGATAGTGATATTGAAAAACAAGGTAAGGAAATTGCTGATAAGGTATTACAACGTTTAAGACAAAAGAAAGACTTAAAGAACATTCCAATCGTGATTGCGTTATACAAACAAGCATCTAACGATAGTCTAGTAGGTGGTAACTTCTACTCATACTCAGTTAACAAGGCTGGAACAACTAGTGTTGATAACTGGAAGTCATTAGATATTAAGAACTATGTCTTACCAGATAGTTCAACTAGTGAAGTTAATAGTAATGACGAAGATGCTTTTGAAAACTTCAAGAACCAAGTGCAAAAGTTCTTCCCTAACTTAAGTGGTGTTACCGCTCAAGCACATTACGTTGACGGAACTCTACGTGGCTTACACGTTAACATCACCACACAATTCTATGGACAAAGTGAAATCATTAGTTTCACCCAATACGTCGCTTCTACGGCCAAGAAGTACTTACCAAACAATATTCCAATTGATATCCAGGTTTCTTCTTCAGAAGGAATTCAAAGCTTCCTATCAAGAAAAACTGGATCAAAGAATTTCTATACTCACGTTTTTACCAGTTATTAATGTGAATGTGTTAAAATACTGGTAGCGTATTATCAATATATATAAGAAAGAGGGAACAACGATGTCTGAAAAAATTAGTAAAGAGACAGTAAGTCACGTTGCATCATTGGCTAAGTTGGAATTAACCGATGAACAACTACCATACTTTACTGACCAATTAGGTAGTATCATGGGAATTTTTGATTCCTTAAATGATGTAGATACTAGCAATGTCGAACCAACATTTAGTGTTACTGATCAAATTAACGTTATGAGAGAAGATGTTGCTGATAATTGGGGACAAAGGGATGCACTATTGAATAATGCACCAGACGTTTCCGACGGATTAATTAGAACACCTACAATCATTGATGAAAGCGGGGACTAGTGAAGATGGACTATTTAGGAAAAGATATTTTTAGCATTCACGAAAGCCTGGTTAATGGTGATATTACCGCCGAAGAATTAACAAGACAAACAATTGAAAATGCTAAAAAGAACGATGAAGATATTAACGCTTTCGTCGTTTTCGATGAAGAAAATGCAATTAAGCAAGCCCAAGAAATTGATAAGGCCGGAATTGATCCAGATAACGTATTATCAGGTATTCCAGTTGCAATGAAAGATAACATGCTAACCAAGGGTGTATTAACATCTGCAGGTTCAAAGATGCTATCAAACTTCAAACCAATCATTGATGGAACGGCTGTTGCTAAGATGAAAGAAGCTGGCACTATCAACATTGGTAAGACCAACATGGACGAATTCGCCATGGGTGGTTCAACCGAAACTTCATTCCATGGTAAGACTAAGAACCCATGGAACTTAGACAAGGTACCTGGTGGATCATCAGGTGGTGCTGCTGCAGCTGTTGCTGCAGGGGATGTCTTAGTATCACTAGGTTCAGATACTGGTGGTTCAATCAGACAACCAGCATCATTTAACGGTATCGTTGGTATGAAACCAACATACGGTCGTGTATCTAGATGGGGATTAATTGCATTCGCATCAAGTTTAGACCAAATTGGTCCATTGACTAGAACTGTTAAGGACAACGCCGTAGTTCTAAATGCCATTGCCGGTAAAGATGAACATGATATGACAAGTTCAAACAAAGAAGTTCCTGACTTTACTGCAAACATCGATAAGGGTGTTAAAGGTATGAAGATTGCTTTACCTAAGGAATACTTAGGTGAAGGTGTTGATAAGGATGTTCAAGACGCTATTCTAGCCGCTGCTGATAAGTACCGTGAATTAGGTGCAACTGTTGAAGAAGTGTCTCTTCCAAACAGTAAGTACGGTGTAGCAGCTTACTACATCATTGCTCCTTCAGAAGCATCATCAAACTTACAACGTTTCGATGGTATTCGTTATGGTTACAGATCTCAAGATGCTAAGAACCTAGAAGAACTATACGTTAAGAGTCGTTCACAAGGTTTTGGTGATGAAGTTAAACGCCGTATCATGGTTGGTACTTACTCACTATCAGCTGGTTTCTTTGATGCTTACTTTAAGAAAGCCGCTGAAGTTCGTACTTTAATCATTAACGACTTCAAGAAGGTTTTCCAAGATTACGATGTAATCTTAACTCCAACAGCTCCTACTCCAGCTTACAGCTTGAAGGATGAAAAAGATCCAATCGCTATGTACATGAATGATATTTTAACCATTCCTGTTAACATGGCAGGTCTTCCAGGAATGTCAGTTCCTGCAGGTTTCTCAGACGGACTACCAATTGGTATGCAATTAATCGGTAAGCCATTTGATGAATCAACTCTATACCAAGCTGCTTACGCTTTCGAACAAAACACTGATTTCCATAAGCAAGATCCAAAGATGGGGGGAGCACAATAATGAACTTTGAAACTACAATT
The DNA here is from genome assembly GCF_001308195.1 of Apilactobacillus kunkeei. Lineage (GTDB taxonomy): Bacteria > Bacillota > Bacilli > Lactobacillales > Lactobacillaceae > Apilactobacillus > Apilactobacillus kunkeei_C. Next base: position 38,977 of record NZ_JXDF01000018.1, on the reverse strand, counting down.
GGACTAGAAGTCCACGTTGAATTAAAGACTAACTCTAAGATTTTCAGTCCATCTCCCGTACAATACGGGGTTGATCCTAACTTAAACACCAACGTAATTGATTGGGGATACCCAGGGGTATTACCATCAACCAATAAAGGTGTCGTTAAATCAGGTATTATGGCTGCTTTAGCATTACATGCTGAAGTTGAAAAACACCCTCACTTTGATCGTAAGAACTACTTCTACCCAGATAATCCAAAGGCTTATCAAATCACACAAAAGGATACTCCTGATGCGCATGATGGTTGGATTGAAATCGAAGTAGACGGTAAGAAGAAGAAAATCGGTATCGAAGAAATGCACATTGAAGAAGATGCTGGTAAGAATACCCACGGAAACAAGTTCTCTTACGTTGACTTGAACCGTCAAGGTACTCCACTTATCGAAATTGTTTCAAAACCAGATATCGCTTCACCTGATGAAGCATATGCTTACCTTGAAGCTTTACGTGAAAGAATCCTATTTACAGGAATTTCTGATGTTAAGATGGAAGAAGGTTCAATGCGTGTGGACGTTAACGTTTCAATCCGCCCATACGGTCAAAAAGAATTTGGTACTAAGGTCGAATTAAAGAACTTGAACTCATTTAACTACGTAAGAAAAGGTCTTGCATACGAAGAAAAACGTCAACAACGTGTAATCATGGCTGGTGGCGAAATTCAACAAGAAACTAGACGTTTCGATGAAACAACTGGTAAAACTGTCTTAATGCGTGTTAAGGAAGGTGCGGATGATTACAGATACTTCCCAGAACCTGACCTACCAGCACTAGACATTACAGATGCATGGATTAATGAAATCAACGATTCAATGCCTGAAATGCCAGCTAGTCGTCGTCAACGTTACGTTAACGACTTTGGTTTGAAGGACTACGATGCAATGGTTCTTACTCAAACTAAGGAAATGGCTGACTTCTTCGACGCCATGATTAAATTAGGTGCAGATCCTAAGATGGCATCTAACTACCTACAAGTTAACGTTAACGCTTACTTGAATGATGAACAAAAAGACCTATCTGAAACTGAAATTACACCAGAAAACTTAGCTACAATGATTAAGCTAATTGAAGACGGTACTATTTCATCTAAGATGGCTAAGAAAGTCTTCAAGGGTATTACTGAAGGTAAAGAACCTAAGAAGTTCGTTGAAGACAACGGAATGGTTCAATTATCAGACCCAGCACAACTACAACCAATTATTGATGAAGTGCTATCAAACAACCCACAATCTGTGGAAGACTTCCATAATGGTAAAGACCGTGCTATTGGTTTCTTAGTTGGTCAAATTATGAAACAAACTCGTGGTAAAGCTAACCCACAAGTTGTTAACAAGTTATTAATGGCATCCATTAATAAATAAAGTTTAGGAGAATTTGGAAATGCAAAAAAGGGCACGTGTAATATACAATCCAACATCTGGCCGTGAGGCTTTGAAACGCAACCTGATTGATATTCTCGCTGTTTTCGAAGAAGCTGGTTATGAAACTAGTGCATACGCAACCACTCCTAAACCTAACTCAGCACGCGATGAAGCCAAGAGAGCATCATTAGATGGTTTTGACTTGATTGTTGCTGCTGGTGGGGATGGAACTATTAACGAAGTAGTTAATGGGATTGCACCACTAGAAAAACGTCCTAAGCTAGCAATTATTCCAGCTGGGACTACCAATGACTTTGCCCGTGCATTGCATATTCCAAGAGAAAATCCAATTGAGGCGGCCAAAGTTGTTTTGAAAGGTCAAACTTTCAACATGGACATTGGTAAAGCTGGAGAAAAATACTTCATGAATATCGCTGGTGGAGGTTTGTTAACCGAATTAACCTACGATGTTCCTTCAGATTTAAAGACCATTTTTGGTTACTTGGCTTATCTAGTTCGTGGAGCTGAATTGCTTCCAAGAATTAAGCCAATTGAAATGGATCTTGAATATGATGGTGGAGAATTCAAAGGTAAAGCTTCAATGTTTTTACTTGCTATGACTAACTCAATCGGTGGCTTGGAACAAATCGTTCCTGACGCCAAGTTAGATGATGGTAAGTTTACAATGATTATTGTTAAGACCAGTAACATCGTTGAAATTGTTCAACTACTTGCTAAAGTCTTAAGTGGTGGTCGCCATATCAATGACCCTCGAATCATTTACAAGAAGACCAGCAAGTTAGTTGCTAATCCTGTCGAAGACAAGATGCAAATTAACTTGGATGGTGAATATGGTGGCGACGCACCAATGACGTTTATTGATTTAAAGCAACACATCGAAATGTTTGCTAATGTCGATGAAATGCCAAAGAAGTCTATCAGTTTTGATGCTGAAAAGGCCGAAAGAGAATTCGTCGATAAAGTTGATAAATTATCATAGTAGAATTTAAAAACGAAAAGTTTTGTTGTATGATTATTTTAGAAGATTACAACAAAACTTTTTTGTTTAGAAAAAGGGGTAAATATGAAATTTAAAGCACCAGTTACAAAGAACGAAGAATATGAAGTCGATATTGTCGACTTGACTTACCAAGGCTTGGGAGTAGCCAAGATTGAGGATTATCCTTTGTTTATTGAAGACACTCTTCCAGGCGAAAAAGCTTTGATTAAGGTAATCAAAGTTAACCAAAACTTTGGTTTCGCAAAGTTAGAAAAGTTACTAACTAAGTCAGAAGATCGTGTAGAAAACATCGACAGAAACTACACTCGTACAGGAATCGCTCCATTACAACATCTAAAATACGATGCACAATTGGAATTCAAACAACACCAAATCCAAGAACTTTTCGATAAGTCCAAGATGGATGTTGAAGTATTGCCAACTATTGGGATGGATAACCCAACTCATTACAGAAATAAGGCACAAATTCCAGTTCGCTCAATTAATGGAAAACTACAAACTGGTTTCTTCCGTAAGCATTCACACGACTTAGTAACCATTGAAGATTTCTACATCCAAGATCCTGAAATCGACAAGGCTATCGTAGTAGTTAGAGACATCCTACGTAAGTACCACATCGAACCATACAATGAAACTAAGCACAGTGGTGTGATTAGAAACATCATGGTTAGAAGAGGTCACTACACTAACGAAATGATGATTGGTTTGATTACTCGTACCAAGAAGATTCCGATGGTTGATATCATTGTTCGTGAAATCAAGGAAGCCTTACCAGAAGTAACAAGTATCATGCAAAACATCAACTTGTCAGATGGTAACGGTCTGTTAGGTAAGAGTACTGTTTGCCTAGATGGTAAGAAGTACATCGAAGACAAGTTACTTGGATTGAAGTTCGCTATTTCATTGAACTCATTCTATCAAGTTAACCCGGAACAAACTGAAAAGCTTTACTCTCTAGCAATTGAAAAGGCTCAACTAGATGGTACTCAAACAGTAATTGATGCTTACTGTGGTATCGGTACTATCTCATTAGCCGTTGCTGAACATGCTAAGAAGGTTTACGGTGTGGAAATCGTTAAGGAAGCCATCGAAGATGCTAAAATTAACGCTCAAAAGAACCACATCAATAACACTACTTTTGTAACAGGTAGTGCAGAAGATCAAATGGAAAAATGGCAAGCGCAAGGATTGAAACCAGATGTTATCATGGTTGATCCTCCACGTAAGGGACTTGCATCATCATTCATCGACAGTGCTGCTCAAGTAGCACCTAAGAAGATTGTTTATGTATCATGTAACCCATCAACATTAGTACGTGATGCTCGTCGTTTAGCTGAATACGGTTATGAAATTACTCAACCAGTTCAACCGGTTGACCAATTCCCACAAACTGTTCACGTTGAATCAGTGACTGTATTTGAAAAGAAATAGGTAAGAAAAAAGACACCCTGCGACAGGGTGTCTTTTTATTTCTCATTAACTGACATTGTTAACAGTTAATCTAAGCTTTATAATTAAACTTATAATAAAAAACATGGAGGCATTTTCTTATGTCTAAAACTAAGCAGGATATTGAAGAAGAAAAGGCAATGATAGAAGCCCTAAAAGTTATGCAAACTCTCGGAGGGAAAATGACCCGAAAAGAAATTAGGGGTGAAATTAGAGATAATTCTGATGTATTTTCTGAAGACGAAGTCGACAAAGTAAAGGTTTCAAAAAAATCTGGCGCTAAATATCATCCTTTCCAATACCTATTTAATCATGCGGTTAAGAAGTTAATAAAATCAGGCTATTTTATAACTGAAGATAATAGAGTTTTAGAATTGTCTGAAAGTGGAAGAACTGTTGACCTGAATAACTTTTCCAGAAGTAGGGATGTATTGCCATTTTTGAATAATGATAAGAAATCGAAGGCTAAGGTTGATGAAATTGTTGATGATCTTGATGATGATTCAGTAGATAATGAACCTTGGAGAGACCAATTATTGAATGCATTGATAAGTATGAGCCCACAAAAGTTTGAACTATTTAGCCGAGGCTTATTAAAGCAAATGGGGGTCGATATCGATGATGAAATTGGCATCCAATATGTTGCTGACGGTGGATTAGATGGATTTGGATACATTACATCTGACGACTTTAGAACTACTAGAGTTGCACTACAATCTAAAAGATGGGAAAACAAAGTTTCAACACCTGAAATTGATAAGTTTAGAGGCGCAATGGATAAATATAATGCGGAGTTTGGTATTTTTATTACCACCTCAGACTTTACAAGAGAAGCAATTAAAGTCGCTAGACAAGGAACAAGAGTGATTACTTTAATTAATGGTGATAAGATATGTGACCTTGTTGCTAAATACCAATATTATGTCCAACCTGTTACTACATATAAAATTGGTAGCTTTTACACTGATAAAAATTAATTAAAAAGACACTTCTCCAGGTGTCTTTTTTTGCACTTCCCACATTTTAGGTATATATTACTTTTTATTAAAAACATAAAAAATTAAATATAAAAGTAGGCGAAAAATTATGCGTATTAATATTATTCAACATACTCCAAACGAACGACCAGGTTCGATTTTGGATTGGGCACATGACAGGGGACATGATGTTTATATTTACCATCCATACCAATTTGGTATCCTACCAAAGGTAGATGAAACAGATATGTTAGTTATCATGGGTGGTCCAATGAGTGTTAACGATGATATTGATTGGATTGAATTCGAACGCGATATTATTAGAGAACTTGCTGAAAAAGACGTTCCAATCTATGGTGCCTGTTTTGGTGCGCAACAAATTGCTAAAACATTCGGTGCCAAGATTACCACTTCAACAGCCAAGGAAGTGGGATGGGCACCAGTATACTTAAGATCAGAACGCATTCCTGGAATTTACAACAAGCTTACTGCAATGCACTGGCACGGTGAAATGTTTGAAATTCCAAAGAACGGTGAATTATTATTCTCCAGTGATTTGGTGGAAAACCAAGGATTCATCATTGGTGATAGAATTGTTGGTTTACAATTCCACTTTGAATTAGGTACCGACGAAGTCAGAGAGATTGTTACCAACGACAACAAGTACGTTGAAGGATCAGCTTTGAATCAAACCAATGAAGATATCTTAGCTAAACCAGTTCCAAAAGAAAACAAACAAGTGATGTATGCAATCTTAGATTACATCACACATGGCAAATAATCGCTATATTAGGAACTTTATTTATCATTAATATAAATAGACGCAACGTCCATTAAAATTGATTTAAACAATAATTTAATACGAAAAAAAGCATTCGAACTTAATCGAATGCTTTTTTATTATTTACTGTTTTTCAAATGTCTTTGTTGTAGGTAGTAAACCGGGATACCGATTAATGTTAATAGTAATCCGATTAATGCCAAACCAGTTTGAGTAATCAATGTTTCGGCAAGGATGAAGATACCACCAACTAAGGCGATGATTGGTACGATTGGGTACCATGGCACCTTGTATGGACGAATCATTTCTGGTTCCTTACGACGAAGCTTGAATACGGCAACGAATAGTAGACAGTTAAAGATCCACATAACGAACACTAACATGTCAGTTAATAGGTCAAAACTACCAGCAAAAATCATTAGAATTGCGATTACAAATTGGAAGATTCCAGAAGTGTAAGGGACGCGAGTCTTCTTTGAAAGTTTAGCGAACCAATCACTAAATGGAAGTGACTTGCTTTGACCCATGGCATAAGGAATTCTCATACCTGATAGGGTGTAACCGTTTAATGAACCGTAAACAGAAACTAGAATACCGATAGTAACTAACTTACCACCGAATTCACCGAATAGCTTGATAGCAGTTTCTGAAGCGGTGTTTTGGTTACCAGCGATGTGGTCAATTGGAAGTGTCTTTAGGAAGGCAACGTTTACCAATGTGTAGATAACCATAATCAAACTTAGACCGATAATGATAGCCTTTGGTAAGTTCTTCTTAGGGTTCTTAATTTCACCGGCAACGTCACAAACACCAATCCAACCATCGTAAGCAAACATAGTTGCTAGTAAACCTGAACCAAAAGCAGTCCAGACATTAGCGTGATCACTTGGACTAATTGGTAAGAATGAAACGTGAACAGCACCAGGAATAAATAGACCAAAAATAGCAATTAGAATAATTGGAATTAGCTTACAAATAAGGGCAACTGTTTGAACGTTTCCACTAATCTTTGATCCCAATAAGTTAATGAATAACACACTCAATGCCACAATGATTGCCATTGGGTTTAGGATGTTTGGGTTTAAATGGAATAGGTTAATTAATTGTGTTGAGAAAATAATTGCTTCAGCGGCAATGTTGGCAGGGTAGTAGACCAAAATTTGGGCCCAACCCATTGAAAAACCAGTAAGCGGACCATAAGTATAATCAAGATACTTGATGGCTCCACCAGTCTTAGGAATGGCAGCTGCTAATTCAGATACAGTCAAACCGGCACAGATAGTTAGTAATCCACCAACAATCCATGCTAAAACGGTTAGGGTAAATGAATGAGTACTGTTAACAACACTGGCGGTCTTAAAGAACACACCGGCACCGATAACAGTTCCCATAACTGTTGAAAGAGCAGCCATCATGCCGATTCCACGTTTTAATTCGTTTTCATGCATGACGAATATCCTCCTAGATAATTTTTAATATAAAAAAGGAAGGGGTCTAAATAGACACCCAACCTTTTTCGTAAATAATATTAGTTATTATTTGTCTTCGCTTTCAACATCGTGTTTACGTTGGAATTCAGCAATGTTCTTGTATTCAGTTTGAAGTTGACGACTCAAACGAATGTAGATAGGAGCTAATTCACGGTAAACTTTGTAGTTGTCAGGATTTGGCTTGTGGGCGTTAGTTACTCCAACGAAGTCCTTAACCTTTTCTAGGTCATCAATGATACCTAATGAGTACATACCTAATGTAGCAGCACCTAAAGCAGTACCTTCAAAACTTTCTGGAATAGTAACATCTTGTTCGAAGATGTCAGCTAACATTTGACGCCATAGTTCTGAACGAGCAAAACCACCAGTAGCTTGGATACTTGTTGGCTTACCAATAACTTCTTCTAGGGCAAGACTAACAGTGTATAGGTTAAATACGATTCCTTCTAAAGCTGATCTAATCATATGAGCACGAGTGTGGATACGAGTTAAACCAAAGAATGAACCACGAGCGTTAGCGTCCCAGATAGGAGCACGTTCACCACCTAAGAATGGGTGGAATAGTAATCCATCAGAACCGGCTGGAATTTGTGAAGCAATTTCAGTTAATAGGTCGTATGAATCCATGTGCATTTGTTCGGCAGTAACCTTTTCAGGTGCACATAGTTGATCTCTTACCCAACGGAAGACGATACCACCGTTGTTAACAGGTCCCCCGACAACCCATTTGTCTTTTGATAAGTAGTAACAGAAAACACGACCCTTAGGATCAATAACAGGTTTGTCAGTAACGACACGAACGGCACCAGAAGTACCAATTGTAACAGCTAGAACACCTGGCTTAATAGCATTAACACCAAGGTTAGCTAATGGACCATCTGAAGAACCGATAACGAATGGAGTATCTTCATCGATACCAATTACGTTAGCGTAAGCTTTGTTTAGTCCCTTGAATTGGTATGTAGTGTCAACTAATTCAGGAAGTTGGTCACGTGATACACCAGTTAATTCAAGTGCTTCTTCGTCCCAATCCATCTTGAAGATGTTGAACATACCAGTAGCATTGGCAATTGAGTAATCTTCTTTTAATTCACCAAATAGTTTGTATAGGATGTATTCCTTGATACCTACGAAGTAGGCAGCCTTGTCGTATACATCTTTTCTTTCATTCTTCAACCACATTAACTTGGTTAGAGGAGTCATAGGGTGAACTGGAGTACCAGTCTTTTCGTATAATTCCTTAGCCTTACCGCTTTCCTTTAGTTGGTCAGCGTAGTTAACGGCACGGTTATCAGCCCATGTAATAGCACGAGTTAATGGTTTGTGGTTTTCATCAAGTAAAATCAAACTGTGCATAGCACATGAGAATGAGATACCCTTCAATGTACCATTCTTTAGGTCAGCCTTACGTAAAACTTCAGTTAGACCTGCAAGCATGGCAGAGAAGATTTCTTCTGGATCTTCTTCGGCCATATCTGGAGTATCTTGGTATAAAGGATAACCATCGTTTGAGTATCCCTTAACTTCTCCATCGGTATCGTACAAAACAGTTTTTACACTGGTTGTTCCAATATCAACACCAATGATGTAGTTCATAACATAACTTCCTTTCGATCTAAAAAGAGAGACTTAATTTATTTTTTAATAATGTTAACTATTATAATAAAATCCACATAAAAAGTCATCACTAATTTATTTAGTTACCGCTTTCATTATATTGAAAACAAATGGTCGATTCAAGTGTTTTAACGTGTTTTATAGTAATTTGCAGTCATTATGATTATAATAAGGATATTGTACAAAAGAGGTGAGTGAATGGATACCAGAATGTCTTTGTATCATCAAAAACCAAAGCCTACAAAAAAATACGGCCAGTTTTTCAAAAAATATGCATGGTTAATCGCAATTTTAATTGTGTTATTTGGTTCCATCTTTAGCTATGTTTCATATCAAAACTATGAGAATAATATGATTAATAAGTATCAAGTTAAGGGAATCATGATTAGCCAATCTAATGGGTACATTGATTTTGTGACTTTAGCCAATACCGGCCAAAAATTTGTCTATATTCGTGCCAGTCAAGGTGCCACATATACAGATGATGACTTTAGTGATAATTTTCAACGCAGCCAGGGATCGGGTTTGCAAGTTGGTTCTTACCACGTTTTTAGTACACAAACGGCGATTAAGGATCAATTGAAGAACTTTACACGAGAAGTTGGCGATGATTACGGAACATTACCGCCATTAGTAGAGGTGATTTCACCTTTATCTGATGATCAAGTTCATCGACTTTCTGATTTCATTTACATGGTTCATAAATACTATGACACCAACGTAGTTGTAAGAAGTAGCACGAGTGTCTTCAATCGATTAGACGAGAAAGTAGAACATGATGTGCAGTTCTTTAGCGGAAACGTTAATAATAAACGGGCCAATTTTATCGAAGTGAAGAATAATAGGAAAATTAATATTGATGGTTCAAACGTCTATGTTAATCAAATTGCCTTTAATGGTAACAAGAAAGGTTGGCAACAGTACCTATTGAAGAATCAAGACCGTTAATAAACATCGATATTAATGAAGATATTTGCTAAAATAGAACATATATTAATTCGAATTTAAGTAGGGGAACCCAGAATGTTAGAACAATTTCAAAAGTATTTTAACAAGCTTGGATATGATAAACAGACGCTGATTCAAGAGCGTGTCTATCCAATTATCAAGAACCATGATAGTGTCTTAGGACTATCACCAACCGGATCTGGAAAAACAGTTGCATTTTTAACTCCAAGTATCGAAATTCTAGAACCTGAAGGTGGTTCACAATTACTAATCATCGAACCATCTCAAGAGCTAGCAATTCAAACCGCAAAGGTAGCTAGAAACTGGGCTAATTTGCGTGGAATGAAAGTGTTGGCTTTAACTGGTGGTGCCAACATCAAACGTCAAATGGAACGCTTGAAGAAGCATCCTGAAGTAATCGTTGGTACTGCAGGTAGAATCAAGAACTTAATTGATGACAAAAAGTTAAAAACACATCTTTTTTCTACTATTATAATTGATGAAGCTGACGACCTATTACAAGGTGAAACTTTGACCACGGTTAGAGACATTGTTTCTTCCATGATGTCAGATGTTCAATTGGAATTCTTCTCAGCTACAGCGACACCAATTCTAGATCAATTATCAGGTTGGTTTGGTAACCGTGACATCAAAAAGGTTGACGTCCGTGCTGAAGACAAGACCCAAGGTCACGTCGAACACGGCATGATGAATGTCTTACGTAAGAATAGAAACAAGATGTTGGCACGTTTGCAACACGTTGCTGGGTTCAAAGCATTAGTATTCTTCAACCAAACAGTTGATTTGAATAAGACTTATAGTTTCTTTGTTCATAATCACTATCAAGGTGTGGCCAAACTAACATCTGATCAAAATCAAACCAAGCGTCAAAAGGCGATGGACGATTTCAGATTGGGACGTATCAAGTTATTATTAACCACTGATGTTGCCGCTCGTGGTTTGGATATTGCAAAGTTACCGGCAATTGTTAATTACGATTTACCTGATGAAGCCATCGACTATGTTCATCGTGTTGGTAGAACTGGTCGTATGGGTGAAGACGGAATGGTGATTAACTTTGGTGATGACCATGACCTAAGAGATTTGAAGAACTTATTATCTGATTATGATTTTGACTTCCAACCAAGTTACTTCTATAAGAATAAGATTGTAAAGTCTGTTCCGAAGACTGCCGAAAAAGTCGTTGAAGTGGTAGAAAAAACAGCTAATAACGATAAATCTTCTAAGGATGAGTCAAGCAAGCCTCGTGTTAAGAAGGTTAAAAAACAAGTGGTTTCTAACCCAGCACCTAAAAAACGCGTTAAGAAAAACAAGCATACCAAGAACAAGGGAATGCGTAACAAATGGCGTAAAAACAACAACAAGCAGGGTTAAAGAACTTTACAATAATTTACTAAAATGCGACAATATTAATTGTCGTTTAATGACTCCATAGCACAACTGGATAGGGCGACCGCCTCCTAAGCGGCTGATCTCGGTTCGATTCCGAGTGGGGTCATAAAAAAGTACTCACATTTTTAAAAGTGAGTACTTTTTTTATATTTACATAACTTTTACATTAAAATAACTTTAAATTTACAAACCATCGATATACTAAGCTTGTAACATAAAATATTGGTTAGGAGATATTGATATGATTAAAATGAATAAGGTTCTATCAATTGCTTCAGTTGTTTTAGTTTCAGGTTCATTATTAGCTGCCTGTGGTAGCACAAGCGGTTCACAAGCTAGCGGGGATGTATCAGTTGTCGGTTCAACTGCTTTACAACCATTAGTCGAACAAGCTGCAAAGGATTACCAAAAGGATAATTCAGGTGTTAACATTTCTGTTCAAGGTGGCGGATCTGGAACAGGATTAAGCCAAGTTCAATCCAAGAGTGTTTCAATCGGTAACTCAGATGTGTTTGCCGAAAACCAAAGTGGAATTGACGCTAGCAAGTTAACAGATAACAAGGTTGCCGTAGTTGGGATGGCACCAGTTGTTAACAAGGGTGTTGGTGTTAAGAACATTTCACTAGAAAACCTAAAGAAGATTTTCACTGGTAAGATTACCAACTGGAAAGAACTTGGTGGTAAGAACCAAAAGATTGATGTTATCAACCGTGTAAAGGGAAGTGGAACTAGAGCTACTTTCGAAAGTAACGTTTTGAAGGGTGCTTCAGCTATCCAAACCCAAGAACAAGATTCTAACGGTGCAGTAAAGAAGATTGTTTCGACTACCCCTGGAGCAATTAGTTACCTAGCATTCTCATTCATTGACAGTAGTCTTCAACCACTATCAATTGACAATGTTGCCCCAACAGACAAGAATGTTGAAACCAACGCTTGGAAGATTTGGTCATATGAACACATGTACACACCAAAGAAGGCTGACAAGAACGCTTCTAAGTTCATCAAGTACGTTGAATCTGGTAAAGTTCAAAAGACTTTAGTTAACAAGCTAGGTTACATCAGCATTTCAGACATGAAAGTAACCAAAGACAGTAACAACAAAATCGTAAAATAAACTAATTACAAGGGATCAGTTTAATAAAACTGGTCTCTTTTTTTGTACCAATTTCTAAAATTTACATAAAATTTACAAAAAATCTAAATTAGATTTACATTAAATCGGTATACTTATATTTGTAAATTAAAAAAGGATGATTGTATTATGATAAAAATTAAAAAATTAGCGATGATGACATCGGCAGTCTTATTCGCTGGAACAGTACTAACTGCGTGTGGAGTAAGCTCTGCGTCAAACGATAAAATTACAGCGGTTGGATCAACTGCTTTACAACCGTTAGTAGAAGAAGCAGCAAACGATTACCAAAAGGACCACAAAGGACTTTCAATTACAGTTCAAGGTGGGGGTTCTGGTACCGGTTTGAGTCAATTACAAGCAAAAGCCGTTACAATTGGGAACTCAGACGTGTTTGCTGAAAACCAAAAGGGAATTAAAGCCAAAGACATCGTCGATCATCAAGTGGCGGTAGTCGGAATCACACCCGTTGTTAACAAGGGTGTTGGAGTTAAAAACATCAGCATGAAAAATTTACAAAAGATTTTCGAAGGAAAAATTACCAACTGGAAACAAGTTGGTGGTAAGAACCTACCAATCGAAGTTATTAACCGTGTTAAGGGTAGTGGTACCAGAAATACATTTGAAGCAAATGTGATGGACGGCCACAGCACCGTAAAGGCACAGGAACAAGACTCAAACGGAACAGTTAGAAGAATCATTGCTACCACTCCTGGAGCAATCAGTTACCTATCATTCTCGTTTGTCGACAAGACCATCCAATCACTATCAATTGATAACGTAAAACCAATTGATAAAAACGTTGAAACCAACGCTTGGAAGATCTGGTCATATGAACACATGTACACAGCTAAGAAGGTTAGTGATAACACTAAGAAGTTCTTGGCATATATGAATTCAGAAGAAGTACAAAAAGGTTTAGTAAAGAAATTAGGTTACATTAGTATCAGCGATATGAAAGTGAAAAGGGATGCTAACAACAAAGTAATCAACTAATTGGAGGAAGACTCATGGAAATTAATAAGAAAATATTAATGCCATCCAAGGAAACACGCCAAGAAAAATTTGGTCGTACTTTAAGTTTTATCAGTATTTCAGCAATTGTCATCTTGGTGGCTTTGATTTTATACTTCATCATCTCAAAAGGGATTTCTACCTTTACTGACAACCACGTTAACTTGTGGGACTTTATCAGTAAAAAAGATTGGTCACCTTCAACCATCGGAAAAGATGGTAAGCCAGAAGTAGGGGCACTACCTATGATTGTGACATCATTCAGTGTTACTTTCCTATCTGCCTTACTTGCCACACCATTTGCGATTGCCGCTGGTATTTACATGACAGTCATCGGTCCTAAGAAGAGTCGCGGATTCCTACAAACTGTTATCGAATTACTAGTTGGAATTCCTTCAGTTGTTTACGGTTTTATTGGATTAACTATTATCGTTCCAATCGTAAGAACTTTATTCGGTGGAACTGGTTTTGGGATTTTATCAGCAACATTAGTATTGTTCGTAATGGTGTTACCAACCATCACATCACTAACAGTTGATAGTCTAAACGCCGTACCAAAGCATTTATCTGAAGCATCACTTGCCTTAGGTGCCACTCGTTGGCAAACAATCTACAAAGTTATTTTAAGATCAGCAACTCCAGGGATCTTAACAGCCATCATCTTTGGAATGGCTAGAGCATTCGGTGAAGCCTTAGCCGTACAAATGGTAATTGGTAACGCCATCTTGATGCCTAAGAACTTGATTACACCATCATCAACATTAACCAGTCAATTAACTACCGGAATTGGTAACACTGTCATGGGAACTCTAGGCAACAATGCCCTATGGTCATTAGCCTTGGTTCTACTTCTAATGTCACTATTCTTCAACATCTTGGTTAAGTTAATTGGAAAGAGAGGTAAGTTCTAATTATGAATCCAAAAGTAGTTAATAAAATTGCGACCGGTGTGATTTACGGTCTAGTAATTCTAGTCGTTGCAATTCTAGCAGCCTTAATTGGTTACATTTTAGTAACCGGTGTGCCTCACATCTCATGGCACTTCTTAACCAGCCCAGCTCAATCATTCTTAGCTGGTGGGGGAATTAGAGATCAACTATTTAACTCAATTTACCTATTAGTTCTTACATTAATCATTTCATTTCCAATTGCCTTAGGTGCCGGAATTTACTTAGCTGAATACGCTCCTAAAAACTGGTTTACTGAAATCATTAAGACAACCATCGAAGTATTAAGTTCTCTTCCATCAGTTGTTGTGGGACTATTCTGTTACCTATTATTCGTTGTTCAAATGAGAATGGGATTCTCAATCTTATCAGGTGCGATTGCACTTACATTCTTCAACTTACCGCTATTAACAAGAAACATTGAAACATCACTAGAATCAGTTTCATCACTACAAAGAGAAGCTGGATTATCATTAGGTCTATCACAATGGAAGACCATCACTGGTATCATCCTACCAGCCGCAGTTCCTGGAATCATCACAGGGATTATCCTAAGTGCCGGTAGAGTATTCGGTGAAGCTGCTGCATTGATTTACACAGCCGGTCAAAGTGCTCCATTCGTGGATTACACTAATTGGAACATCTTCTCAGACACTAGTTTCTTAAACCCACTACGTCCGGCAGAAACACTAGCCGTTCATATTTGGAAGGTTAACTCAGAAGGAATCACTCCTGATGCTAACGCCATTTCAAGTGGATCATCAGCCGTATTAATTATTGTAATTCTACTATTTAACATTTTCGCGCACTGGATTGGAAACCGTTTGTACAAGAAAATGACTTCTAGTAAGTAAGGAAGGTTTAACATGAAAAACTACAATTTAAATCAACAATATGTACGTGACTTCGCGGTCGAAAACGCAATTGAAGCTCACCATGTAAACGTTTCTTATGGTGAACACCAATCAATTTTTGACGTATCATTATCATTTCCTCGTTTTAAAGTAACTGCCATGATTGGTGCTTCAGGATCAGGTAAGTCCACTTTCTTACGTTCAATCAACAGAATGAATGACAACGTGGCGACTGTCGACGGCGATATTATGTACCGAGACGTTAACATCAACGACGACAAGATTAACGTTTATGAATTAAGAAAGCATATCGGAATGGTATTCCAACGTCCAAACCCATTTGCTAAGTCAATTCGTGAAAATATCACTTTTGCACTTAAAAAGCATGGTATCAAGGACAAAAAGGAGCTAGACGAACGTGTTGAAACCAGTCTAAGAGAAGCCGCTTTATGGGATGAAGTAAAGGACAAACTAGACGAAAGCGCGCTATCACTATCAGGTGGTCAAGCTCAACGTTTATGCATCGCACGTGCGATTGCCATGAAACCAGATGTGTTACTACTTGATGAACCAGCATCAGCGCTTGATCCAATCTCAACTTCAAAGATTGAAGATACACTAAACCGTTTGAAGGAAAAATACACAATCATCATTGTTACTCATAACATGCAACAGGCTTCTAGAATGAGTGATTACACAGCATTCTTCCACCAAGGCCACTTAATTGAGTTCAACAAGACTTCTCACATCTTTACCAGACCAAAGATGCAAGCAACAGAAGACTACATTTCAGGAAACTTCGGGTAGGTGAATTACATGACTTCTATTTTAAAAACAGAAAACGTTCATTTATACTACGGTGAAAAGGAAGCTTTACATGGCTTTGACATCGAGTTTGAACAAAACGAAATCACTGCTTTAATCGGACCATCCGGTTGTGGTAAGTCAACATTTCTAAGATGTTTAAACCGTATGAATGACTTAAGAAACAACACAACAGTTACTGGTAGTTTTAAAATTGGTGATCAAGACATCTATGCACCAACTACTGACATGACCGAATTAAGAAAAGAAATCGGAATGGTATTCCAACAACCAAACCCATTTCCTTTCTCCGTCTACGACAACGTGGCATATGGCCTAAGAATTGCCGGTGTTAAGGACAAAAAGGTATTAGACGAAGTAGTTGAAAAGAGTCTAAAGCAAGCTGCTGTTTGGGACGAAGTAAAGGATGACTTAAACAAGAACGCATTATCATTCTCAGGTGGTCAACAACAAAGAATTTGTATCGCCAGAGTGTTGGCGGTAAAACCTAAGATTATTTTGATGGATGAACCTACCAGTGCGCTAGACCCAATCTCAAGTGCCAAGATTGAGGATACTCTGTTAGAATTAAAGAAAGATTTTACAATCATCATCGTTACTCACAACATGCAACAAGCATCAAGAATTGCTGATAAGACAGCATTCATGCTAAACGGGGATTTAATCGAATACAACAAGACTTCTAAGATGTTCTTAAATCCTGACAAGCAACAAACTAGTGACTACTTAAATGGAGAATTCGGATAGGAGAGCTGATTATGAGTCAAACATTTAACGACAAACTAAAAGTACTACAAAAGACCTACATGAAGATGGGAATTAATGTGTCTGATCAAATTTACCAATCAATCAAGGCCTTCACTGAAAACGACCAAAAACTAGCTACCGAAATTGTTAATCGCGATAGCAAGGTTAATGACGAAGAAGTGGACTTAGAAAAAGAAGCACTAAACTTAATTGCTTTAAGACAACCAGTTGCTTCTAACTTCCGTTCAATCATCACTTTATTAAAGGCTAGTTCTGATTTGGAACGAATTGGGGATCACGCATCATCAATCGCCAGAGAAACTCTTCGTATTAACACAGAAAGTCGTATTCCAGAAGTTAACGAAGCCATTAACCAAATGGCCTTAAAGATTAGGGGAATGCTAGAATCATCATTAGATGCTTACGTTCATTCTGATCAAGAAGCTGCTAAACTAGTCGCTCAAGAAGATATCTTAATCGATAAGAAGTTTGTTTTAGCTAAAAACCTAATCGTTGCTGAAATGGAAAAGAATAGTGATAAAATTGAATTAGCAACTATCTACCTAATGGTAGTTCGTTACCTAGAACGTATTGGAGATCATATCGTTAACTTATCAGAATGGATTGTATATAATGCTACTGGTAAGATTGTCGAATTGAACCCTGGTAAGATTGAACCAGAATTGATTGCCAAAGAACTAAAAAACAATCCAAAATAGGGAGGTTTAGATGGGATGCAAAGTCTGTTGCTAGTAACAAAACAATTAAGATTAGCCGCTGATGTAAGTCAATTGGCGTTGCAAGATGAATATTTTGTTAACAGCGTTAGTGATGATGAAGATATCGAAATCATGGCTAAGAAGGATAACGTCTTTGCGGTCATTATCGATTTATCAATCTTTGATGACTTTAATCACGTCAAAAGGCTGATTGAACAAGTTACTAAGACATTCTCAGGCCCTATTGTTACTTTTGATGATCACTATGATGATCAAAAAGAAAGAGATTGTTTTGAATTAGGGGTCAACGATTACTTCAGTGATTACGTTGACGCCCAAAGAATCATATTAAGAACATTAAAACGTGTCAAAATTTACGATGAGATGTTAGAGGATACCGACAAGGCTAAGCGCAAAGAGCATTTTAAGGACTTTGAGATTAGTTTGAAGCATTTCCAGGTAAAGTATCAGGGTGAGGTTTTAAACTTCACACCGAAGGAATTTAACATCTTCTATTACCTAATCAGACATCATGACCAGGTATTAAGTAGAGAACAAATCTTTAACGGTGTCTGGCGTGAAGATCGAGACGATGGGGATGCATTTATATCATCTCGAATCGTTGATATGCACGTTAGTCACGTTAGAGATAAGCTCAAAGACTTACCCGGAAACGACGTTGAAATTAAAACGGTTCGTGGATTCGGATACGTACTACAATAAAAAAATCCCGCTTGGATATTCCAAGCGGGATTTTTGTTTTGGTTTTTATTAGTTTAAGAATGCAGTAACTGCAGCTGCTAGAATAATGATAACTAAACCGATTATTGTAACAACCATTTCTTTTTTAGTCTTGTTTTGGTGTAGGAAGTAGATACTAGTTAGGGTAGCTAATACAACAGAAGTTTGTGATAGCACGAAACCAGTAGCTAGACCATTCATTTTAGGTTCTGCAGAGATTAGGTAAGTTAAAGCTGCAAATCCGAAGAAGAAACCTGAAATGATTTGTAGATAAGAAGACTTAGTAGCAAATACATTGTTGTTCTTAACGTGGAACAAGCAGTATACAACAGCAACTAAGAACATTCCAAGAGCTTGTGGGAAGAACGCATGCATACCGTCTAAGTGACTTGATGCTTGTGGTGCAGCTGAGTAACCCCAGTAACCAATAACACCGATTACTAATAGACCAATTGCTTTCTTTAAGTCAGCAGATCCCTTAGTATCTTTGTTTTCTTGCCAAGCAGTCATAGTAGCACCAATGATGATTACTAGTAAAGCAATGAAACCAATGATACGGTGTGATTCTGAGTGCCAGTTACCTAATGCGAATACACCCCATAGAGCAGTTACAATTAATTGTAACGCAGTGGTGATAGGCATTACTCTTGATGATCCAACTAATTCAAAAGCTTTAAATGACATGATTTGTCCGAAAGCCCAACCAGCACCTGATAGTAATGCTAGTGCAAAATCCATACCAGTCGGAATTGACTTACCTGAGATTAAAAGAAAAATAGCAGCGAAAATAAGTGTTCCTAGAGTGGAACCATAAATTTGGTTAGTAGGTTTGCCTCCAAATAATGAAGCAATTGTAGGGTATAGACCCCAACCTAGAACTGGACCTAGTCCAATTAATAAAGCAACAGCGTTCAAAGCGTGTCCTCCTTATCCTTATATATTATTTCTATAATTAACAATTTACCACAAGTAAAGTTACCATGGTTAGAAAACAAGCGAATTTCATTTAAACTTAAATAAATCTTAAGTTTTAAAACGCCTAAAGTAATATAACATATTTATTAGGGACTATGTTTTAAAAAGTGTAATGAAATCGTTTTCATTTTCCAAGAAGTATGTTATATTATTTCTACGGAAAAGTAAAGCGCTTACATTCATGAAACATAAAAAATATTTTTAATAAAAGAAGGGGTATTAAAATATGCCATTTGTTGTATTGGTATTAGGAATATTATTGCTTTTGTTCCTAATCATTAAATGTAAATTAAATACATTTATTTCATTAATTGTTACATCTGTTATTGTTGCGTTAGGTTTAGGGATGAACCCAGCACACATTGCTGTTTCCATTAAAAACGGTATCGGAAGTTCTTTGGGGGAACTAGTTATCGTTTTTGGATTTGGAGCAATGATTGGTCGTTTAGTTGCTGATGCCGGTGGTTCTTACAGAATTGCCAGAACACTAATCGATCTATTCGGTAAAAAGAAACTTCAATTCGCAATTGTTGTTGCTTCATTTATCATCGGTATGTCATTATTCTTCGAAGTTGGATTGGTTCTATTAACTCCAATCGTATTCGCCGTTGCACTTGAAGCTGAAGTTCCATTCGTTTACCTAGGTATTCCAATGGCAGCTGCATTATCAGCTACTCAAGGATTCCTACCACCACAACCTGCTCCAACTGCAGTTGCTACTGCTTTAGGCGCAAACATTGGTCAAACACTTCTATTAGGTATTATCGTTGCTATTCCTTGTGTGATCGTAGCCGGTCCGCTATACACAAAGATTGCTAAAAAGGTTGCTCCAGAAACATTCGTTGTTAAGACTTCTCTACCAGCCTTTGGTGAGATGAAGAAGTATGATTTAAAAGACACTCCAAGCTTTGGAATTGCCGCATTTACTTCATTACTACCAGTTATCCTAATGGCTATTTCAACTGTTTACGACATGGTATTTAACGGTGGTAAAGCCGTTGAAAATCCACATGGTATTGGTGCTGTTGTTGCTATGTTTGGTAACCCAGTTATCGCCATGATTGTTACTTTACTATTTGCTATCTGGGCAATGGGCTTCCACCGCGGTAAGAAGATGGAAGACATCACAAACACTGTTACTGAAGCCATTAAGTCAATCGCAATGCTACTAATGGTTATCGGTGGTGGATCAGCATTCAAGCAAGTATTAATTGATGGTGGTGTTGGTAAAGCTGTTCAAAACGTAATGGGCCACGCCAACCTATCACCAATCATTTTGGCTTGGTTAATCGCTGTTATCCTACGTGTTTCATTAGGTTCAGCTACTGTTGCAGGTATGACTGCTGCTGGACTAGTAACTCCATTAATGCACTCAATGAGCGTAAGTCCCGTATTAATGGCACTAGCAATTGGTGCCGGATCACTTGCCGCATCACACGTTAACGATGCTGGATTCTGGATGTTCAAAGAATACTTTGACTTAAACGTAAAACAAACATTGAAGATTTGGACTGTGCTAGAAACAATCATTTCCGTAACTGGATTATTGATGGTACTTCTATTAAGTCTATTCATTCACTAATAAATATAGATACGAAAAAAGCGATGAGATAAAATTTATCTCATCGCTTTTTTTATTTTTCTTTGTGGTTAACGAAAACCACGAACTTGGACCAGAAGTAATTAAAGGCAATTACAACAATCTGACCAAAGATTTTTAGCAAATCAAAGTTATTTTGACTGATGATGTTAACACCAATCATTAGGATGATTTCTTCTAAAATTAATGAAGCCACACGGCCAAGGAAGAACGAAATCATTTCGGAAATGTATTCTTTTGCGGTACTTGCTTTTGATTCAAATACCCATTTTCTGTTGGTGAAGTAGGCGAATAATACGCTGGCTACCCAAGCGATAAATGTGTTCCAGAATACATACATGTTTGGTACTAGGTGATAAAGCACTAATGCAACGGCAATGTCGATAACAGTGGTTAATACACCCCAAAACAAGTAAGCAATTACTTGTTTGTATTTATTCCACAAATTTTTCATTATTTCTTCTCTTTCACAATATATTTAGGACGATGCTTTGTTTCTAAGTAAATCTTTCCGATGTAGTTACCAACGATTCCTAGACAGAATAGTTGAACACCGTTGATTAATAGAATAATTGATACTAGTGATGGCCATCCAGATACGGATCCGCCGAATAAAATAGCTCTTAAAATAACAAAGATTAGTCCAATCAATGATAGGAAGAATGAAACACCACCAACCCAGGTTGCCACTTTAAGTGGGACATCTGAGAAGTCGACGATTCCTTCCAATGAATATTCAAGTAGTTGGTATAGAGACCAGTGCGATTCACCGGCAGCTCTTTCAACACCATCGTATTCGATGTATTTAGTTTTAAAACCGACCCAACTAAAGATTCCCTTAGTGAAACGGTTGTATTCAGTTAATTTCAAAACATTGTCAACGTATTGACGAGTCATTAGACGGTAATCTCTAACGTTTTGTTTGATTTCAACGTCAGACATTTTATTGATAACCTTGTAAAAACTTGAAGATAGGAAAGCTCTCACAAAGTTTTGTTTTCTACTCTTTTGCACACAGCCAACGACGTCGTAATCGTCTTCTTTTATGTACTTAATCATTTGAGGAAGTAGTGCAGGTGGATCTTGTAAGTCCACGTCCATAACGGCGACATAGTCACCACCAACGTTTTCTAATCCAGCTGACATTGCAGATTCCTTACCAAAGTTACGTGAGAATGATACGTAATGAACGTTTTCATCGTTTTCGCGTAACTTCTTAATTTCTTCTAAAGTGTTGTCAGAAGAACCATCATTAATAAACCAGTATTCATGATTGTAGTCAACGTGGTTAGCGTGCATTTCGCTGAAGACACGTTCGACTTCGTCATAAAAGATTTTAATGGAAGGTTCCTCATTATAACAGGGTACAATTAAACCAATAGTTTCCATAATTGTAACCTCCTTCATTAATCCATAATTATTTATATTTTATCATAATACTTCAAAAAGGTTTTCATAGATAGCACTAAATTTTTATTAAGATGTATTTAGGTCGGCAACCGCGGCATTATTTTGTTATAATTAGATAAATATACTTTTTTGTGGAGGCATAATCTTGAAAAAACCGATTAAAGTGATGACCATCTTTGGAACTCGTCCAGAAGCTATTAAGATGGCTCCAATCATTCTAGAAATGAAAAATAATTTAGATGAGTTTCAACCCATCACAGTTTTGACTGGCCAACATAAAGAAATGCTAGATCAAGTTATGGATATTTTCCATATTGAAGCTGATTACAATTTACACGTAATGAAAGCACAACAAACATTAAGTTCAATTACAACCACTGTCATTAACAAACTAGACAGTATTATTAACGAAGCCAAACCAGATATCATCTTGGTGCATGGTGATACCACAACCACTTTTGCCGCTGCTGTCAGCGCATTTTATCACCAAATTCCACTGGGTCACGTTGAAGCGGGCCTTAGAACCTGGGACAAGTACTCACCATATCCTGAAGAAATGAACCGTCAAATGACCGACATTCTTTCTGATGTGTACTTTGCACCAACTGAATTAAGTAAAGAGAATTTATTAAAACAAAACCTAAAAGAAGACCGTATCTATATTACGGGGAACACCGCAATTGATGCGTTAAAACAAACCGTTGATAGAAACTATCACCACAGCGTGTTAGATGATATCGATAAGACCCACAAGATTATTCTATTAACCATGCACCGTCGTGAAAACCAAGGTGAACCAATGCGTCGTACATTTGAAACAATCAAAAACGAAGTATTGAACAGAAAGGATATCGAAGTCGTATATCCAGTTCACTTGAGCCCAGCAGTTCAATCTGTCGCTCACAGCGTTTTCGATGGGGTGAACCGCGTGCACTTAATCGAACCATTGGATGTGGTTGATTTCCATAACATGGCAGCGCGCAGTCACTTCATCATGACTGACTCAGGTGGGGTGCAAGAAGAAGCTCCTTCATTAGGTAAACCAGTATTGGTACTAAGAGAAGCGACCGAACGTCCAGAAGGAGTCGATGCAGGAACCCTTAAGCTTGTGGGAACTGATCCAAAAAAGATTAGTGCAAGCATTGACCAATTACTAGACGATACAGAAGAATACAAGAAGATGGCCACTGCCAAGAACCC
Organism: Apilactobacillus kunkeei; assembly: GCF_001308195.1. Taxonomy (GTDB): domain Bacteria; phylum Bacillota; class Bacilli; order Lactobacillales; family Lactobacillaceae; genus Apilactobacillus; species Apilactobacillus kunkeei_C. The sequence continues at coordinate 15,716 of NZ_JXDF01000018.1, read as the reverse complement.
ATATGGGGATGGAACTGCTTCTAAGCAAATCCTAGAAGCGATTAAAGAAGTGTTTGCTACTAATAAACTAAGTGGTGATCATAATGAAGCTTAATAAAGACACCGCTAGAAAATGGAAGCATTTCTTCCTAGTCATAAAAAAGCACTATAAAGAATCAAACGTATCCGATTCAGCAGTTGTGATTGCCTTTTATTCTTTGCTATCACTATTTCCAGCGACCATCATTGTTGGAAACCTACTGGAATTGTTACACGTTAACCAATACGAAATCCTAGACTATCTAGAACCATTGTTACCATCAACGGTTTTCAAGACAGTTAGTCCAATCGTTATTTCCGCCTTGAAGGGTGCCAATGCCGATAAGTTGTCAATCGGGTTAATCGTGGCCATATGGTCAGCCAGTCGAGCCTTAGCAGCGTTTCAACGTGCGGTTAACTCATCGTATGGAATAAAAAACGAAAGTAATCTGATGAATCGAATTGTTTCGTTTATTTGGATGCTATTGTTGGTAATATCGTTAGGGATTTTTCTATTATTCTTTGGTTTTGGAAAGGTCATCATTAGCTACTCAGCTTACCTAATGGGACTATCCAAGATGAATGTGGGACTATTTATCCTGTTGAGATATCCATTGACCATCATTGGGGTATTCCTATTGGTGCTATTGATGTATTATTTCGTGCCAAACGTAAACACCAAGTGGCGTTATGTTTGGATGGGATCATTGATTGTGACAATCGGTATGATTGGTCTATCCAAAGGATTCTCCATTTATCTTCACTACTTCGCTCGTAGTGTCGATGCCTATAAAGCATTGGGAACCTTTGTGATTTTAATGCTTTGGTTATACATTATTGGGATGATATTGATTTTAGGGGCTGTCATTAATGCATCCGTGCAAGATGTGAAGAACGTCGAGATTAAGGGTAGAAAGCCTAGCATCAAATCATTTATTCCAAACAAGAAGAGATAAGATTGCAAAACAAAAAAATCGTTGATAAACATCAACGATTTTCTTTTTAACCATTTATTTTTTTGTAAGTATCAACTAAACTTGAGGCAAATTCGTCAAGTTTTTCAATATCGTCTTCATCTGGTTCCAAGTTGATTTTAACACCTTCAAAACCTTGAGTGGCGTTAGTCTTCTTGAATTGGTTGATGAAGTCATCAACTGAAGTATTGAAGAATTCTTCGTAGAAGATATCACCAGAACCGGCAACACCAAAGACCTTGTTTGAAAGATCTAAGTCACCTAAGTCGTCGAAGAAGTCTAATCCTTCTTCTGGAAGGTGACCTTCGTTGTAGGTGTATGCACAAACGACACAGATATCTGCATCTTCAAAATCTTGCGCATCTGTTTGTGAAATTTCGGTTTGGGTAACTTCAGCGCCTAAATCTTCTAGGCCTTCAGTAACGATATCAGCGACGTCTTCGTTGTTACCTGTGATGGTTGCAAAAACTACATGTGCTTTCAAAGTAATATACGTCCTTTCGCAATCTGATAACTAATTATACCAAATGTAAAATGGGATGTTAAATAAAGGAGTGAGAGTAATGGCATCTAAAATCACCATGATTGAAGCCCAAAAAAGAAAAGGGCGTTTTAATGTTTATGTAGACGGGGTATACGCGTTTCCAATCAGTGAAAACGTAATGATTAAATATCGTATCTTTAAGGGAATGGAAATCGACGACGAGCTAAAAGAAGAGCTAGTCAATGCCGATGATATTTCAAAACTTTACAGTAAGGCGATTAACTTCTTATCCCACCAATTAAGAACTGAAAACGAAGTCGTAAAGAAACTGCAAACCTATAGTGAAAACGAACAACACATTGCTGCAGTCATGCAAAAGCTAGTTGAATTAAAACTGGTCAATGATCAAAGCTACGCTGACAGTTACGTGCGAACAGAAGTAAAGAAGCAGGATAAGGGACCATCCAACGTCTTTTATAAGCTAAAGGAAAAACAAATCAACGAAAACTTGATTGAAAACGCCTTGAATAACTTCTATTCACACGAAGAAATGGTTGAAAACTGCCAAATTCAAGCCGACAAAATTTTCAAAAAGCATAAACGTGACGCTTATAAGAACCGTTTGGATAAAACCAAAATAGCATTGATGAAGAAGGGTTATCCAACCGACGTTGTTTTAAGCGTTATGGAGGACATGGACTTTCAAGTCGATGAAGAAGACCAAATGGACTTATTGAGACAACAAGGTGACAAGATTTGGCATCGTAATCGTAAGTACGATGGGATGCAAAGAGTCATGAAGACCAAGCAAGCACTTTACCGTAAAGGTTTTGATATGGATGATATCAATTCATTCATAGATGATAAAAATATGGATGAATAAAATGGTATAATGGTTATTGGAGGTTTCGAATATGTTTAATAAAATTAAAAATTCCTCGATAGTACTATGGACAGTGGAGTTGCTACTGGTCGTAAGCATTATCTGGATATGTACAAAACTTGAGTTTATTTTCAGCCCAATTGGGATGTTTATCTCAGCAGTATTCATGCCAATCCTAATCGCTGGGGTATTGTTCTACATGTTAAACCCAGTGGTTAACCTATTAATGAAAATCAAAATTAGTAAAACCAAAAGAATTTCCCGTAACTGGGCAATTTTGATTGTATACATATTTCTAATTGGAATAATCGTATATGTATTTTCATCATTTCTACCACGTTTGGTAACCCAGGTAACCAACCTGGTTACGAACCTACCAAAGATTGCAGACGACATTAACCACTATGTGGAAGTGCACAGTCAAAAGGGTATCTTTAAGAAATTCTATTCATCTGAATACATTTCTTCTTTACAAAATTACGTTTACAACTACTTCCAACACAGCTTAGGTGGAATTACTTCTAGTGTCGGATCAATTATTTCAACCGCTGCTTCAGCCGTGATTGTGATGATTACCGTTCCAGTGGTACTGTTCTACATGTTAAAAGATGGTCACAAGATGATTCCAAACATCGCTAAGATGCTACCACCAAGAAGTCGTCGTAGAACCATCAAACTATTAGGCAAGATGAGTGACACCATTTCTCATTACATTGGTGGTCAAATGATTGAATGTTTATTCGTTGGTGTATTTACATCCATCGGATACGTTCTAATCGGCCAAAAGTATGCACTACTACTAGGGGTGTTTGCCGGAATCTGTAACATTATTCCATACGTTGGTCCATACATTGGAATTATGCCATCAGTATTCGTTGCACTTTCTACCAGTATCAGTGAATTAGTATGGGTGGTAATCGTGGTAATCATTGTTCAACAACTAGACGGTAACTTGGTTTATCCAAATGTAATCGGAAAGTCTTTGAATATTCATCCACTTACCATTATAATTATCTTAATGGCTGCCGGAAATATTGCTGGTTTAATGGGAATGATTCTAGCAATTCCACTATATGCCGTTGTGAAAGTGGTCGTGCAATACATCTACAGTATTTGGATGATTGAACAATCACACAAATGAGTTAGCAAAAACAAAGAGAGACAAAGCAGGAGATAATATGACAAAAGTAATTACTTATGGAACATTTGACCTACTACACAAGGGTCATGTTCGTTTATTAAAACGTGCCAAGGAATTAGGGGACGACTTAACAGTTTGTGTTTCTACCGACGAATTTAACGCTGAAAAGGGTAAGAAGGCTTACACTTCATACGAAGACAGAAAGTATGTTTTAGAAGCTATTCGTTACGTTGATCACGTGATTCCAGAAAACAACTGGGACCAAAAGATTAAAGACGTTGTTGATAACAACATCGACATCTTCGTTATGGGAGATGATTGGGAAGGCAAGTTCGACTTCCTAAAGGACTACTGTAAAGTCGTTTACCTACCAAGAACTGAAGGTATTTCAACTTCTAAGATCAAGAAAGACTTAGGTCTTACTGACGAAGACGATTGGAAGAAATAAAAAAGACATCCTCGATTTAATCGGGGATGTTTTTTAATTCACATATGGAAGATTGTTTTAATATGTTACAATTGTATTTATATATTATAAAACGGAAGGATTCGAATAATGGGTAATAAAAAAATAGAGCAAAGCGTTGATAAACGTCGTACTTTTGCCATCATCTCTCACCCGGATGCTGGTAAGACTACAATTACTGAACAATTACTATTGTTTGGTGGAATTGTGCGTGAAGCCGGTACTGTTAAGGCTAAGAAGTCAGGTAACTTTGCAAAGTCTGACTGGATGGAAATTGAAAAGAAACGTGGAATTTCCGTTACTAGTTCAGTGATGCAATTTGATTACGCTGGTAAGCGTATCAACATCTTGGATACCCCAGGGCACCAAGATTTCTCAGAAGATACTTACCGTACTTTGATGGCCGTTGACTCTGCAGTCATGGTTATTGATGCTGCCAAAGGGATTGAACCACAAACTAAGAAATTATTCCAAATTTGTAAGATGCGTGGAATTCCAATCTTTACTTTCATGAACAAACTTGACCGTGATAGTCGAGACCCAATGGAATTAATCAGTCAACTAGAAGATGTCTTGGGAATCGAAGGATACCCAATGAACTGGCCAATCGGTTCTGGAAAAATTCTAAGAGGACTATACGATCGATACAACAAACGTGTCGAACTATACCGTCCAGAAGATGAAAACAATCCATACTTACCATTGGATGAAGACGGTAACTTGTTAGAAGACAACAAGTTAGCTGATGACAGTGTTTACCAAGATGCTAAAGAAAGCATGGATCTAATCACTGAAGCGGGTAATCCATTCGACGAAGAAAAGATTAAGAATGGTGAACAAACTCCCGTATTCTTCGGTTCAGCTTTGGTTAACTTTGGGGTAAAGACTTTCTTAGATGCATATCTAAACTTTGCGCCAAAACCAGGTGAACACGAAACTGAAAACGACGTTGAAGTAGAACCTGAAGATGAACAATTCACTGGTTTCATCTTTAAGATTCAAGCTAACATGAATCCTAAGCATAGAGACCGTATTGCATTCGTGCGTGTATGTTCTGGAATGTTTGAACGTGGTATGGACGTTACTTTGGAAAGAAACCAAAAGAAACTACGTCTATCTAACGTGACTGAGTTCATGGCTAACACTCGTGAAAACGTTGAAAATGCCGTAGCTGGTGACATCATTGGTTTATATGATACTGGTAACTTCCAAATCGGTGATACCATTTACTCTGATAAACGTGATGTTAAGTTCACCAAGTTACCTCAATTTACACCTGAACTATTCATGAAGGTTTCTGCTAAGAATGTTATGAAACAAAAATCATTCCACAAGGGAATCCAACAACTAGTTCAAGAAGGTGCGGTTCAACTTTACACATCTTACACTACCGGTGACTACATCCTAGGTGCCGTGGGTCAACTTCAATTCGAAGTTTTCCAATTCAGAATGCAAAACGAATACAATTCTGAAGTTGTAATGGAACCAATGGGTAGCAAGACTGCTCGTTGGATTAACCCAGACCAATTAGACGAAAAGATGTCTTCATCTAGAAACATCTTGGTAAAAGATGGTCATGGTGATCCATTGTTCTTATTCGAAAACTCATTTGCTGAACGTTGGTTTAAGGAAAAGTATCCTGATGTAGAACTTACTTCAAAACTATAAAACAAAAAGAGCTTAGATATTATCTAAGCTCTTTTTTACGTCATCGGAAACGATGTAGTGAAGATTATTAATTTCGACCCATTGGACATTGTTTTGATCAACAATTTCCTGGGTAACGAAGAAGGAATTACCATTGTGCAAGAATCCGATACAGCTACCGTAAGGGAAGTTGTAAACAGCCACGCTCTGGTGGTTATCATTTTCAATCGTTGCAGTGTAGTGCACCTTTTTAATTTTCCAAGAATCTGTGTTGGTTAACTCTTTTGCGAATGGATATTGCATTCTGTAGAAGTTTCTATCGACAATCCATTGGTTTGGCCCGATGTTTAACCACAGAGCGTCGTCAGTGGTGACTTGATAGAATACCTTCCAAATACTTTTCTTTGGTAATAAGACGTGAAGCACATCACCATTAGTATCACTGTAGACTCTGGTGTATTCTCTTAAACGAATGTAGAAAGTGTCCTTTTGGACGCTGTGCCAATCATTTCGACGGTAGTAGATGATTAAATGCTTCATATAGTCATCAAAGATACCATTTGAATCGCCTGAATAGTTGATTAGTTTAAAACCAGATAGTTCTGGGATGTTAATTTGAAATTCGTTGTTATATTTACCGATTGCCATTTGAGGAAGACGAATCATTGAATATGTATCATAGTTAATGAAGAAAATATTAACTGGTTTTCCATTCAATCGGTTATATTGAAGGGTGACTTGGTTATCTTCTTTTTGCATGTAGGTGGAAACACCCATTATTTTGAATAAAACATAGTGATCAAAATCGGGGATGATGAAACTGACTGGATCACCGACGAACCCGTGGATTACGTTGAACTCGTGAAGATAGTGACCATCTTCATCTACATAGTAGATAGTCATCTTTGCCCTTGGTTTAGGAGAAGGAGAAGGGTTTTTTTCAATATTATCGGCATGGGCTTCTACGGGTTCATCAACGGTTTGCGTTGTGAAATCTGTGAAGTCATTTGCTTGTTGTTCATCTGGTTGACGTTTGGGTTTAAACAAACGAATGATGTCATGAATAAAATGAAACATACCTTTTCCTCCTCTCTAATAACCATATTAACATATGATAGTACAAAAAAAGTTAAAAAAACAGCTAAGAATAAGTCTTAGCTGTTTTTTATATCTGTTCAATTATTTTGCGTTAACGAATACTTTGTTTTCATCGTTGACCTCAACGCTTAGGTGTTTGCTACTTGGGTTGTTTAGATAATAGTCAGCGACCTTATCTTCAACTTCTTCTTGGATTACACGGCGAAGTGGACGCGCACCCATTTCTGGGTTGTAACCTTTTTCGACTAGTTTATCCTTGGCAGCATCAGAAACATCGATGGTGATACCACGGTTTTCAAGCATCTTGTTAACGTTGTCTAGCATCAAGCTGACAATCTTCTTCAAGTCATCCTTGCTTAGTTGGTTAAATTCGACGATATCATCGAATCTGTTTAGGAACTCTGGTTTGAAGTAATCACCTAACTTATTCAATACCGAATGAGTCTTGTTATTAGCTTCGGCACCAAAACCAACACTAGCAGTGGAAGCACCGGTACCGGCGTTACTTGTCATGATGATGACAGTATCCTTGAATGATACGGTTCTTCCCTTAGAGTCGGTCAAACGACCATCGTCTAGGATTTGGAGAAAGGCGTGTAAAACGTCTGGGTGAGCCTTTTCAATTTCATCGAAAAGAATTAGACTGTAAGGATTTCTTCTTACCTTTTCGGTTAATTGACCGGCTTCATCGTAACCAACGTAGCCAGGAGGAGAACCGATTAGTTTGGAAATTGAATGTGGTTCACGGTATTCGGACATGTCGAATCTAATCATTGCTTCCTTGGAACCGAATAGTTGCTTAGATAATTGCTTTGCAAGTTCAGTCTTACCAATTCCGGTAGTTCCTACAAATAGGAATGATCCGATTGGACGACCGGTTCCGTTGAAACCAATTCGATTACGTTTGATAGCGCGAGCAACCTTTTCGATTGCTTGATTTTGTCCAATCACGCTACCAGCAAGTTTCTTGTCTAAGTCCTTTAAATTATCCTGTTCTTGTTCTTGCAATTGCCCAACAGGAATCTTGGTGACTGATTCGATAATTCCTTCGATATCCTTCGTAGATACAGTAGGGTAGGTATTATCGGATTCGTCGAAGTCCTTTAACTTGTAGTTAAGTTCTTCAATCTTATCACGATAGAAGGCGGCTTTTTCATAGTCCTCCTTTTGTAGGGCATCCTTTTTTTCGCTTTCGCACTTGCTTAGTTCTTCCTTTAAATCGTCAGGTGACTTAACGTCTGATTTGATATTAAGTTTAGAACCAGCTTCATCGATTAAGTCGATGGCCTTATCTGGCAAGAAACGATCTTGGATGTAACGGTTTGATAGGTAAACCGCAGCCTTGATGGCATCATCACTGTATTTAACGTGGTGATACTTTTCGTAACGCCCCTTGATACCGTTTAAGATATGAAGTGCTTGTTTTAATGAAGGTTCATCAACTTGGACAGTTTGGAAACGACGAGCAAGTGCTGAATCCTTTTCGATACCACGATATTCATTTAAGGTAGTAGCACCAATTAATTGGAAACTACCACGAGCTAAAGCAGGCTTTAAAACGTTTCCTGCATCCATGGCACCGTCGGCATTACCAGCACCCATAATTTCATGAATTTCATCAATGAATAAAATGATGTTCTTGTTGGATTGAACTTCCTTGATTAGTTCTTGCATTCTTTGTTCGAATTGACCACGCATAGATGTTCCTTGAACAATGGATACAACATCTAATCTGATGACACGTTTGTTCTTTAACTTATCTGGAACGTCATGATGAGCAATCTTTAGTGCTAGTCCTTCGACCACAGCAGTCTTACCAACACCGGCTTCACCAATTAGAACAGGGTTATTCTTGGTTCTTCTGTTTAGGATTTCAATCACACGATCGATTTCCTTATCACGACCGATAACAGGATCAATCTTGTTCTTTTTTGCTAAGTCGGTTAAATCATATCCATACTTTGCTAACACAGAGTTGGAATTGTTGTTATTGTTATTTTTTTGCTGATTATTCTCAGGACGGCGGATAGAATTTTGATTGCTTTGATTCATCGCGTTAAATAAGTCATCTAAGCTACTAAAACCAAATGGATCATTCATCATATCAACACCTCCGTTATTACGATATTGTTCGGATTGCTGACTCAATTTTTGGTAACAGTCCTGACAAATATCAATATGTCTTTTTTCGCCATTGAAATTGACGAGTAAATGAATGGTTGCCTCATTTATATGGCAGTTTTCACATTTCATACGACTGCTCCTTTCTGAAAACAACTAAATGGTTAAAGATTATTTTGACCTTTACTGACCATTTGTAAAAATATTATAACTCATCGTAAATTTAGTGCAAGCAATTTGATTAGATTAAAATAATGGCTATTTTTTTCATATTTTTTAATTATGATATGTTTTAATTAGTAGCAATCGTATATAATATATATTGAAAGAGGGAATATAATTATCGCAGATAAGAATTATACTGAATTATTAAATGACCTAAAAGACAACAAAATCAAAGAATTGGTAGTCAAACCCGACGAGTTCGCTGAGTTTCAAGTTTCATATATGAACTTTGATACCAGAAAGCGCGTGATAGGGAAGGCCGATCAGAACGGTGTAATTACGTATACTTACCTATCTGATAGTGGTACCAATAGTTAAAAATGTTGAGTTTTATCACATTAATTGATATTCTAAAATTAGTATAAGAATAAAAGGAGATTTTCAAAATGGAAAAACGTCAATTTAAAGTTGTTTCTGAAACTGGAATCCATGCTCGTCCTGCAACACTTTTAGTTCAAACTGCTACTAAATTCAAATCAGAATTAAAACTAGAATACCTTGGCAACACTGTTGACTTAAAGTCAATCATGGGTGTTATGTCATTAGGTGTTGGTCAAAACGCCGAAGTAACTGTTATTGCTGATGGTCCTGATGAAAAAGACGCAATTGAAGCAATTGCAAAGTCATTCAAAGATGAAGGATTAACTGATTAATTACAAGTTATATATGGTACGTCTATTAAAATAATGAGTCAGAAATATTTTATGTTTGGTTGTCATAATAGTTCATTGTCATTATTGAACGAATATGGAAACAACTACTTCGATAGAATTGTTCTGGCTCGTTTTTTTTATTAAAATAGGGAATTATGGCATTCACATGAGTTTGCAATGCAAACAGCAAAACAATATAATTACAAATAATTAATAATAAAAGAAAAGGAGGTGCTACTATGAATATTGGAATTTTTACGGATACTTATTTTCCACAGGTCAGTGGGGTTGCCACATCCATTAAGACATTAAAAGATCAATTGGAAAAAGATGGTCATCAGGTGTATATCTTTACTACAACTGATCCTCACGTTGATAAGGCCACATACGAAAAGAATATTTTTAGATTTTCCAGTATCCCCTTTATTTCTTTTACTGACCGCAGAATCGCGGTAAGGGGAATGATTCAAGCTTATCAAATTGCTAAGAAACTTAACTTGGACATTATTCATACACAGACTGAGTTCTCAATGGGAATTATCGGTAAGTTCGTGGCGAAGTTCTTAAGAATCCCATGTGTACATACTTATCACACAATGTATGAAGACTACTTACATTACGTAGCCAAGGGTAAGCTATTAAGACCGGTACATGTTAAAGATGCAACCTTAGCATTTTGTCACAACATGTCAGGGGTAGTGGCGCCAAGTAAAAAAGTACTAGATACATTAGTTAGATACGGGGTAAAGAGTCCGATTAGGATTATCCCAACCGGAATTAATATCAATAAATTTGCGACTCAATCTGATTTTGATTTACGTAAATATTTAGGGGTCGATGAAGACGCTCCTGTGTTATTATCAGTGAGTCGTTTGGCTTACGAAAAAAACATCAAAGAATTAATTAACTGCATGCCAACAATCTTGGCTGACAAACCATTAACCCAATTAGTAATTGTGGGAGATGGTCCAGCCGGAGATGACTTGAAAAAACAAGTCGATGACATGAAGCTAAATGCCAACGTTAAATTTGTTGGTGAAATTAACAACGATGAGGTATATAAATATTACCGAGATGCCGACTTGTTTGTATCGACATCTAATTCTGAATCACAAGGTTTAACTTATATTGAAGCAATGGCTGCCGGAGTGAAGGTAGTGGTTGCATCAAGTCCATATACTGAGGACCTATTAAGTGATAAGGCATTAGGGATGACCTTCTCAAATAAAGATGGCTATGTTTCAAGCGTGTTGGAATACTTGAATCAAACTAAAGCTAAACCAGATCAATCAAAGGAAGAACTTAGACGAACTAAGTTACATGAAATATCATCTGAAAACTTTGCCAATCGAATTGTGGCCTTTTATAAGAGTGCCCAATTAGATTTCAACAAAGAATTTAGCGATGATAATGGGATAAGCGACTAGGAGGATTTATGATAAAAATAGATATGTTTTCAACTGCCGACAAGGTAAAGGGACAAGGAGTTGGTAGTGCCTATCTAGAGTTAATTAAATTAATGGAAAAGCGTTTTTCAGATGAGTTTGACATTGAAATCAATGATCCAAAGAAATCTGATATTACTCACTACCATACAATTAATCTAAGATATTACTTCTCTACTTTCCAAAAGAAACGTGGAAGAAGAATTGGGTACGTACACTTTCTACCAGAAACACTGGAAGGAAGCTTGAGTCTACCCAAGCCAATCAAATGGATTTTTTATAAGTATGTAATTGCGTTTTACAAACGAATGGAACATATTGTAGTAGTTAATCCAACTTTTATACCTAAGTTGGAAGCATATGGGATTAATCGTGATAAAATTACTTACATTCCAAACTTCGTTAGCAAAAAGGAATTCTATCCTTTCACCGAAGACGAAAAGCTTGCTGCTCGAAAAGAACTTGGTATTGATAAAGATAAATTCGTAGTAGTAGGAACTGGTCAGGTGCAAACTAGAAAGGGAATCCTTGATTTTGCCAAACTAGCAGAAGAAAACCCAAATGTCGAATTTATTTGGGCAGGTGGTTTTTCATTTGGTAAAATTACTGATGGATACAAGAACTTAAAACTATTGGTAGATAATCCCCCCGCAAACCTAAAATTCCCAGGAATTGTGGATCGTGATAAATTAGTTCAATACTACAACGTTGCTGATTTATTCTTACTACCATCATTTAACGAATTGTTCCCAATGTCAGTACTGGAAGCATTCTCCTGTGGAACTCCAGTAATGCTTAGAAGTTTAGATTTATATAAAGAAATCATCAGTGGTTACTATGAACCGTTTACTACTTTTGAAGAAATGAATGATAGTTTACATCGCTTAATTGATAATCGAGATGAACTAAAAGAATTGTCTGATAAAGCACTAGCTGCATCTGATTACTATTCAGAAGATCATCTAGCTTCAATTTGGCATAAATTCTATAAAGGTCAGATAAAAGAGGGATAGTAATGTCGAAGAGAAATGTAATAACGTTCTTTATGATGTTTCTAATTGGAATACTGATTTTTTGGTATTTCATCAGAGATATCAATATGGATGTATTGATTGCAGATTTTTTTACTATTAATTGGTGGTGGATTGCCGTTGCCTTCCTATGTATGTTGCTATACCTAGGACTAGAAGCGGTGGTTACTAAGACAATCGTTGATACCCAAGTTGATCACTTTACTTGGTGGGATGCAATTAGAGTCCCATTGGTAGAACAACTATTCAACGGAATCACACCATTCTCATCAGGTGGACAACCAGGTCAACTATATGTAATGGTTCAAACGGGCGTGGATGCTGGTAAGGCCGGTTCAACGTTATTGATGAAGTTTGTTGTCTTTCAAACCATGATAGTGATTAATTTCATTTTGAGTCTTATTGTCGGGTTCCAATATGTGGAAGAAAAGCTACACTATCTGGCTTGGCTGGTACTGTTCGGCTTCTTCGTTCACCTATTTGTAATTGTCGCCTTGTTATTAATCATGTATTGGTATACATTTACTAAGAAACTGGTTGATAATTTGGTAAAACCACTTAAAATCTTTATGAAGGATGAAAAGTATCTTTCATTCAAAGAGATGTTAGACAACAAAATAGATACATTCCATATGGAAAGCATCAGAATCGCTAAACAATGGAAGCTAATGTTAAAGATTATTGTTATTACTTTCTTCCAACTAGCTTTCTACTACCTAATTCCATACTTCATCATCTTGGCATTAGGATTTGATCAAGTTAACATCATCATGATTGTTAGCTTACACGTATTAATCTTTATGATAATCTCACTATTCCCAATTCCAGGAGGAGCTGGGGGAGCAGAGTACAGTTTTGAAACACTGTTCAAGAGTTTTATCACCAATAACACGAAGTTAATTCTCGCGTTAATTGCTTGGCGCTTGATAACTTATTACTTAGGAATGATTTTAGGGGCGGTAGCATTCTTTATTCGTCCCAATAAGATTGATAAGTAAATTTACTAACACTTTATATTTTTTATTTTGGAGGCATAGAAATGTCTAGTCATATTAAGAACACCAGAAGGTTCTTTAATACAAAATTTGGCTTTTTTGTATTAATTGTGGCCTTATTCTGGTTAAAAACATATATTTCATACCGTATTGATTTTACCTTAGGTGCAAAGGGTGGTATTCAACAATTCCTATTGGCTGTTAACCCACTACCAGCTGCATTACTAATCTTTGGGATTGCTTTGTACTTTAGAGGTAAGCTAGCATACTGGCTAATGATTATCATTGATTTAATCGAATCAATTTGGATTTTTGCCAACGTTTTATACTACCGTGAATTCTCTGACTTCCTATCATTTGGAATCATTAAGGGTTCAGGTACTGTTCAAAACAACCTTGGTAAGAGTTTAGCTGAAATCTTACATCCATTAGATTTCTTCGTATTTATCGATATCATTGTATTGATTTTATTACTACTATTCAGAGTAATTAAGGTTGACCATGCTCCATTTAAGAAGAGAAATGCCTTTGCAATTACCATCTTATCCTTAGTATTGATGTTTGCTGAATTTGGTGTATCTAATGCAGATAGATCAGGTCTATTAACAAGAACTTTTGATAACAACTACATTGTTAAGTACCTTGGTTTAAATGAATATGCAGCATTTAATGCATATCAAACTCACAAGGAAAGTGAAACTAGAGCTGAAGCTAAACCATCTGATTTAAATAGTGTCCTTACATATCTAAAGCATAATCGTAGTAAGTCTAATATTGAATACTACGGTAAGGCTAAGGGTAAGAATGTCTTTATCATTCATTTGGAAAGTTTCCAACAATTCTTAATTGATTACAAAGTTGACGGTAAGGAAGTAACTCCAAACCTAAACAAGTTCTACCATAACCAAAATACATTATCATTTGATAACTTCTACCACCAAGTAGCACAAGGTAAGACCTCTGATGCTGAAATGATGTTAGAAAACTCACTATTCGGTCTACCAGAAGGATCAGCAATGGTTACTTATGGTACTCAAAACACATACCAAGCTGCTCCAGCTATTTTAGCTCAAAAGGGTTACAGTACTGCTGCATTCCATGGGGATGTGCCTAGTTTCTGGAATAGAGATAATGCATACAAGTCATGGGGATACCAATACTTCTTTGATTCAAACTACTACACTGAAAAACCATCATACAGTGTTGGTTATGGTTTGAAGGATAAGATCTTCTTCAAGGATGCTGCACAATACATCCAACAATTACCACAACCATTCTATGCAAAACTAATTACATTAACTAACCACTATCCATATGAATTGGATAAGCAAAACGTATCATTCCCAGCAACTAAGACTGGTGACAATACTGTTGATCCATATGTACAAACTGCTCACTACTTAGACCAAGCCTTTGGTGAATTTATGAATTACCTAACTAAGACAGGTTTAATGAAGAACAGTATGATTGTGCTATATGGTGACCACTATGGTATTTCAAACAACCATAGACCAGCTATTGCTCAATTACTACACAAGAAGTCTATTAACAGCTTCGACTTAGCGCAATTCCAAAAGGTTCCATTCATGATTCACATGGACGGACTAAAGGGTGGAATTGACCACACTTACGGTGGAGAAATTGACGTATTACCAACACTATTACATCTATTAGGGGTAAAGGATGATAATACTATCCAATTCGGTAATGACTTGTTATCTAAGAAGAGAAACCAAGTTGTTGCATTCAGAAACGGAGACTTTGTATCTCCAGAATACACAGTAGTAGGTGGAAGTGTATACCTAACTAAGACTGGTAAACAAATTACACCAAACAAGAAGCAAGCTGCTGAAATCAAGAAGATGCAAAACCACGTTACAACTGAACTATCTCTGTCAGATAAGGTAGTGCTAGGTGACTTACTACGTTTCTACAACCCTAAGGACTTCAAGAAGGTAGATAAGAAGTCATACAGTTACAAGTACGCTGACGGAATGAAGCTTCTTAAGGAAATGGATAAAAAGAAGAAGACTGATCTATTGAATAAGTTGAAGAAGAAAGATACTTTGAACTTATACAAGACAGACGCACCTGAATTAAAATAGTTTCAAAACAAAAGGACGACTTTAAAAGTCGTCCTTTTTATTTTTAAATTAATGTTGACGCGGTGTCGATATTTTGATAATATAAATATTGCTGTTGATGAGGCGGTCAAAAACCTCGTTAAAACGTTAAAAAATCAATAAAAAAACTGTTGACTTTACGTTAACAAGATGGCATAATATTTATTGTTGTCGATGAGCGACAAACGTTGATGTGAAAACATTCATCAACGAAATAAATAAAAAAAGTTATTGACACAGTGTTGATAATTTGGTAATATTAAATAGTTGTCAATTGAGACAACGCTTGATATTAAAAGGTAGATCTTTGAAAACTGAATAAGATTGATAATCGATGATGTGTAAGGAACTTACAACTTGGTTGTAAGAATTAAACATTGCGAAGTCAATTCGCTTATAAAATAACAATTTA